>NZ_JBITXV010000002.1:205441-728074 GCF_044544845.1 Streptomyces sp. NPDC053474
CAGGGCGGCGACGGCCCGTAGCCGACAGGCCGGGGACCGCCCCCCCAGGCAGCGGGGCAGGAGCGGACGGTGGTCCACGAGGCGCCAGGTCGGGGCTCGGCCGGGACGCTGGGGCAGGAACGGGTGGGCGGGCGGGAAGCATCCCGCCGCGATAGCGGTGGGGCAGGGCGGCGACGGCCCGTAGCCGACAGGCCGGGGACCGCCCCCCCAGGCAGCGGGGCAGGAGCGGACGGTGGTCCACGAGGCGCCAGGTCGGGGTCCGGCCGGGACGCTGGGGCAGGAACGGGCGGGTGGGTGGGGAGCATCCCGCCGCGGTAGCGGTGGGGCAGGGTGGCGACGGCCCGTAGCCGACAGGCCGGGGACCGCCCCCCCAGGCAGCGGGGCAGGAGCGGACGGTGGTCCACGAGGCGCCAGGTCGGGGTCCGGCCGGGACGCTGGGGCAGGAACGGGCGGCGGGTGGGAAGCATCCCGGTGCGGCAGCGGGGCGGTGGGCCCGGGTGAGGGCGGGTGGGTGGGAGAAGCCCGGGCGGGGCTGGTTCCGCGCGGCGGCTCGTGCTGTCACCATGCTCACCCAGGCGTAGGGGGAGGCGCGGATGGCAGAGGTGTTCTTGCGGCGGCTGTCACGTTGGCAGGCGGAGCAGCAGCGCGAGACCGTGGCGACGGTGTACACGGCGTGCCATGAACAGTCCGAGCACCAAGAGCAGGCCCGGACCCCGGACCGGGGCCAGGCCCAGGACGCAGGCCGGGGGCAGCACGGAGGCCGAGGCCAAGCACCGTACGGTAGCGAGACGCAGGCCTCGTACGGTAGCGAGGCGCAGGCCTCGTACGGAGGCGAGACGCAGGCCTCGTACGGAGGGCAGCCGCAGGCACCGCACGCGGACAGCGCGCAGGCACCATACGGAGCGCGGCCGCAGGCACCGCACGCGGGCGGAACGCAGGCCTCGTACGCGGGCGGAGGTCAGGCGCAGGCACCGTACGGGGGCGAGGGGTTCGGGCGGGCGGGGTTTCTGGCGCGGTTCGAGCGGCACGTGCAGGAGCGGGACTTCGACATGGTCGCGGCGGACTCCGCCAGCGGCCTGGTCGGCTGCGTGTACGGCTACCGCGCGACCCCCGACACCCCGGACTTCACGACGCTGCGCGACGTCCTGCCGCCCGCGGCGACGGGCGCGGCCGCGGCAGGCCGCCTGTTCCTGCTCGTGGAGCTGATGGTGCTGCCGGAGTACCGCCGCAGGCGGGTGGCGACGCGCATGCGGGACCTGCTGCTGGCCCGGCACGGCACGGACGTGGTCGTCACGACGCTCGCGGCGGCCGCGGCGACCGCGGCGACCGCGGCGACCGGCGAGGGCGCCGCGCACGAGGTGCTGCGGGCGTGGTCGTGCACGAAGCTCGGCGAGTTCGGCACGCCACCGCGGGAGGCCTGGCTGCACCCGGCCTAGGGGTCAGGTCCTGCTGGCCTTGAGGGAGTACATCAGGGGCGCGCGCGGGCTCGTGGCCGGGTAGCGGTAGAGCCCGTCGCGCGGTTCGAGCGCGGCGAACCTGCGGAAGAGGGTCACGTCGTGCTCGTGCAGGAAGTCGATGCGCAGGCCCGCCCGCGCGAGGGCCGTGACGACCTCGCCGACGGGGTGCTGCCACTCGACGCTGCGGTTGTGGACGGTGACGGCGTCCCCGTCGGCGTACCCGCCGGGCCCGTCGTCGACCCACGGGTCGCGGGCGAAGTAGTCGTGCTCGATCCGCGTACCGGTCGCGTCGTCGAGGACGTCCGTGAGGGGGTGGAACTCGGCGAGGTAGAGGAAGCCCCCGGGCGCGACGAGGGAGGCGGCGGTCTCGGCCCAGCGCCGGATGTCGGGGAGCCAGCACAGTGCGCCGACGCCGGTGTAGACGATGTCGTACGCGGAGTCCGGCACGGCCTCGGCGGCGTCGTACACGTCGGCGGCGACGAACGCGGCCCGGTCCTGGGCGAACCCGAGCTCGGCGGCGAGGCCGCGGGCGGCCTCCACGGCGGGTTCGGAGAAGTCGAGGCCGACGACGCGGGCGGCCCCGTGCCGCGCCCAGGAGAGGGTGTCGAGGCCGATGTGGCACTGGAGGTGCAGCAGGGAGCGGCCGGTGACGTCGCCGATCTCGGCCCGTTCGAAGGCGCGCAGCGGGTCCTTGCCCGCGTGGAAGGCGGCGAGGTCGTAGTAGTCGCTGGCCAGGTGGATCGGCACACGCTCGTCCCAGCGCCGCCGGTTGGACTCGCGCCAGTCGGCGGGGTTCGGTGTGTACATGCGCGAAAGTTATCCACAGGCTGGGGACCCTCGCCAGCGGATTCCGGGGAGAGCGAGGCACTATGGGGCCATGAGTGAGACGGGTGAACAGGTGGACGCGGGGGCCGGGGGCGGCGCGGGGGCCGGGGGCGGCGCGGGGGCCGGGGGCGGCACGGAAGCCGAGGGCCGCGCGGCAGCCGGGCGCGAAGCGGCAGCCGAGGGCAGCGCGGGGGCCGGGGGCGGCACAGCAGCCAAGGGCAGCGCGGCAGGTGGAAGCGGCACGGCAGCCGAAGACGGCACAGCAGGTGGAAGCGGCACGGCAGGCGCAAGCGGCACGGAAGCCGGAAGCGGGGCGGCAGCCGGGGGCGGCACGGTAGGCGGGAGCGGGGCCGGGAAGGGTGGGGTGCCTGACTGGGAGAGGCGGTTTCGGGCGGCGCGGGTGTCGCTGCCCGACTGGGCGGAGGACGCCCCGGACCGCTCCCTGTTCGTGTCGAACGCGACGGGCACGTACGAGCTGTACGCCTGGGACCGCGCGACAGGCGCCCAGCGCCAGGTCACCGACCGGGCGAACGGCACGACGGACGGTCTGCTCTCCCCCGACGGCCAGTGGATCTGGTGGTTCGACGACAAGGACGGTGACGAGTTCGGCGTCTGGCGCCGTCAGCCCTTCACCGGCGGCCCCGACGAGGCCGCCGTGCCCGGCCTCGCCCCGTCGTATCCGGCCGGGCTCGCCCTCGGCCGGGACGGCCGCACGGTCGTGGTGGGCCGCTCCACGGACGAGGACGGCTCGACGGTGCACGTCGTCGGCCCGGACGCGGCCCCGGGCGCCGAGCCCGTCGAGATCTACCGCCACCGCGAGTCCGCGGGCGTCGGCGACCTCTCGCACGACGGCTCCCTGATCGTGATCGAGCACACGGAGCACGGCGACGCGATGCACTCCGCGCTGCGCGTCCTGCGCCTGGACGGCTCGGTGGTCGCCGACCTGGACGACACCAAGGGCGGCGAGGTCGAGCTCGGCCTGGAGTCCCTGGGCTTCGCGCCGGTGGCGGGGGACACCCGGCTGCTCGTCGGCCACCAGCGCCGGGGCCGCTGGGAGCCGATGCTGTGGGACGTGGCCTCGGGCGAGGAGACGGACCTGGCCCTCGACCTGCCGGGCGACGTGTCGGCGGAGTGGTATCCCGACGGCTCGGCGCTGCTCGTCGCGCACGACTTCGAGGCCCGCGGCGACCTGTGGCGGTTCGACCTGGCCACCCGCGAGCTGACCCGCGTGGAGACCCCGCGCGGCTCGGTGTCCGGCGCGACGGCCCGCCCGGACGGCACGGTGGAGTACATGTGGTCGTCGGCCGCCGAGCCGCCCGTCCTGCGCTCCACCTCCGGCCGGGTCGTCCTTGACCCGCCCGGCGCGAAGGCACCCGCCTCGGTGCCGGTGGAGGACGCCTGGGTTCAGGGCCCCGGCGGCCGCGTCCACGCCCTGGTGCAGCGGCCCGCGGGAGCCGAGGGCCCGCTGCCCACGGTCTTCGAGGTGCACGGCGGCCCCACCTGGCACGACAGCGACGCCTTCGCGGCGGGCCCCGCCGCCTGGGTCGACCACGGGTACGCGGTGGTGCGGGTCAACTACCGCGGCTCCACGGGGTACGGCCGGGCGTGGACCGACGCCCTCAAGCACCGCGTCGGGCTCATCGAGCTGGAGGACATCGCGGCGGTGCGCGACTGGGCC
Source organism: Streptomyces sp. NPDC053474 (assembly GCF_044544845.1). Classification (NCBI taxonomy): domain Bacteria; kingdom Bacillati; phylum Actinomycetota; class Actinomycetes; order Kitasatosporales; family Streptomycetaceae; genus Streptomyces; species Streptomyces sp. NPDC053474. The sequence continues at coordinate 209,402 of NZ_JBITXV010000002.1, forward strand.
GTGGCCTCCGGCCTCGCGGACCCGGACCGGCTGATCCTGTCCGGCGGCTCCTGGGGCGGCTATCTCACGCTCCTCGGCCTCGGCACCGAGCCCGACGCCTGGGCGCTCGGCCTCGCCGCGGTCCCCGTCGCGGACTACGTGACGGCGTACCACGACGAGATGGAGGCCCTGAAGGCGATGGACCGCACCCTGTTCGGCGGCACGCCGGAGGAGGTGCCCGAGCGCTTCGAGGCCTCGTCCCCGCTGACGTACGTGGACGCGGTCAAGGCCCCGGTCTACATCTCCGCGGGGGTGAACGACCCCCGCTGCCCCATCCGCCAGGTGGAGAACTACGTGGACCGCCTCGCCCAGCGCGCCGCGGTCCACGAGGTGTACCGCTACGAGGCGGGCCACGGCTCCCTGGTCGTCGACGAGCGCATCAAGCAGGTCGCCCTGGAGCTGGACTTCGCCGCCCGGCACCTGCCCTAGGGTCCGCGCGGGGCGCCCCGGGGGAAGCCTTCCCCGGGGCGCCCCGTACCGTGGAGGGCGTGTACCGGTTCCTGCTGACCCCCCGCTGGTGGGGGATCAACGTCTTCGTCGCGCTGGCCATCCCGCTGTGCCTGTTCATGGGCTCCTGGCAGCTCGGCCGCTTCGAGGACCGCGTACAGGACCACGAGAACGCCAAGAAGCAGGCGGCCGTCGACCCGAGCGCGAAGCCGCGGCCGCTGGCCGGGCTGCTGCCCGTGGACCGGGAGACGTCGGGCGAGCGGACGACGGCCACCGGGCGGTACGGCAAGCAACTCCTCGTGCCGGACCGGACGTTGGACGGCCGCAGCGGGTACTACGTCCTCACGCTGCTGCGTACCGACGGCGGCAAGTCGCTGCCGGTCGTGCGCGGCTGGCTGCCCGGCAAGGCCGACGCGCGCCGGGCGCCCGCGCCGCCCAAGGGCGAGGTCACCGTCACCGGCGCGCTCCAGGCCTCGGAGAGCCCCAGTTCGGACGGAGTCCGGACGGCGGGCGGCCTGCCCACGGGCCAGGTCGGCATGATCAGCGCGGCGTCGCTCGTGAACATCGTCCCGGACGACGTGTACGACGCCTGGGTCACGCTCGACAAGGGCACCGACGGCCTGCGGCCGGTCCCGGCGGCCGCGCCGGAGGACTCGGGCCTGAACCTCAAGGCGTTCCAGAACCTGGGCTACACGGGCGAGTGGTTCGTGTTCGCGGGGTTCGTGGTGTTCATGTGGTTCCGGCTCTTCCGCCGCGAGCGGGAGTTCGCGCGGGACGCCGAGCTGGGCCTCGCACAGGAGCCGGAGGCTCCGCAGCCGTCCACGACCTGAGGCCGGGCCCGCGCCGTCCCGGCGGGCTACTGCGCCGGAAGCACCCCGGTCTTGTACACCGTGCCCGAGCACGCGTTCAGCACCGTCGCGTCCGCCGACGGGGCGCCCGGCTCCGCCGTGAGGGACACCGCGACGCTGCCGTCCTTGGTGCCGTCCTCGCGGATCAGCTGGGGGGTCACGCCGCCGCTGTCGCCGGTGCCGCCCTCCGAGCCGCTGCCGCCCGCGCCGCCCTCGGACGGGGACGGGTTCGGCGTGGGCTCGCCGCCGTCGGACGGGCACTGCGCCGAGGGCACCCAGGCGAAGCGCACCTCGTACGAGGCGCCGGGCTTGAGGACGAGGGAGCTGGCCTCCTGGGCCGGGTCGGGCAGGCCCGTGCCGTCGCCCGGGGTGTGGTCGACCACGTTGACGGCGGAGGGGCTGGCCGCGCCCTGGGCGGTGGCGGCCACGGCGCCCGCGTTCTCCACGGTGCAGCTGCTGCCGGAGACGTTGGCGACGCGGAAGGTGCCGTAGACCTTGCCCTCGGCGTCGGCGGCCCCTACGGATCCGGAGGCGCCGAGCTGGGTGGCGTCACAGGCGGGCGAGCTCACGGCGTCGGTGCCGTGGTCGTCGGGCTCGGTGCCCCCGGTGGCGCCGCCCCGGCCCGTCTCGCCCTTGTCCTTGCTGCCCTTCTCCTTGCCCTTGCCGCCCTTGTCCTTGTCGTCCTTCTTCTCTTCCTTCTTCTTGCCGCCGCCGGTCTCCTTGCCGGGGCGGTCGGGGTCCTTGCCCTCGGTGCTGCCGCCCTGGCTGTGCTGGCTGCTGCCCGCACCCGCGATGGACGGCCGCGCGTCGGAGTCGCCCGACGAGCGGGTGACGTGCACGAGCGCGGGCACGGCGGTGGCCGCGAAGAGGACGACGGCGGCCGCGCCGACGAAGGCCTGCCGCTTGCGGGCCCGGCGCGCGGGCACCGCGTGCCGGAGCCGGTCCAGGGCCGCGTCGCCCGGCTCGATGTCCTCGACGGCGGTGCGCAGCATCCGCCGCAGCGCCAGCTCGTCGTCGGCGAGGCCGCCGGGCGCGTCGGGGTCGCCTGGGCCGTCGGGACCGCCTGGGCCGCCTGGGCCGCCGAACGGTGTGGTGCCGCCGTCGAGGGCGGTCAGCCGCCCGAGGCCGCGCAGCTGCTCCGTGACGTCCGGTACGTCGTGTCCGTGGTCGGGGCGGTCGCCGTCGCCCGGCCCGTGCTTCACCGTGTCGTTCCCAGCGTCGTGCTCGTGGTGCTTGCCCATGTCGCCCGCTCCGCTCATGCCGGGGCCTCCATGGCGACCCGCAGGGCGGCGATGCCGCGCGAGCCGTAGGCCTTGACCGAGCCGAGCGATATGCCGAGCGTCTCGGCGACCTGGGCCTCGGTCATGTCCGCGAAGTACCGCAGGACGAGGACCTCGCGCTGGCGGCGCTGCAGGCCGCGCATGGCCTTGATCAGCTCGTCGCGCTCCAGCTGGTCGTACGCGCCCTCCTCGGCGCTCGCCATGTCGGGCATCGGCTTGGTGAGGAGCTTCAGGCCGAGGATGCGTCGGCGCAGCGCGGACCGGGAGAGGTTCACCACGGTCTGGCGCAGGTACGCGAGGGTCTTCTCGGGGTCGCGGACGCGCTTGCGCGCGGAGTGGACGCGGATGAACGCCTCCTGCACGACGTCCTCGCAGGACGCGGTGTCGTCGAGGAGCAGGGCGGCGAGCCCGAGCAGCGACCGGTAGTGGGCGCGATAGGTCTCGGTGAGGTGGTCGACGGTGGTGCCCGCGGTCACGGCCACCTCATCGCCCTCGCGCTGCGTCGGAATGCGGGCGGGCCGCGTCACGGGCATGGGGGCGATCACCGGCATGCCGCCGGGTACGCGAGGACGGCGGGACGGTCGCAGTGCCGCCGCTCCGCTCGCGGTGAATTCGAGTACCTCTGCCACGCCTGTTGGACACGCTTCCCCCCGTCAGGGTTGTACGCGTCAGGCATGGCGTTCGGCATCGCGCGCGCGACGTGCCTCACAGGCACCGCTCTCCACGGTGCGTCAAAAGCCCCCATGCGTACCAGCTCTTCCCCTATGCCCCAATTGCTTTTCGCAGCGTTCCGGCCGCCCTCCGGAGGGCGACGGCGAAGACGCCTGCGCCGCCCGGTCGGTTGCAGGGACCGGAAGGCGAATCTTCGAACGCGCGGACGCCCCAGTTCAAGCGGTCTGGACCAGAGATAGGACACAGAACTTACACAGGTCCTACAGAGTGCTCCGCTTCGGGAGGCCTTTCGGGCAGCCCGGTCTGCCCCGGCGGACCGCCTCCGGGGTAAGGCGGGTCAGCCGCCCGGGAGTTCCCCCGCCACCAACTCCGCGATCTGCGCCGTGTTCAGGGCGGCGCCCTTGCGCAAGTTGTCCCCGCACACGAAGAGTTCGAGCGCGGCCGGGTCGTCCAGGGCGCGGCGCAGGCGGCCGACCCACGTGGGGTCGGTGCCGACGGCGTCGGCGGGCGTCGGGAACTCACCGGCGGCCGGGTCGTCGAACAGGACGACCCCGGGCGCGGTGGCGAGGATCTCGCGGGCCCGCGCGACGGTCACCTCGCCCTCGAAGCGCGCGTGGACCGTCAGCGAGTGCGTCGTGACGACCGGCACCCGTACGCACGTCACCGCGACCTTCAGGTCCGGCAGGCCGAGGATCTTCCGGGACTCGTCCCGGACCTTCATCTCCTCCGACGACCAGCCGTCGTCGCGTACGGAACCGACCCAGGGCACCACGTTCAGCGCGACGGGCTCCGGGAAGGGCCCGGTGTCGTCCCCGACGGCGCGGCGCAGGTCGCCGGGCCCGGTGCCGAGGTCGCTGTCCGCGACGAGCCTGAGCTGGCGCCGCAGCGTGTCGACGCCGTCCCGCCCGGCCCCGCTGACGGCCTGGTACGACGAGACCACGAGCTCCCGCAGGCCGAACTCGGCGTGCAGGGCGCCGAGCGCCACGATCATCGAGAGGGTGGTGCAGTTCGGGTTGGCGATGATGCCGCGCGGCCGCACGCGCGCGGCGTGCGGATTGACCTCCGGAACGACCAGCGGGACGTCCGGGTCGAGGCGGAAGGCGGCGGAGTTGTCGACCACGACGACACCTCGCGAGGCGGCGATGGGCGCCCACTGGGCCGCCACCTCGTCGGGCACGTCGAACATGGCGACGTCGACGCCCTCGAAGACGTCCTCGCTCAGCGCGAGGACCTCGACCTCCTCCCCGCGCACGGCCAGCTTGCGACCGGCCGAGCGCGGGGAGGCGACGAGTCTGATCTCGCCCCAGATGTCGGCGTGCTGCGACAGGATCTGGAGCATCACCGCGCCGACGGCCCCGGTCGCCCCGACGACCGCGAGCGTCGGCTTGCGGTTCATCGCCCGGTGCCTCCATAGACCACGGCCTCGTCCGAGTCGGAGTCGAGGCCGAAGGCGGTGTGCACGGCGCGCACGGCCTCGTTGACGTCCTCGGCGCGGGTGACCACGGAGATGCGGATCTCGGAGGTGGAGATCAGCTCGATGTTCACGCCCGCGTCCGTCAGCGCCTCGAAGAACGTGGCGGTGACGCCGGGGTTCGTCTTCATGCCCGCGCCGACCAGGGAGATCTTCGCGATCTGGTCGTCGTAGCGCAGCGAGTCGAAGCCGACGCCCGCCTTCGTCTTCTCCAGGGCGTCGATGGCCTTGCGGCCCTCGGCCTTGGGCAGCGTGAAGGAGATGTCGGTGAGGCCCGTCGCGGCGGCCGACACGTTCTGGACGATCATGTCGAGGTTGATCTCGGCGTCGGCGACGGCGCGGAAGATCGCGGCGGCCTCGCCCGGCTTGTCCGGCACGCCGACGACCGTGATCTTGGCCTCGGACGTGTCGTGCGCGACACCAGAGATGATCGCCTGCTCCACCTTGCGGTCCCCTTGCGGTTCGTTGCTGACCCACGTGCCTTGCAGCCCACTGAAGGAGGACCGCACGTGGATCGGGATGTTGTAACGGCGCGCGTACTCCACACAGCGGTGGAGCAGCACCTTGGACCCGGAGCTGGCCAGCTCCAGCATGTCCCCGAAGCTGATCCAGTCGATCTTCCGGGCCTTCTTCACGACGCGCGGGTCGGCGGTGAAGACGCCGTCCACGTCCGTGTAGATCTCGCACACCTCCGCGTCGAGCGCGGCGGCGAGGGCGACGGCGGTGGTGTCGGACCCGCCACGACCCAGGGTCGTGATGTCCTTCTTGTCCTGGCTGACGCCCTGGAAACCGGCGACGATGGCGATGTTGCCCTCGTCGAGCGCGGTCCGGATGCGGCCCGGCGTCACATCGATGATCCGGGCTTTGTTGTGGACCGAGTCGGTGATGACACCGGCCTGGCTGCCCGTGAACGACTGGGCCTCGTGGCCCAGGTTCTTGATCGCCATGGCCAGCAGGGCCATGGAGATCCGCTCTCCGGCGGTCAGCAGCATGTCGAATTCGCGCCCGGCAGGGATCGGTGACACCTGCCCGGCAAGATCGATCAACTCATCCGTCGTGTCACCCATCGCCGACACCACGACGACCACCTGGTGGCCGTTCTTCTTGGCGTCGACGATGCGCTTGGCGACCCGCTTGATGCCCTCGGCATCGGCTACGGAGGAGCCTCCGTACTTCTGCACGACAAGGCCCACGTGCGCTCCTCGCTCCGTTACGTCTCTTCCCGCCCACGGCGGTCGGCTCAGTCTAACGAGCGGCCGAATTCCGCCCCGGGGGTATCAGATCGTGAGATGTCCCGCTCACGCCTTGATCACCCGACGGCTCCCTGTCCTCCGGCCGCTCCGACAGCTCCACTGCCCGCTACGGAGCGGCGCACTCCGCAAAGTGGGGTGGGTCACAGGGGCGCGCGGGGGCCCTGAGGGAGAGCGGGCCGGGAAAGGGGCTACTGGACGGGGCGCAGGCCCAGGGGGCCTGCGATTTCTTCGGCCATGACCTTGCCCGCGGCCTCTTCCAGGGTCTCGTCCGTGAGGTCCTGGTCGGTGTCGAGGCCGTTGAGGTCCTCCAGGGGCTGGTTCAGCCGGACGTGGGCGACCAGGGACTGGAGGGCGCGCAGGGACGCGGAGGCCGTGGAGCCCCAGTTGGAGAAGTAGGAGAACTGCCACCACCACAGGGCCTCCGTGGTGCGGCCCTCGCGGTAGTGGGCCAGGCCGTGGCGGAGGTCCGTGACGACGTCGGCCAGGTCGTCGGAGATGCGGCAGGCGACCGGGGCCTTGCGCGGCTCGTAGGGGTCGAAGACCTCGGAGTAGACGTCGATGGGGTCGAGCAGGGCGGCCAGGCGCTCGCGCAGCTCGTCCACGTCGCCCTCCGGGCCCAGGTCCGGCTCGTAGCGCTCGTCGGGGACGATGTCCTCGTGCGCGCCGAGGCGGCCCCCGGCCAGGAGCAGCTGGGAGACCTCCAGGAGGAGGAAGGGGACGGCCGAGTCCGGCTCGTCGCCCCGGGCGACCTCCGTGACCGCGACGATGAAGCTCTCGATCTGGTCGGAGATCTGCACCGCGAAGTCGTCCGGGTCCTGGGACGCGGCGTGCACCAGCGTCTTCGGCTGCGGCTCAGGTGACTTAGACATCTAGGAGTCGTCTCCCCTCGAAAGCGCGGCCCAGGGTGACCTCGTCCGCGTATTCCAGATCTCCCCCGACAGGGAGTCCGCTGGCCAGGCGGGTGACCTTCAGGCCCATCGGCTTGATCATGCGCGCGAGGTACGTCGCCGTGGCCTCGCCCTCCAGGTTCGGGTCCGTCGCCAGGATCAGCTCGGTGACCGTGCCGTCGGCGAGGCGCGCGAGGAGTTCCCGTATGCGCAGGTCGTCGGGGCCCACGCCCTCGATGGGGCTGATGGCGCCGCCGAGCACGTGGTACCGACCCCGGAACTCGCGGGTCCGCTCGATCGCCACGACGTCCTTGGGCTCCTCGACCACACAGATGACCGAGGGGTCCCTGCGGGCGTCACGGCAGATGTTGCAGAGCTCCTCCTGCGCCACGTTCCCGCAGGTCGCGCAGAAGCGGACCTTCTCCTTCACCTCCAGGAGCGCGTGCGCGAGGCGCCGGACGTCCGTCGGCTCCGCCTGGAGGATGTGGAAGGCGATCCGCTGCGCGCTCTTGGGACCGACGCCGGGCAGCCTGCCCAGTTCGTCGATGAGGTCCTGGACCACGCCTTCGTACAACGGACTGCCTTTCCTGCGGGTTTTCCGGGCCAGTGTTCGGGGGTCAGGGGGCTGTGATACGTACCGTAGTTGGCCGCCGGGCGACTTTGAAGGTAACGGCGATTAGAACGGCAGGCCGGGGATGCCGCCGCCGCCCAGGCCCTGCGCGAGCGGGCCGAGCTTCTGCTGCTGTAGCGCCTGCGCGTTCTCGTTCGCCGCGTGTACGGCGGCCACGACCAGGTCCGCGAGGGTCTCGGTGTCCTCCGGGTCGACCGCCTTCGGGTCGATCACGAGGGCGCGCAGCTCACCGGAACCGGTGACCGTGGCCTTGACGAGGCCACCGCCCGCCTGGCCCTCGACCTCCGTGCGCGCCAGCTCCTCCTGTGCCTTCGCGAGGTCCTGCTGCATCTTCTGGGCCTGCTGGAGCAGCTGCTGCATGTTGGGCTGTCCACCACCGGGGATCACGATCAGCTCCTGGTGTCGGTCGAGTGCGTACGACGTGCTTGTCGGGCGGGTTGACGCCTGGCATGAGCCTACGTGGTGACGGAGGCGAGCGCCCCGGCACTCCCGGCGGCACTCTTTCGGGTGAGATCGACGGTGCTCCTATACCTGATCAAGCACCCCTTCCAGGAGGAAAAGCCGTGAAAACGGCCGCATAGCCACCCATTGGGCGGTAGGACTTGTGCTCGCGCAGAGGCACCGTCCATTACGTTGCGTCACTTATGCGGAACTTATGCGGAAGCCGAGGGAGTGCCGGGTGAGCCACCACCAGCCGGAGATGCAGCCTGAGGGGGTGCCCCATGGGCACGAGGCAGGGGCGGGGGCGCCGGGCGGCGCGGGTGGCGGGCTCGGGGGTGCCCCGGGCGGCCGGGAGTTCCCCACCGGCGACTGGGGCGAGCCCGCGGCACGGCTCGACGAGCTCTACCGGTGGGTGGAGCGGGGTGCGCTCGACACCGCCGGATGGTATCTGCGCGACCGCGTCCGCAAGCGGCGCGGGGCCCGGATCCTCCGCGGCGGCGCCGCGCTCGGGGCGCTCGGGGCCGGGGTGCTGCCGCTGCTCGACCTCGTCGGGGCGGCGGGGTCCGTGGCCACGTGGGGGTTCGTCTCGCTGCTCGTGGGGGTCGCGTGCGTGGGGTGCGACCGGTACTTCGGGTTCACGTCCGGGTGGATGCGGGACGTCGCCACCGCGCAGGCCGTGCAGCGGCGGTTGCAGGTGCTCCAGTTCGACTGGGCGTCGGAGAGCGTGCGGGAGGTGCTCGGGCCGACGGAGGGGACCGCGAGCGAGGCGGCGGAGCGGTGCCTGGGGGTGCTGCGGAGGTTCGCCGACGACGTGACCGAGCTGGTGCGGGCCGAGACCGTGGACTGGATGGTGGAGTTCCGGGCCGGGGCCGCGCCGCTCGCCATGCAGACCGGCGCGGGCGGGGCCGTCCCCGCACCCGCCCGCGAGCCCGGCGGGGCCTCGGGCCGCTTCCCGCTGCCGCCGGGGGCCCGGCCGAACATGCCGCGGCAGCGGCCGCCGGAGCCGCGCTGAGGCGGGGGCGCCTCGGCTGTACGGCTGGGGCTCCGCCTGCTGGGGCTCGGTTGCACGGCTGGGCGGCGCCTGGGTGCTGGGCCGTGCTGGCCGGGCGGGCGAAGCCAGGTGTGATGGGTGGGCGGGTGGGAGGGATCCGCCGCGGTAGCGGCGGGGGGCGGCGGCGCGACAGGTTGTCGCGTTACGCGGCGGTCGCCAGACACCGCGCCCATGTCGGGGCCGCGTCCCGGACACCTACCCTCGCCCCCATGACCCCTCAGCCCAACCCCCAGCTCGGCGCAGCGGTCGCCGCAACCGACCGCGCGCACGTCTTCCACTCCTGGTCGGCCCAGGAACTGATCACCCCGCTCGCGGTGGCCGGCGCGGACGGCTCGTACTTCTGGGACTACGAGGGCAACCGCTACCTCGACTTCACCAGCGGCCTCGTCTACACGAACATCGGCTACCAGCACCCCAAGGTCGTCGCCGCGATCCAGGAGCAGGCGGGGAAGCTCGCCACGTTCGCCCCGGCGTTCGCGATCGAGGCCCGCTCGGAGGCGGCCCGGCTCATCGCCGAGCGCACCCCGGGCGACCTGGACAAGATCTTCTTCACCAACGGCGGGGCCGAGGCCGTGGAGAACGCCACCCGCATGGCCCGGCTGCACACCGGCCGCCCCAAGGTGCTCTCCGCGTACCGCTCGTACCACGGGGCCACCGCCGCCGCGATCAACCTCACCGGTGACCCGCGCCGCTGGCCGTCCGACACCGCGTCGGCGGGCGTCGTGCACTTCTGGGCGCCGTTCCTCTACCGGTCCCCGTTCTACGCCGAGACCGAGACCCAGGAGTGCGAGCGGGCCCTGACGCACCTGGAGGACACCATCGCCTTCGAGGGGCCCGGGACCATCGCGGCGATCATCCTGGAGACGATCCCGGGCACCGCCGGGATCATGCCCCCGCCGCCCGGCTACCTCGCGGGCGTGCGCGAGCTGTGCGACCGGCACGGCATCGTCCTGATCCTGGACGAGGTCATGGCGGGCTTCGGCCGCACCGGCGCGTGGTTCGCCGTGGACCACCACGACGGCGTCGTACCGGACCTGCTGACCTTCGCCAAGGGCGTGAACTCCGGATACGTGCCGCTGGGCGGCGTGGCGATCTCGTCGGCGATCGCCGAGACGTTCGCCCGCAGGCCCTACCCCGGCGGGCTCACCTACTCCGGCCACCCGCTGGCCTGCGCGGCCGCCGTCGCGACGCTGAACGTCATGGCGGACGACGGTGTCGTCGAGAACGCGGCGCGCGTCGGCGCCGACGTCATCGGCCCCGGCCTGCGCGACCTGGCCGAGCGGCACCCGAGCGTGGGCGAGGTGCGGGGCGTCGGCATGTTCTGGGCCCTGGAGCTCGTCCGGGACCGGGAGACCCGGGAGCCCCTGGTCCCCTACAACGCGAGCGGCGAGGCCAACGCCCCCATGGCCGCGTTCGCCGCCGCCGCGAAGGCGAACGGCCTGTGGCCCTTCGTGAACATGAACCGGACGCACGTGGTGCCGCCGTGCACCATCACGGACGCCGAGGCGAAGGACGGCCTCGCCGCCCTCGACCGGGCCCTGGACGTCGCCGACACCCACGTGGCCTGAGCCCCGTCGCCGGGCGTGGCTCAGGAGGCGGAACCCCGACCGCGTAGTCTGACGTGCTCGTAAGCGACGACGCCCGCCACGTCGTCGAGCGCAGCCGCACCAGACCTCGCAGGGGGAGGCCACCCACCATGCCCGGAGCCGACGGCCCCGCCGTCATCCGCAGCACCCTGCGCCAGCAGATCGCCGACGCCCTGCGCGACGAGATCCTCGCGGGCCGCCTCATACCGGGGCAGGAGTTCACGGTGAAGGAGATAGCCGAGCAGTACGGCGTCTCCGCGACCCCGGTCCGCGAGGCGCTCGTGAACCTCTCCGCGCAGGGCCTCCTCGACTCCGTGCAGCACCGCGGCTTCCGCGTGCACGAGCACACGCTCGCCGACTACCGCGGCATGATCGAGGCCCGCGGCCTCGTCGCGGACGGCATCTTCCGCGACCTCGCCGTGACGGCGGAGCGCCGCACCGTCCCACCGGCCGGGTTCGTGTCGGTGCGCCGCCGCGGCGAGGAGGCCGCCCGCGCGGCCGCCGCGGGCGACCTCACCGTCCTCATCGGCTACGACCTGCGCTTCTGGCGCGAGCTGAGCGCCCTCTTCGGCAACGCCTACCTCGCCGACTTCCTGCACCGCCTGCGCGTCAAGTCCTGGGTGTGCGCGGTCCCGCACCTGCGCCGCGAGGCGGAGCGCGGCGGCGATCTGCGCGGCCGCCTGTGGTCGCGGCACACGGAGCTCGTGGACGCCGTGTCGCGCCGCGACCCGCTCGCCGCGCACGCGATCGTCGTCGAGTACAACGCGCACTCCCTGAAACTGATCGAGACGCTGGCCGCCACGGGCGGGGGACCGGCCGCCGGGGACGACGAGCGGGCGTCCGAATGACCGCCGTGGACCTCAGCGTCGTCATCCCCGCCTTCAACGAGGAACGCCGCCTCGCCCCCACCCTGGAGGCCGTCCGCGCCTACCTGGACGCGGCCCCGCAGCCCCCGGCGTGGGAGCTGATCGTCGTCGACGACGGCTCCACGGACCGCACGGCGGAGATCGCCGCCGCGGCCGCCGCGGCCGACCCCCGTGTCCAGCTGATCCGCGGCGAGAGCAACCGCGGCAAGGGCCACGCCCTGCGCCAGGGCGTCCTCGCCTCCTACGGCCGCCGCGTCCTGGTCACGGACGCCGACCTGGCCGCGCCCATCGAGGAGCTGGAGGCCCTGGAGAAGGCGCTGGCCGAGGGCAACGCGGCGGCGGTCGGCTCCCGGGCCCGCCCCGGCGCGACGATCGGCGTGCACCAGCACCGGCTGCGCGAGCTGCTCGGCCGGGGCGGGAACCTCCTGATACGCACGGTCGCCGTCCCCGGGATCCGCGACACCCAGTGCGGGTTCAAGCTGTTCGACGGCGACCGGGCCCGCGCGGCCTTCGCCTCGGCCCGGCTGCGCGGCTGGGGCATCGACGTCGAGATCCTGCACCACTTCCGCACCCGCGGCTGGCCGGTCGCCGAGGTGCCGGTGCAGTGGTCGCACCAGGAGGGCTCCAAGGTGCGGCCCACGGACTACGTCCGCGTCCTGGCCGAGCTGACCGCGCTGCGCGCCCGCGCGCTGCGCCCCGCCGACCTGTTGGTCGCCGCCCTGTTCCTGATCGCGTCGACCGCCCTGTACGCGCGGCGCTGGATCTCCCCGGACACCCGGTACCTGCCGCACGCCCTCCAGGACCAGAACCAGTGGGAGTGGTTCTTCGAGGTCACCGCCCACAACGTCAGACACCTCGACAACCCCCTGTTCACGACCTTCCAGAACGTCCCGGACGGCGTGAACCTCATGGCCAACACGGTCATGCTCGGCCTGTCCGTGCCGCTGGCCCCCGTGACCTGGGTGTTCGGCCCGGCCGTCAGCCTGAACGTGGCGATGACCCTGGGCCTCGCCGCCACCGCGACCGCCTGGTACTGGCTGCTCCGCCGCCGTCTCGTACGGCACCGGGGAGCCGCCGCGGTGGGCGCGGCGCTCGCCGCCTTCGCGCCGCCGATGGTCAGCCACGCGCACGCGCACCCGAACTTCATCGTCCTGTTCATGATCCCGCTGATCATCGACCGGGCGCTGCGCCTGTGCACGGGCCGTCATGTCGTACGGGACGGCGTGGTCCTCGGCCTGTTCACGACGTACCAGATCTTCCTCGGCGAGGAGCCGCTGCTGCTCGCGGCGATGGGGATGGTGCTCTTCACCGTCGCCTACGCGGTGGTGCGCCGCGATGTCGCGCGCGCCGCCTGGCGCCCCCTCGCGCGGGGGCTTGCGATCGGCGTCGGCGTCTGTCTGCCGCTGGTCGCCTTCCCGCTGTGGTGGCAGTTCTTCGGGCCGCAGAGCTACAAGAGCGTGCTGCACGGCGACGACGCGGGCAACAGCCCGCTCGCCCTGCTCTCCTTCGCCGAACGCTCCCTCGCGGGCGACGCGGGCACCGCCGCCTCGCTCTCGATGAACCCGACCGAGCAGAACGCCTTCTACGGCTGGCCGCTGGTCGTCCTCGCCCTCGCGATCGTGGTGTGGCTGTGGCGGCGCCCCGCGGTGCAGGCCCTCGCGTTCACGGCGGTCGCGGCGGCGTTCCTGTCCCTGGGCCCGAAGTTCCGCATTCCGCTGACGGACGTGGTCCTGCCGGGGCCGTGGGCCCTGCTCTCCGACCGGCCGCTGTTCGAGTCGGTCATCGAGGGGCGCGTCGCGATGGTGTGCGCTCCGGCGCTCGGCATGCTCGTCGCGCTCGCGATCGAGGCGCTCGTCGAGCGGACCCGGCGGGCCCCGGCGTGGGCCTCGACGCCGGGCCGCACCCGGGCCGCCGTCCTGCGGTACGCGGGCCTCGGCGCGGTCGCCGCCGCCCTGCTGCCCCTCGTACCGCTGCCCCTGAAGGCCGTGGACCGGATCGAGGTCCCGGCGTTCATCGCCGACGGCACCTGGAAGCGGTACGTCGACACGGCGGCGGGCGAGACACTCGTCCCGGTGCCGCTGCCCGACCCCGGCAACGCGGAGGCGCTGCACTGGCAGACCACCGCGGGCCTGGGCTTCAAGCTCCCCGGCGGGTACTTCAACGGGCCCTGGGGCCCGGACCGCGTCGGCATCTACGGCGCCCCGCCCCGCAACACCTCCAACCTGCTGCGCGACATCCGGGGCACCGGCCGCGCCGTGCGGGCCACGGACGCCTGGCGGCGGGCCGTGCGCGAGGACCTGCGGTACTGGAACGCGGGCGTCGTCGTGCTCGCCCCGCAGGCCGCCGACGCGGCGCTGCGCGACTCCCTCGACGATCTTCTTGGACAGCGCGGAAAGTGGGTAGACGGGGTGTGGATCTGGGACGTGCAAGGGGGAGCCTGAGCGGCCCCGCTGCCACTACGCTGCGGGAACAACACGTACGGTAGCCGACCCCCGCGCGCGCCCCCGAGCGCCCGCACACCACCTTGTCCGCCCCCCGTTTCTGCCCCTCCCGCTTCCGCCTCTTCCCCGCCCGCCCCGACCGCGTGACCGACCCCCCACCCGACCCGTCCGAACCCCCGCGTCGTCCGACGTTCGACGTTCTGACCCGAGGAGCCCTTCTTGGCCTGCGACTTGTGGCTCGTCCCGCTCGTCGATGTGCTGTGCCACAGCCCCGACAACCCCTTCGCGGAGGAACTCGCCGCGTACGACAAGGCGCTGACCGAGGCGGGGCTGCCGACGATCCCCGTCTACGCGTACATGCCGGGCCTGTCCGGCGACGTGGCACCGGTGGCGGGCTTCGACTACGACGCGCTGCATTTCCTGCGGCGCGCGTACCTGCTGCGCGTCTGCGGCCTGGAGGTCACTCCGGTCGACGAGCTCGGCGGGGACTACGAACAGCTCCTGGAGATGTTCGACGCGACCGCCCAGCAGTCGCACCTGGTGTGGCACTACGACCACGCCGGGGCGTACGTGCCCGTGGACTTCCCCGCGCCGCTCGCCAACGACGAGCTGCTCGCGGGCGGCGGTCCGCTCGGGTCCTCCCACGCGCTCCTGCGCGAGCTGGAGTTCGTGGCGCCGTCCCTCGGCATAGACCCCGCGAACCCGCCGCTGCCCCCGGCCCCGCCCCGGTCCCCCACGACCCTGGAGGAACCGGCTCCGCCGCCGCCCCACGACTCCAGCCCGTTCGCCCGCGAACGCCACGTGTGGCTCGGCCTCCACGCGGCCACGACCCGAAGCCTGGCCCAGGGCTCAATGATCATCTACAGCTAGCCACTCCCCGCCGGGGCCCGGCCGAGGGCGTGGGCGGCTCGTTCGCCGTCGGGCGGGCCCGCCCCGGGGGGCCTCACCTTTCCCGGTCCGGCGCGGCCGGGTCGCTCGGGGTCCCCGTCGCCCGCGGGAACGCGACCCGCACTGCCCGCGCCCAGCGGTCGCTCCCCAGCTCCGGGCGCACGGCTGCCAGGCCGCCGCAGTACTTGGTGAACTCCGCGGCCCGCAGCCCGTACCGGTGCAGGACCCGGTCCGCCTCCGTCAGCTTGCCGCGCGTCTTCGTCTCGACGAGGACGAGGCCGCTGTCGGCCGTCGCCGTCCGGCCCGTCGCCACGTCCCGTACGACGAGGGCGGCGTCGCACGTGACCCGCTGCCCCTCGGCCACGAACGTCGCCCGGCGGTAGTGCGTGACCAGGGAGGGCGTCAGGGACGTCGGCGCCTCCACGCCGTACGAACCGCGCAGCACCCCGGCGAGGAAGCCGCGCCGGGTGTCGTCGAGCGCGTGCGCGTCGCCCTCCATGCGCTGGCGGTGCTTGACGGTCTCGCCGCGCCCTGTCTTCAGCTTGATCTCGAACTGCCGCTCCCCGCTGTCCTGGTAGACCCGCTCCCGGATGCGGTAGCGCAGCCCGCGGCCCTGGCGGTGGTCGTGGAAGGTGCACAGGCCCGGGGTGTCGTAGTACGTCGAGCGGTACCCGAAGCTGCGGCGGCCGCCGATGCTCAGCGCCCGGAAGGGGCCGCCGCGTCTGCGCGGGTCGGTGAGCAGCGCCGCGAAGTCCTCGAAGACCTCGACGGGGACGAGATAGCCGTGGTCGTAGCGGGCGAGCAGCTCCGCGCGGGCGTTCAGCTCCGCGAGCGAGAGGGGGTGCGCGGCGAGCGCGGCGCGGCTCAGGGCGCGAAGGGCAGGGTTCACGCGGGCTCCTAGCTGAGGCGTGCGGCCGGTCGTGGCGTCGTACTCGTGCTTGTACTCGTACTCGTGCTCTGGGTGAACGGGTGGGAGCCCTCCGTGAGTTCCGACTGTCGGAAGTGGATTTCCATGCCCACCAGGCCTCGCCATATACCCCCCGGGGGTATATGGTCATGATCGTAGTCCTGAAGGGGCGACGCCGGAAGGCGCGCCACGACCATGGGAGTCGTCATGACGAACCACACCGGCCACGACCACGCCAGCCACACCGCCCACGCCGCTCACGGCGGGCATGGCGGGCACGGCAACCACGCCGCCCACGGCGGCCACGGCGGCGCCCAGCCCGGCGGGCTCGCTGTCTCGCAGGACGGGTACACCCTCGAACTCGACTCGACCGTCCTCGGCGCCGGTGTGCAGCCGGTCAGCTTCCGGGTGACCGGGCCCGACGGGCGGGCCGTGACCGAGTACGTGGCCGAGCACGAGAAGGAGCTGCACTTCATAGCCGTACGACGGGACACGGCCGGTTTCCAGCACGTGCACCCGGTGCGGGACGAGCACGGCACCTGGAGCGTCGAACTGGCCCTGGAGCCGGGCGACTGGAGATTCTTCACCGACGTCCACCCGGTCGGCCACGACGGCACCATGACGCTGGGGATCGACGTCGCGGTCGCCGGTCCCTACGACCCGCGCCCGCTGCCCGAAGCCACCGGGGTCGCGCGGATCGGCGCGTACACCGTCACGCTCGACGGCACGCTCCTGCCCGGCGAGACGAGCCAACTGACCCTCACCGTCAGCAAGGACGGCCACCCCGTCACCGACCTCCAGCCCTATCTGGCCGCGTACGGACACCTGGTGGCGCTGCGGGTCGGCGACCTGGGCTACCTCCACGTCCACCCGGAGGGCGCGCCCGGCGACGGCACCACCGCGCCGGGGCCCGAGATCGCCTTCATGGCCGCCGCGCCCTCGGCCGGGACCTACCGCCTGTACCTGGACTTCCAGCACGAAGGCGTCGTCAGGACCGCCGAGTTCACGGTGCGGACCGGCGAGGGCGCCGCCCCCGCGGGCCACCACCACGCCCACCACTGAGCGCGCGCACGCACCGCGCAGGAAGGGAGCGTCATGCCCCGCCTGACCCCCCTCACGCCCGACACGGCGGTCGGCGCCTCGCGCGACCTCCTCGCCGACCTGGTCTCCCGCCACGGCCACGTCGGTGCCATGGTCTCCACGATGGCGCACTCACCGGCCGTCCTCGGCGGCTACCTCCAGCTCAGCCGGGCCATGGGACGGGCCAAGCTCGACCGCCGGATCAGCGAACGCATCTCCATCGCCGTCCAGACCGTCCAGGGCTGCGGACTGTGCCTCGACGCGCACGTCGGCGCCGCCCGCGCCCTCGGCATCGACGAGGCGGAGGTCGAGCGGGCCCGCACCGGCACCTCGGCCGACCCCGCGATCGCGGCGATGGTCGCCCTCGGCCTCCAGGTCCACCGCGAGCCGACGTCGATCACCGACGAGCAGATCGCCGCGCTGCGCGCGCACGGCCACAGCGACCGCGCGATCGCCGACGTCGTCGGCGTCGTCGCCCTCAACGTCCTCACCGGCGCCTTCAACCTCCTCGCCGGTCTCACACCGGGGAGCGACACCGGTGCGTAGGGAAGACACCCCCGTCTGTCTCCGCGGGGCACGGCCGCCACCCCGGGGCCGGGCCCCGCCGCATGGACACGGAAGGAAACCGCCATGCGTCTGTTCGCCATCCACGACTACCGCCGTCTGTTCGGCGCCCAGGTCATCGCCCTGTTCGGCACCGGACTCACCACCGTGGCCCTCGGGCTGCTCGCCTACGACCTCGCGGGCCCGCGCGCCGGTCTGGTCCTCGGCACCGCCCTGACCATCAAGATGGTCATGTACGTCGTCATCGCCCCGCTGGCCGCCGCGTACATCGACCGGCTCCCCAGGAGACGGCTCCTGGTCCTCCTCGACGTGGTCCGCGGCGCGGTGGTCCTGGCCCTGCCGCTGGTCACCGAGGTCTGGCACGTCTACGTCCTGATCGGCCTCCTCCAGGCCGCCTCCGCGGCGTTCACCCCGACCTTCCAGGCCGTCATCCCCGACATCGTCACCGACGAGTCCGCCTACACGCGCGCCCTGTCCGCCTCCCAGGTCGCCTCCACCATGGAGAGCCTGCTCAGCCCCGTGCTCGCCGCGCTCGCCCTGACGGTCATCAGCTTCGACCGGCTGTTCCTCGGCACCTCCGCCGGATTCCTCGTCTCCGCCCTGCTCGTCCTCGCGACGCGCGTCCCCGACGCCCGTCCCAGCGCCCACACCACGGCGTGGGACAAGGCCGCCTCAGGGATCAGGACCTTCTTCAGGACACCGCGGCTGCGCGGCCTGATGGCCCTCAACCTCGTGGTCGCGGCGGCCGGTTCGATCGTCGTCGTCAACACCGTCAACCACGTCCGCGACGCACTGGGCGGCTCGCAGTCCGACGTCGCCTGGATGCTCGCCGCCTCCGGCACCGGAACCCTCGTGGCCGCCCTCGCGCTGCCGCGCGTCCTCGACCGGATCGCCGCCCGCACCGTCATGACGACCGGCGCCACAGTCCTCGTCGGCGCCACGGCCGCCGCCGTGTCGCTCAGCGCGCTCGGCCTCGCCACCTGGACCGGTACGGCGGTCATCTGGACCGCGATCGGCATCGGCATGGCCCTGGTCATCACCCCGACCGGCAAGGTCCTGCGCGCCTCCGTCACGCGGAACGCGATCCCCGAGGCGTTCGCCGCCCAGTTCTCCCTCTCGCACCTGGCCTGGCTGATCACCTACCCCGTCGCGGGCTGGCTCGGCACGGCCGCGGGCACCACCGCCGCCTGGTCCGTCCTCGCGGCCCTCGCCGCGGCGGGAGCGGGCGGCGCCCTCCTCCTCTGGCCGCGCCACGACGGCCCCGGAGCCGCCACCACCCTCGTGGCACCCGCCCTGCGCGCGCCCGGCACGGACCGGTCCACCCTGTCCAAGGCCGCATGAGGGCCCGCGTACAGTGCTCTCGCGCGCCGCGCCCCGGTCCCCCTCGCGGGGCCGGGCGCGGCGCGGCCGCGCGCCGTCTCACGGATGGGTCACGGATTCCGTCGACGGCTGCGGAGAAGGCGCCCATGATGTGGGCTAGACGAATCGGAGAAGTCCCTGCTGGACGGCGTGGACGGTCCGTAGACTTCTCCGTCTGTTGTACGGCGGACACGCGCAGTGGCCGCCGGAGAGTGGCTGGAATCTGGGGGAGGACGGCGCCGCGATGGCCATGGAGAAACTGGGCCCGGGGGAACCGCAGCGGATAGGCGCCTACCGCCTGCTCGCGCGGCTCGGCGCGGGCGGCATGGGGCAGGTGTACCTGGCGCGTTCCGGACGGAACCGCACAGTCGCCGTCAAGCTGGTGCGCGAGGAACTCGCCGCGCAGGAGGAGTTCCGCAGCCGCTTCCGGCAGGAGGTGCAGGCCGCGCGGCGCGTCGGCGGCGCGTGGACGGCGCCGGTGCTCGACGCCGACACGGAGGCCGCGATCCCGTGGGTCGCCACCGGGTACGTCGCCGGGCCCTCGCTGCAGGCCGTCGTCTCGCACGACCACGGCCCGCTGCCCGAGCGGTCCGTGCGGATCCTCGCCGCCGGGCTCGCGAACGCCCTGAAGGACATCCACGCGGCCGGGCTCATCCACCGCGACCTCAAGCCGTCCAACGTCCTGGTGACCATCGACGGCCCGCGCGTCATCGACTTCGGGATAGCCAGGGCCCTGGAGACGGTCACCGACGGCGGCCTCACCCGCACCGGGGCGCTCGTCGGATCTCCGGGGTTCATGGCACCCGAGCAGGTGCGCGGCGACCGCGTCACCGAGGCCGCGGACGTCTTCTGCCTGGGGTCCGTCCTCGCGTACGCCGCGACGGGCCAGCTGCCCTTCGGCACGGCCAACAGCGGTGTGCACGCGCTGATGTTCCGCATCGCGCAGGAGGAGCCGGACCTGGAGCCGGTGCCGGAGTCGCTGCGCGAGCTCATCGAGCACTGCCTGGCCAAGGCGCCGGGCGAGAGGCCCTCGCTCGACGACGTGCTCGACCGGACGGGGGCCGAGGACACGGTCTTCGAGGGGAAGTCCCGGGAGCCGTGGCTGCCCGGGGCGCTGGTCGCCCAGCTGGGGCGGCACGCTGTGCGGTTGCTTGAGGTCGAGGACCCCGAGGCGGAGCCTGACGCCGAGGCCACCGATCCGGGCGAGGCCGCCGCCGGGGCCGCCGCAGGCGCGGGAGCCGCAGCCGCCGGGGCCTCGCCGGAAGCGGAGGGCACCCCGCCCCAGCCCGCCACCCCGCCGGGCACCCCCGTACAGCCCGACACCCCGCCCCCGCCCGGCGTGCCCGGCCAAGGCTCCGTCGACCGGCTGCCGACCATGGTCAGCGGAGCGCCGCCCGCGCCCACCCCCGCCGCCCCCGGCGCCACGCCCCCGCCGGGCCACACCCCCGCCTACGCCTACCCCCACCAGCCCGCGGGGCCCGCGGGACCGGCCGTCTACGGCTACCCGCATCCGCAAGGGCCGTACGGCACGGGCACCGGCACGCCCCCGTACGGCCCGCCGCCGCTCGACCCGCCGCGCCGCAGCGCCCGGTCGACCGCCCTGCTCGTCGCCGTGGCCCTGATAGTGGCCCTCGGCGCGGGCGGCACCGTGTACGCGGTGATGAAGGGCGACGGCGACCCGAAGGCGCACGGCGAGGGCAAGAACCGCGAGAGCTCCGGGCCCAGGACGCCGGGCACGCCGTCCGACTCCGCGGGGCCCGCCTCGCCGTCGCCGTCCGACTCGGCGTCCGCCGACGAGGGCACCGTGCCGGAGAAGTACCTCGGCACCTGGAACGGCACCGTGTCCGGCGAGGCCGGGACCAGCACCCGCCGCCTGACCATCCAGCAGGGCGAGGTCGGCGACACCGTCCTGTCCCTGACCGCCGACGGCCCGCTCAAGGGCGGCGGCACCTACCACTGCGTGTTCCAGGGCACCCTGACGTCCGCGTCCGACAGCGAGCTCCAGATCTCCGGGACCGAGGTCACCGTGGGCCCGGCCCGCACCTGCGAACCGGGCGCCCCCAGCGTCATCAGCATCCTGCCGAGCGGCGAGCTGCACCGGGTCAACACCGACGGCGGCAAGGCGCTCACCTACTCCAAGGGCTGACCGGCGGCCGGACCGCCGCCCGTCCCCCCGTAGGACGGGCGGCGGCTCCACCCCACGGCGATTCCAACCCGCGGCCGCGTTGTCCCGCACCCCCTCCCCGTACTCCGGGACAAAAACCCGGGACAAAACCCGGAGCCCCGGTTTTGGCTCGCTCGCGGCTTCCGCGAGGGCGGGCGGCGGAGTTGGGTGGGTGCCCGTCACGCACGTACGGGGGCACGCGGGGGGACGCTCGTGGGACGTCGCGAGAAACCGATCGACCCGGCGGCGGGGCCGGTGGAGCGGTTCGCGCACGAGTTGCGCGCGCTGCGCCGGGAGGCGGGCACGCCCACGTACCGGGCGATGGCCGCCGACTCCGCGTACTCCGCCACCACGCTCGCCTACGCCGTCGCGGGCGAGAAGCTGCCCTCGCTGCCGGTCACCCTCGCCTATGTGAAGGCCTGCGGCGGCGACCTCGCCCGGTGGGAGCGGCGCTGGCGCGAGGCCCGCGTCGAGGAGGCCGCGCACCGGCCCCGCGACGCGGCCGAGGACGGCGAGCCGCCCTACCGGGGGCTCGCGCGCTTCGACACCGGCGACCAGGACCACTTCTTCGGCCGCGACCGGCTCACCGGCGAACTCGTCGGCCTGGCCAGGGAGCACCGCGTCACCACCGTCTTCGGCCCCTCCGGCAGCGGCAAGTCCTCGCTGCTGCGCGCCGGGCTCATCCCCCGGCTGCGGCAGCCCGCGCCCCCGGCGCCCCGGCCCGCCGCCATCCGCGTCCTCACCCCGGGCCCGCGGCCCCTGCGCACCCACGAGCGGCTCTTCGCCCCGGCCCCGGGCGACGGCGACACCTGGCTGGTGGTCGACCAGTTCGAGGAGGTCTTCACGCTCTGCCACGACCCGGACGAGCGGGAGGAGTTCATCGCACGCCTGGTGGCCGCCCGCGCCCCGGAGCTGCGCCTGCGGGTGGTGCTCGGGGTGCGCGCCGACTTCTACGGCCGCTGCCTGCAACACCGCGCGCTCGCCGACGCCGTCCGCGAGGCCAGTCTGCCGGTGGTTCCGATGAGCCCCGCCGAACTGCGCGAGGCCATCGTCCGCCCGGCCGCCGCGCACGGCCTCATCGTGGAGCGCGCCCTCACCGCCCGGCTCATCGAGGAGACCCTGGACGAGCCGGGCTGTCTGCCCCTGACCTCCCACGCGCTCCTGGAGACCTGGCGCCGCCGCCGGGGCCGCACCCTGACGATGGCCGCGTACGAGGCGTCCGGCCGGGTCGCGGGGGCGCTCGCCCGCACCGCCGAGGACCTGTACACGCAACTGCCCGCCGAACAGCGGGACGTGGCGCGCCGCATCCTGCTCCGGCTGATCACCCCGGGGGACGGCGTGCCGGACACCCGGCGGCCGGTGCGCCGGGCCGAACTCGACGACGGGGGCACGGCGGACACCACCCCGGCCGCCCACGTCCTCGACCGGCTCGCCCGCGCCCGCCTGGTCACGCTCGACCACGACACCGCCGATCTCACCCACGAGGCCGTCATCACCGGCTGGCCCCGGCTGCGCGGCTGGATCGAGGAGGACCGCGAGCGGCTGCGCTGCCACCGCCGCCTCACCGAGGCCGCCGAGGCCTGGGCGGAACTCGGCCGCGACACCGGCGCCCTGTACCGGGGCACCCGCCTCGCCACCGCCGAGGAGCACTTCCCCGATGCCGACGACCCCGCGCTCACCGCCCTGGAGCGGGACTTCCTGGTCGCCAGCACCGCCGCCCGCGACCAGGAGCAGCGCGCCGCGGCCCGGGTGACGCGCCGCCTGCGCCGGTTCACCACGGCCCTGTCGGTGCTCCTCGCCCTCGTGCTCGCCGCGAGCCTGATCGCCTGGCAGCAGAGCCGGGACAGCGACCGCGAGCGCGACCGGGCGCGGGCCGCGCAGCGCGTGGCCCAGTCACGGCAGCTCGCCGCGCAGTCGGCGGCCCTGCTCGGCAGCGACCCCGACCTGGCCTCGCTGCTCGCGGTGCGGGCCCACCGCACGGCCGCCACGCCGGAGGCCGCGGGCAGCCTCTACGCCGCCGCCGAGCTGCCGCTGCGGCGCCGCTTCACCGCCGCCGAAGGGCCCGTCCTGTCCGTCGCGGTGAGCCCCAGCGGCCGTACCGTCGCCACCAGCGGCTACGACGGCACGGTCCGGCTGTGGGACCCGGCCACCGGCAGGCTGCGGGCCGACCTCGGCAGCGACGCCGGTGACGTCTACTCCGTGGCGTTCAGCCCCGACGGGCGCACCCTGGCCGCGAGCGGCGACTCCCGGGTCCGGCTGTGGGACGTCGCCTCCGGCACGGTGCGCCGGGCCCTCCCCCGGCACACCGACGCGGTGTTCACGCTCGCCTTCAGCCCCGACGGCCGCACCCTCGCGACCGGCAGCGACGACGGCACCGTACGCCTCTCGGACACGGCGACGGGCAGGACCCGGGCCACCCTGAGGGGCCACCGGGGCGAGATCTC
Source organism: Streptomyces sp. NPDC053474 (assembly GCF_044544845.1). Classification (NCBI taxonomy): domain Bacteria; kingdom Bacillati; phylum Actinomycetota; class Actinomycetes; order Kitasatosporales; family Streptomycetaceae; genus Streptomyces; species Streptomyces sp. NPDC053474. The sequence continues at coordinate 232,721 of NZ_JBITXV010000002.1, forward strand.
CGGAGTGGCCTTCGGCCGCGCCGGGCACCTGCTGGCCTCCAGCGGCGCCGACCGGACCGTACGCCTGTGGGACGCGGCCACCGGCGCGCGGCGCGCCGTCCTGCGGGGCCACCGGGGCGAGGTCTCCGCCGTGGCCTTCAGCCGCGACGGCCGCACCCTGGCCTCCACCGGCTACGACCGGACCGTACGCCTGTGGGACGTGGCGGCGCGCCGGGCGCGGGCCGTCCTGCGCGGGCACACGGGCGAGGTCTCCGCCGTCGCCTTCAGCCCCGACGGGCACACCGTGGCCTCCAGCGGCGCCGACCGGACCGTACGCCTGTGGAACACGGCCACCGGCCGCACCCGGACCGTCCTCACCGGCCACACCGCGCCCGTCTCCGGGGTGGCCTTCGGCCCGGACGGGCACACCCTGGCCTCCAGCGGCTACGACCGGACGGTGCGGCTGTGGAACACGGCCCCGCGCACCCCCCACACCACGCTCACCGGCCAGGGCGCCCCGGTCTCCCTCGTGGCCTACGGCCCCGACGGACGCACCCTGCTCACCGGCGGCGAGGACGGCGGCGTACGGCTGTGGAACACCGCCACCGGCCGGACGCGCGCCACCCTCACCGACCGCACCGGGCCCGTCCTCGCGGTCTCGTTCAGCGGCGACGGGCGCACCCTGACGACGGTCAACGACACCCAGCGGGTGCGGCGCTGGGACCTGGCCACCGGCAGGCCGCGCAGCACGTCCGTCGACAGCGCGGAGGCCGTCGTCGCGGCGGCCATCGGCCCGGACGGCCGGACCCTGGCCGTCGTCACCGGCCAGCGGACGGTCCGGCTGTGGGGCGGGACGGCGGGCCGGACCCGGACCGTGCTCGACCACCCCGGGGCCGTCCTCGCGCTCGCCTTCGGCCGGGACGGGCACACCCTGGCCACCGGCAGCGCCGACGGTTCGGTACGGCTGTGGGACGTCGCCGGGGGCACGCCGCGCACCACCCTGACCGGCCCCGCCGACGCGGTCGGCGCGGTCGCCGTCAGCCCCGACGGGCGCACGGTCGCCGCGGGCAGCGACGACGGCACGGTCCGGCTGTGGGACGCGCGCACGGGCCGGACCCTGGCCGCCCTCACCGACCGCACCGGGCAGGTCCTCACGGTGGCCTTCAGCGGGGACGGGCGCACCCTGGCGGGCGGCGGCGCCGACGGCACGGTCCGGCTGTGGGACACGGCCACCGGGCATCTGCGGGCCCGCCTGCGCGGGCACGCCGGGTCCGTGCGCACGGTGGCGTTCAGCCCCGACGGGCGCACCCTGGCCACCGGCGGCGAGGACGCGACGACCCGGCTGTGGCGGACCGACCTGCCCACGCCGTCCGGGGCGATCCACCGGATCTGCCGCGCGGTCGGCCGCGACCTGACCCGCCAGGAACGCGCGAGCCATCTGCCGGACCAGGAGCACGGCCGCACCTGCTGAACGCGCGCGAGCGCCCGGTGGCCGTGGCCACCGGGCGCTCGCGCGCGTCACGCACGGGACGGACTAGACGAACGAGTTGATCTCGATCGTCTCGTCGCGGCCCGGGCCCACGCCGATCGCGGAGATCGGGGCGCCGGACATCTCCTCCAGGGCCTTCACGTAGGCCTGCGCGTTCTTCGGCAGGTCGGCGAAGGTCTTGGCCTTGGTGATGTCCTCGGACCAGCCCGGCAGCGTCTCGTAGATCGGCTTCGCGTGGTGGAAGTCCGTCTGGCTGTACGGGAGCTCCTCGACGCGCTTGCCGTCGATCTCGTACGCGACGCAGACCGGGATCTGCTCCCAGCCGGTGAGGACGTCGAGCTTGGTGAGGAAGAAGTCCGTCAGGCCGTTCACGCGGGTCGCGTAGCGGGCGATCGGGGCGTCGAACCAGCCGCAGCGGCGGTCGCGTCCCGTGGTGACACCGCGCTCGCCGCCGATGGTGCGCAGCGCCTCGCCGTCCGCGTCGAACAGCTCCGTCGGGAACGGGCCCGCGCCGACGCGCGTGGTGTACGCCTTCAGGATGCCGATGACCCGGCTGATCTTCGTCGGGCCGACGCCGGTGCCCGTGCAGGCACCGCCCGCGGTCGGGTTCGACGAGGTCACGAAGGGGTACGTGCCGTGGTCCACGTCCAGGAGCGTGCCCTGGCCGCCCTCGAACAGGACGACCTTGTCGTCGTCGAGCGCGTTGTTGAGGATCAGCGTGGTGTCGGCCACGTACTGCTTGATGTTCTCGCCGTGCTCCAGGAGCTGCTCGACGATCTGCTCCGCCTCGATGGCGCGGCGGTTGAACACCTTGGTGAGCAGCTGGTTCTTCTGCTCCAGGGCCGCTTCGACCTTCTGCTTCAGGATCGACTCGTCGTAGAGGTCCTGGACGCGGATGCCGGTGCGGTTGATCTTGTCGGCGTAGGTCGGGCCGATGCCACGGCCCGTCGTGCCGATCTTCCGCTTGCCGAGGAAGCGCTCGCCGACCTTGTCCACCGTCACGTTGTACGGCGTGATGATGTGCGCGTTTCCGCTGATCAGCAGCTTCGACGTGTCGACGCCGCGCTCGTTCAGACCGCTCAGCTCGGAGAGCAGGACCGACGGGTCGACGACGACGCCGTTGCCGATGACCGGTACGCAGTCCGGCGAGAGGATTCCGGAAGGGAGGAGGTGCAGCGCGTACTTCTGGTCGCCTACGACGACCGTGTGGCCGGCGTTGTTGCCGCCCTGGTAGCGCACTACATAGTCCACGGATCCACCGAGCAGGTCGGTGGCCTTTCCCTTGCCTTCGTCACCCCACTGAGCACCGAGCAGCACGAGTGCGGGCACAGGCGTACACCCCTTCCGGGCGGGGCATGTCCAAGGTCAGGGGCCACGGCTCGATGCCGTCGCCACCGGTGTGGGTGTGCCTTGGTCGCCCCGGAATAGACGAAGCCCCTGGCGCAATAGCGCAAGGGGCTCTTGCACAAAGATGCTACCCGAGGACTAAAGAAAGGGCGCACGTGTCGGCTCGCGGCCAGCGCGATGACCTCATCGTGATCATCGACCCGGTCGCCCGGCGCACGGACGGCGAGTCCGTACGCATCGCCAAGGACGTGCTTGGCGCGGGCGCGGCGCTCAAGCTCTGTCTGCCCGAAGGCCCCGAGGAATTCACCCGCGCCCTGGCCAGACGGGGGACGCGGCGCCCGGTCGTGGTCGGCGACGACGCGGCCCTGCGGCGGGCCGTCGCCGTCCTGCACCGGGAGCGGGCGCTCGGCACGACCGATCTTGCGGTCGTGCCCGTCGCGGGCGGCGCCACCGGGGTGCGGCTCGCCCGCGCCCTCGGCGTGCCCGCGGGGGCGGTGGCCGCGGCGCGGACCGTGCTCGACGGGGTGCCCCGGCGGCTCGACCTGCTCGTCGACGACCGCGACGAGGTCGTCCTCGGGGACGTGCGGATCCCGTCCCTGGGCGCGGGCCTCGCCGAGGAGTCCGGCGCCGAGCGGCACGGCCACCCCTGGCTGCGGACCTGCCAGTCCCTCGTCCGCACCCTCGGCGCCCGGCCCGCGACGGGCCGGGCCGGGCCCTCGCGGCTGCGGGTGGAGGCCGACGGGGTGACCCTCGTGGACCTGGACCAGCCCGTCGAGGGCGTGTCCGTGGCCCCGGGCGGCGGGGGCCTCGCCCGGGTGGAGGTGCGGCCCTCGTCCGTCGGGGCCGGGATGGCTCCCCTGGGCGCGCGGGCCCGCTCCGTGACGGTGTCGGGCCCCGACTTCCGCTACCGCGCGGACGGGACGACGGCCGGGCCGGTCCGCACCCGCACCTGGACCGCCCGCCCCCAGGCCTGGCGCCTCACCCTGCCCGCGGACCCGGCCCGCTAGACCTCCACGAGCAGCTCCTCAAGGCCCCGGATCACGAAGTTCGGCTTGCGCCGCGGCTCGGCGGCGAGGCGCAGGCCCGGCGCGCGGCGCAGCAGGGCCCGCAGCGACGCGGCGAGCTCGACGCGCGCCAGCGGCGCCCCGATGCAGTAGTGGACGCCCGCGCTGAAGGAGATGTGCGGGTTCGCCTCGCGGGGGCGGGCGAGGTCGAGCGTGTCGGGGTCGCGGAAGACGGCCGGGTCCCGGTTGGCCGAGCCGAAGAGCAGCGCCACCTCGCTGCCCCGGGGGATCGGCGTGCCGCCGACCTCGATGTCGTCGAGCACCCACCGCTCGAAGAGCTGGAGCGGGGTGTCGTGGCGCAGCAGCTCCTCCACGGCCGTGGGGAGCAGCCGCTCCGGCTCCGCGCGCAGGGCGGCGAGCTGCCCGGGGTGGCGGAACAACGCGTACCAGCCGTTCACGGTGGCGTTGACGGTCGCCTCGTGCCCGGCGTTCAGGAGCAGCACGCAGGTGGAGACCAGCTCCTGCTCGCTGAGCCGGTCGCCCTCCTCGTGGGCGGCGATGAGGTCGCTGAGCAGGTCGTCGCCGGGCCGCGCCCGCCGCCGCGCGATCAGCTCCCGCAGATACGCGGAGAACTCCAGGGACGCGCGCACGGCCCGGGCGGCGGCCGCCTCGCCCGGGTTGAGCTCGTACATCCCGCAGATGTCCGCCGACCAGGGGCGCAGCGGCCCGCGCTCGCCCTCCGGGATGCCGAGCAGCTCGGCGATCACCGCGACGGGCAGCGGCTCCGCGACCCGCGCGAGCAGGTCGCCGCCGCCGTCCGCGACGAGGCCGCGCACCAGGTCGTCCGCGAGGCCCTCGACGTAGGGACGCAGGCGCTCCACCGTCCGGGGCGTGAACGCCTTCGCGACCAGGCGCCGGACGCGGGTGTGCGCGGGCGCCTCCAGGTCGAGCATCCCGTGGTCGTTGAGGACGTGGAACGGCTCGTGCGCGGCCGGGGGCGGCGTCCGCCCGAACTCCTCGTGGGTGAACCGGTGCCGATACGTGCGGCCGAGCCGCCGGTCGCGCAGCAGCGCGGCGACGTCCGCGTGGCGCGGGATCAGATACTGCTCGCTCGGCCCGTAGTAGTGCACCGGCCCCCGCGCGCGCAGCTGGGCGTAGGCGGGATAGGGATCGTCGAGGAAGGCGCCCGACGAGGGCGCGAACACCCCGGCGGCGTCTGCGGGTTCGGCCATGCGGGGACGCTAGCCCCGGTCACCCGGGTGTGACCAGCCTCGCCTCGTAGGCGAAGACCGCGGCCTGCGTGCGGTCCCGCAGGCCCAGCTTCACCAGGATCCGGCTGACGTGGGTCTTGATGGTGGACTCGGCGACGACGAGCCGCGCGGCGATCTCCAGGTTGGACAGCCCTTGCGCGATGAGCACGAGCACCTCCGTCTCGCGCTCGGTCAGCTCCCCGAACGGGGCTTGCGCGGTCCCCGCGGGCCGCGGCCGGTCCGCGAGCCGGGAGAACTCCGTGATGAGGCGGCGCGTCACGCTCGGCGCGAGCAGCGCCTCACCGGCGGCGACGACCCGGACGCCGTCCGCGAGCTGCCGCGCCGACGCGTCCTTGAGCAGGAAGCCCGACGCGCCCGCGCGCAGCGCCTGGTACACGTACTCGTCGAGGTCGAAGGTGGTCAGGACGAGGACCCTGGTGGCGGTTCCGTCGAGGGCGACGATCTCGCGCGTGGCGTCGATTCCGTTCAGCTCGGGCATGCGGATGTCCATGAGCACCACGTCGGGGGCGAGTTCCCGCACCCGCTGGACGGCCTCGCGGCCGTTGACGGCCTCGCCGACGACCTCGATGCCGGGCATCGCGTTGAGCAGCACGGAGAAGCCCTCGCGGACCATCATCTGGTCGTCCGCGATCAGTACGCGGATGGTCTCGCCGCTCACGCGGCCTCCCCCTCGGCCGCGCCCGGCGCCGCCACCGGGACGGGCAGGAACACCGTGACCTCGTACCCGCCGTCGGCCGTGGGCTCGGCCGTCATCTCCCCGTCCAGCATCCCCACGCGCTCCCGCATGCCGGTGATCCCGTGTCCGGCTCCCGGTGAGGGCTTGACGAGCCCCGTGGCGGGCCCGTTCACGATCCGCAGGCCGAGCCCGCCGAGCACGTAGCCGATCTCCACCCGGGCCGTCGCCCCCGGCGCGTGCCGCAGGCTGTTGCTGAGCGCCTCCTGCACGATCCGGTACGCGGACAGCTCGACGCCCTGCGGCAGCTCGCGCACGCCCCCGGTCACGGCCTTCTCCACGGTCAGGCCGGTCTCCCGGACGTTGTCGATGAGCCGGTCCAGATCGGCGAGCGTCGGCTGCGGGGCGTCGGGCGCCTCGTAGTCCTGTGCCCGTACGACGCCGAGCACGCGGCGCAGCTCGGTCAGCGCGACCACCGCGTTCTCGCGGATCGTCGCGAAGGCCTGCGCCAGCTCCGGCGGCGGGTTCTCCACCCGGTAGGGGGCCGCCTCCGCCTGGATGGCGACGACCGACATGTGGTGGGCCACGACATCGTGCAGCTCACGGGCGATGTTCGTGCGCTCCTCCAGGAGCGTGCGGCGGTCCCGCTCGACGGCGGTCACGGTGCGCTCGGCGACGACCTCGCGGCGGGCGTCCCGGTTCGCCGACACCAGCGTCACGATGGCGACGACGACGCCGCTGAACGTCAGCATCTCCAGGGAGTCCGAGTCCCAGGCGACGGTCGCGTCGACGAACATCGAGTACAGGGCGGTCAGGGCCCACATCCAGGCCGCCGTGCGCGGCCTGGTCCGCGCCGCGACCACCGCCAGCACCGCCGTGTGCCCGACGATCGAGCCGGGCGGCCACGGGGCCGGGCCGCCGCCGCTCAGGACCATCATCAGCGGGGTCATCCCCAGCGAGCACCACCAGGCGAGCACCGGCCGCACCAGCGTGAGGAGCACCGCCCCCGCGGGCAGGAACCCGGTGAGCGCCCAGGCGAACTCCCCGCTCGCGTCCCAGCCGCCGAAGCCGCCCGCGTACGCGGCGCACAGGGTGAGGAGCGCGAGGGCCGCCACCACGCCGTGCGGCAGCCACTCCTCGGCCTGCCCCACCCGGCCCGGCCGCGGCGCGCCACCCCGCCGCAGCGGTCGCAGCGGCCGGTACGCGAACACGTCCTGGAACAGGTCGCCGCGCAGGCCCTGGAGGGCGTTCTGCGCGAGGTGGAACTCTGGGCTGCGCGTCTTCTCGGTCACGCCTCAGACGGTACGGGGGCCGTGACCCCCCGCACGTCCCCTCTGGGACGGGTTCTGGGGGGTCCGTCGCAAGTACTACGCGCCCGCCCGCGCGGCCCCCTCGGCTCAGAACGCGAGCTGGGCGATCTCCTCCGCGACCACCGCGCACGCGTCCGCCGCCGGGTCGATCAGGGGGAAGTGGCCGACGTCCTCCAGGAGGGTCAGACCGACCACCTCGCCCGCCTTCGCGGCGGCGTCGGCGTAGGCCTCGGCGACCGCCTGGGGCACGACGATGTCGGTGCGGCCCTGGACGACGGTCGTGGCGATGCCGGTGGGCAGGAGCGCGGCGGGGTCGGCGTGGGCCAGGCGCTGAGCGAAGCGGACCTCGGCCGCCGGGCCCTCGGCGTCCAGGAGCTGGCGCACGGCGCCGGAGCAGACGCCGAGCTCGTCCGCCACGCGGAAGTCCGCGATGGGCGCGAGCGCGACGACGCCCCGCAGCGGCGCGGGCCGGGCCGTGCGCCACGGCGAGCCCTCCGGCAGGACGTGCCGGGCCGCGGCCCACAGGGCGAGGTGGCCGCCCGCCGAGTGGCCGGTCACCACGGTCCGGCGCGGGTCGGCGACGGGCAGCGCCGTGCGGGCGAGCGCGGGCAGCGCGTCCAAGGCGGCGGCCACGTCGTCGAAGGTCTCCGGCCAGCGCCCGGCCACCGGCCCGGCGGCGCCGCCCTGCGCGGGGATCGGCCCGGCGACGCCGCCCCTGCGGTACTCGACGTTGGCGACGGCGAAGCCGCGCCGGGCCAGGAAGTCCGCGAACGGCGTGATGTGCTTGCGGTCGTAGGGGGCCCGCCACGCCCCGCCGTGCAGGACGACGACGAGCGGGGCCGGGCCCTCGCCGCCGCCGCGCGGCGCGTAGAAGTCCACGATCTGGTCGGGGTGCGGACCGTAGGCGGCGGTGGCGTCCGGCCGCACCTCGGGGTGCGCGAAGGCGGACTGCTCCTCGGCGGCGTCACGCGCCACGGCGGCGTCGTCCGGCATGCGGTGGCCTCCCGGCTCGGCGGAGTGCTGAGCCGCCGGGCGCCGGTGACAACTGACCGGCGCCCGGCGGGCGTTCGTACGACAGTCGGGACCATCTGCCTCTCAGGGCCATGATCCGGATTCGCCGGACGTTATCAGGTGTCCCGGCCGCCCCCGGGGCCCGGCTCCCCGTCGCCGCCGAGGATGCCCCCGAGGACCCGCGCGGCCCGCTCCGCGTCGGCGAACGACACGTACAGCGGGGTGAAGCCGAAGCGCAGCACGTCCGGCGCGCGGAAGTCGCCGACCACGCCCGCCGCGACGAGCTTCGGCATGACCTCCCGCGCGTCCGGGCAGCGCAGCGCGATCTGGCTGCCGCGCTCCGCGTGCGCGGCCGGGGTGACGGACTCGGCCCGCCCCTGGGGCACGTACGCCGCGACGCACTCCAGGAAGAAGTCCGTGAGCGCCAGGGACTTGGCCCGTACGTCGTCGAGCGAGACGCCGTCCCAGACGTCGAGGGCCGCCTCCAGGGCGAGCAGCGACAGGATGTCCGGCGTGCCGACGCGGCCGCGCACCACGCCCGCGGCGGGTTCGTAGTCGGGCCGCATGCCGAAGGGGTCGGTGTGCGAGTTCCAGCCCGGCAGCGGCGAGTCGAAGCGGGGCTGGAGGTCACGGCGTACGTAGAGGTACGCGGGCGAACCCGGGCCGCCGTTCAGGTACTTGTACGTGCAGCCGACCGCGAGGTCCACGCCGTGCTCGTCCAGGGCGACGGGCAGCGCGCCCGCCGTGTGGCACAGGTCCCACACCACGCGGGCGCCCGCCGCGTGCACGGCCGCCGTGAGGCCCGCCATGTCGTGCAGGCGGCCCGACTGGTAGTCGGCGTGGTTGAGCAGGACCGCGGCCGTGCGCGGGCCGAGCAGGCCGGGCACGTCGGCCGGGGCCGCCGGGACCAGACGGCAGCCGGTGAGGCGGGCGGCGGACTCGGCGACGTACCCGTCCGTCGGGAAGGTGGTGGCGTCGACGACGACCTCGTCGCGCGCGGGGCTGTCCGCCTGGGCCAGGCGCACGGCGGCGACGACCGCCTTGAAGACGTTCACGCTCGTCGAGTCGGAGACGACCACCTGGCCCGGGGCCGCGCCGATGAGCGGGGCGATCCGCTCCCCGACCCGCTCGGGCGCGGTCCACCAGCCGCTCTCCTCCCAGGAGCGGATGCGCAGGCTGCCCCACTCGCGCGTGACGACGTCGGCGACGCGGTCCGCCACGTGCGCGGGCAGCGCGCCCAGGGAGTTGCCGTCGAGATAGACCGTGTCGTCGAGGACGAATTCCGCGCGCTTGGCGGCGAGCCGGTCGGCGGCGTCGAGGGCGGCGGCCCGCGCGCGCAGGTCTGCTTGCCTCGGCTCAGACATGGCTGCGTGCCGTCCACAGCTCGGGGAACACGTTCTTCGTGGCGCGCTTCTCCAGCCAGGCCACGCCCGCGGAGCCGCCGGTGCCGGTCTTGGAGCCCATGGACCTGCGGGTGGCCACCAGGTGGTCGTTGCGCCAGCGCCACACCAGCTCGGCGACGTCGGTCAGGGCCTCCCCGAGGCGGGCCAGGTCGGAGCTCTCGTCACCGGAGTAGAGCTCGGTCCACACGGCCTCGACGCGGGGCGAGGGCTCGTACTTGGCCGTCACGTCGCGGCTGAGGACCTCGGCGGGGACGTCGTACCCGCGGCGCGCGAGGAGCCGGAGCACCTCGTCGTACAGGCTCGGCTCGTGGAGGGCCTTCTCCAGCTCCGCGTGCACGCGCGGGGTGCCCCGGTGCGGGACCAGCATGGACGCGGACTTCTCGCCGAGCAGGAACTCCATGCGCCGGTACATCGCCGACTGGAAGCCCGAGCCCTCGCCGAGCGAGCCCCGGTAGGAGTTGAACTGGCCGGGAGTGAGCTGGCCGAGCGGCTTCCAGGAGGCGTTCAGGGCCTCCAGCTCGCGCACGGAACGCTTCAGGGCGGCCACCGCGGTCGGCACGTCGTCCTCGCGCAGGGCGCGCGAGGCGGTCTCCCACTCGTGCACGATGACCGTGAACCACAGCTCCATCACCTGGGTCGTGACCAGGAAGACCATCTCGCCCGGGTCGTCGGAGCGCAGATGCTGGAGGTGGGTGAGGACGTCCGCCTTCACGTAGTCCTCGTAAGGGGTGCTGCCGGCGAAGTCGAGGTTGGGGCTGTCAGGACTCTCGGTGGGCGTTTCGCCGGACGTCTGCTGTATCTCGTTCATCTCGAGAGTCTCGCCTGCCGTGCTCGCCTCGTGGGACATCGCTGTCTCCTAGATGCGTGATCCGGGTAGCGGTCCGCCCCTGCCGTAGCGGCACGGGGGCCCCGGTCCCCACCCGCATCCTCCGCAACATCCCGGGAAACGGCAAGACCTGCCTGGTCACACCGGGTGGCCCAGGCAGGTCCGGGACGAAGAAGGGGCTAGCCCAGGGTGTCCGCGGCCGTCGCCGAGGAGTCCCGCAGGAACGTCGAGCAGCGCTCGTACTCCTCCTGCTCGCCGATCGCCTGCGCCGCGCGGGCCAGGCCGTGCAGGGCCCGCAGGAAGCCGCGGTTCGGCTCGTGCTCCCACGGCACCGGGCCGTGGCCCTTCCAGCCGGCCCTGCGCAGGGCGTCCAGGCCCCGGTGGTATCCGGTACGGGCGTACGCGTACGACTCGACGACGCGGCCCGCCTCGAACGCCTCGTCGGCGAGGCGCGCCCAGGCGAGGGAGGACGTCGGGTACTTGGCGGCGACGTCGGCGGCCGCCGTGCCGCCCGCGAGCAGCTCCCGGGGCTCCGGGTCGTCGGGCAGATGGGTCGGGGGCGGTCCCCCGAGCAGGTTCTCGTGAATGGCCATGGGCTCCAGTCTGCTCCATGACCCCCCGCACGGGTGCGCCCCGGCCCCTTTCCCCGCCCCCGGCGCGGGCCCCGCGCCGCCCCGCGCCGCCCTAGCGCGCGGCGGCCACCGCGCGCACCGCCCGCACCAGGGCCTCGGCGCCCGCCCGCGCCTTGCTCCGCGGGCACCCCACGTTGAGGCGCACGAAGCCCGGGGCGCCGTAGGTGGCGCCCGGCATCACCGCGACCCGCTCCTCGTGCACCAGGTGGTGCTGGAGGTCGTCGTCGCGGGTCTCGCCCAGGACGGGGCGGAGGTCGATCCAGGCCAGATAGCCCGCGTGCGGCGGCCGCCAGTGAAGGGCGGGGAAGGCCGCGTTCAGGGTGGTGGCCACCAGGCGCAGGTTGGCGTGGGTGTAGGCGCGCACGGCGTCCAGCCAGGCGCCGCCCTCGCGGTACGCGGCGATGTGCGCGGTCAGCGAGAGGACCGCGGGCGAGGCGAGGCCCTCGCCGGTGTCCATGCGGCGGACGAAGGCGGCGTGGTCACCGGGGTCGCCGATGAGGCCGTAACTCCCGCTCAGGGCAGGGAAGTTGAAGGCCTTCGTCGCGGAGGTGACAAGCGCCCAGCGGCCCCGGCCGTAGCGGGTCCAGGGCCGGTGGACGTGCCCCTCGTGGGTGAGGTCGGCGTGGATCTCGTCGCTGATGACGGCGACGCCGTGCCGCTCACACAGGTCGGCCACCGCGCGGAGCTCCGCCTCGGTCCACACCCGGCCGGTGGGGTTGTGCGGCGAACACAGGATGAGGACGCGGCTGTCGGGGCGCGCCAGCGCGGCGTCGAGGGCGGCGAACCCGGGGTCCTCCAGGGGCACGCCCCGCAGCTCGCGCCCGAGCCCGGTCACCGCCTTGCGGAAGCCGTCGTACGTCGGCGTGTGCACGACGACGCCCTCACCCGGCTCCGTCCACATGCGCAGGAGCTGGGATATCTGGTTGAGCACGGACGGGGCGTACACGAGGGACGCGGGATCGACGTCCGTGTCGTAGCGGCTCTTGAACCAGTCGCGCACCGCGCCGCGGAAGTCGTCGTTGCGCCAGTCGGTGTAGCCGAACACGCCGTGCGCGACGCGCTGTTGGAGGGCGTCGAGGACCTCGGGCGCGCTGCGGAAGTCCATGTCGGAGATGGTGAAGGGCAGCAGGTCGGGCACCGGGAACCGGTCGCGGATGCCGTCCCACTGCACGCACCAGGTGCCCCGCCGGTCCACGGGGATGTCGAAGTCGTACGCCACTCTCGGTTCCCTCCGGGTACGCCGACGGGCCCGGCACCCACGAGGAGTGCCGGGCCCGTCGAGCGGTGGACTACTTGAGCTTCGTGCCCGTGGAGCGCAGCGCGCCGCACGCCTCGGTCACGCGCTTGGCCATGGAGGCCTCGGCCAGCTTGCCCCAGGTGCGCGGGTCGTAGGTCTTCTTCGAGCCGACCTCGCCGTCGACCTTCAGGACGCCGTCGTAGTTCTTGAACATGTGGTCCGCGACGGGACGCGTGAAGGCGTACTGGGTGTCGGTGTCGAGGTTCATCTTCACGACGCCGTTCTCCAGGGCCGTGGCGATCTCCTCGGCGGTGGAGCCGGAGCCGCCGTGGAACACGAAGTCGAAGGGGGACGCCTTGCCGTACTTCGCGGCGACACCCTCCTGGAGGTCCTTCAGGAGCTCGGGGCGCAGCACGACGTTGCCCGGCTTGTACACGCCGTGGACGTTGCCGAAGGACGCGGCGAGCAGGTAGCGGCCCTTCTCGCCGAGGCCGAGGGCCTCGGCCGTGCGCAGCGCGTCGTCGACCGTGGTGTACAGCTCGTCGTTGATCTCGTGGCTGACGCCGTCCTCCTCGCCGCCGGTCGGGGTGATCTCGACCTCAAGGATGATCTTCGCGGCGGCGGCCTTGGCCAGCAGCTCCTGGCCGATGGCCAGGTTGTCGGCGAGGGTCTCCGCGGAGCCGTCCCACATGTGGGACTGGAACAGCGGGTTCTCGCCGCGGGCGACGCGCTCGGCGGAGACGTCGATGAGCGGCCGGACGTAGGTGTCCAGCTTGTCCTTCGGGCAGTGGTCGGTGTGCAGCGCGATCGTGACGTCGTACTTCTTGGCGACGATGTGCGCGAACTCGGCGAGGGCCACCGCGCCCGTCACCATGTCCTTGCTGTGCTGCCCGCCCAGGAACTCAGCGCCACCGGTGGAAATCTGGATGATGCCGTCGCTCTCCGCCTCCGCGAAGCCACGCAGGGCGGCGTGCAGGGTCTGGGACGAGGTCACGTTGATGGCCGGGTAGGCGAACTTGCCTGCCTTCGCCCGGTCGAGCATCTCGTTGTAGACCTCGGGGGTTGCGATGGGCATGTGTCCGCTCCTTGTGATGTGCGGGGTGGATGCTGTGCTGCTTGGCCCTGACCTGGGTGTCTAGGGAACCCTGGGACGCCGGGGAACCCGGGGGCGGCGACGGCGATGTCGTCGCCCCCATCCTTCCAGACGTGCGGGACGTGCTCAGTCGAGCCCGAGCTCGTCCTTCGAGTACGCGAAGAGGTACGGGACGCCCGCGCCCTCGGTGATCTTCACGTCGGCGCCGGTGGCCCGGTCCACGATCGTGGCCACGCCCACGACCTCGGCCCCGGCCTCGCGCACGGCCTCCACGGCGGTCAGCGGGGAGCCGCCGGTGGTGGAGGTGTCCTCGACGACGAGGACGCGCCGCCCCTTGATGTCCGGGCCCTCGACGCGCCGCTGCAGGCCGTGCGCCTTGGCGGCCTTGCGCACCACGAAGGCGTCCAGGCGGCGGCCGCGCGCGGCGGCCGCGTGCAGCATCGACGCGGCGACCGGGTCGGCCCCCATCGTCAGGCCGCCCACGGCGTCGAACTCCAGCTCGCTCGTGAGGTCGAGCAGCACCTGCCCGACGAGCGGGGCGGCCTCCCCGTCCAGGGTGATGCGGCGCAGGTCGACGTAGTAGTCGGCCTCCAGGCCCGAGGAGAGGGTCACCTTGCCGTGCACGACGGCCTTGTCCTTGATCTGCCGCAGCAGGTCGCCGCGTACGTCGTTCGTCATGGCTACGAGCTTAAGGGCGCGGCAGGGCCTTCAGAGCCGCCGCCAGGTCCAGGTGGTCGACGTCTCAAGGGGCTCCAGCGGGGTGACCAGGCGCGGCAGGGTGTTCAGGCCGTTGGGCGGCCCGCTCTGCGGCTCCACGCACACGGCGGCCTCCTGCTCGTCGTACACGACGACCCACTCCTCGCGGCTGGCCACGTTCAGCTCCAGCTGGCCCGGCCAGGTCAGGGTGACGTCGACGCCGTCTGGCATGCCGAAGCAGTCGTCCCAGGGGCCGGGGCGCGGGTCGACGCGCTCGCCGGTGGGCAGGTGGTCCTCGCCCCGCTGCTCCTGCCAGGCCGCGTCGAAGGCGATCCGGACGTCGTCGCCGCCGTCGGTGAGGCGCCGGTTGAACCACGGGTGCCAGCCCGCCTGCGCCGGGAAGGAGTCGTCGTACGTCTCCACGGACATCCGCAGCGTCAGCGCGCTGTCCGTCAGCTCGACGCTCTGGGTGACCCGGCCGGGGTAGGGCCACGGGTCCGCGAGGTCGTAGGTGAACACGGCCTCGCGGCCGCTGACCCTGGCGGTCTTCCACGCGGTGTCCCTGCCGGTGCCGTGGATGGCGTGCGGCGGGGAGTTGAGGGGGAGCTGGTGGGGGCGGCCGCCGTTCAGGAAGCGGCCGTCCCTGGTCCGGCCGCACCACGGCACCATCGGGAAGCAGCCGTAGCGCTCCCCCTGCCGCAGCAGCTCGACGCCGCCCACCTTGAGACTGCCGAGCCGGGCCCCGCTCCCCGGCCGCACCGAAACCTCCGCGTCACCCGCGGCCAACGTGATCTCTTCGCTACTCACGCTCCGACCCTAGCCGCGCCTTTATCGCGCTGCGCGCTCGTCCTCAAACGCCGGACGGGCTGAAGGATCTCCGGCTCGGGCCAGCGTAAGAATCAGCCCCTCCGGCGTTTGAGGAGCGGGGTCTGGGGCGGAGCCCCAGGAAGCGGGAAGGGGCGGGTCTGGGGCGCCGCCCGCGAGGGCCTCAGCGGCGCTTGCGGAGGGCCCGGGTCACCACGATCGCGGAAGCGACGAGCACCGCCGCCGCAGGCGCGGCCCACCGCAGCGCGGCCCCGCCGCCGAGCGCCTCGGGCGCGGGCACGGGCGCGTACCGCCCCCGGGGCGGCGCGTGGTCGACCTCCTCCGCACTGCGCCCGATCATCGTCCGCCGCGCGTGCGCGGCCTCGGGCCCACTGCCCACGTCATCGAGGGAATCGACGTCGGAGAGCGGATCGAGCGCCGGCGGCGGCACCTCGGCGTCGAAGACGCGGGACGGCGCAGGGGCGGGGCCCGGATCCGGGGCGGCGGCCGGGCCGGGCGCCGCGAGGCCTTCCGCGAAGCGCGTGAGGAGCCGCCGGACCGCGCCCTCCACAGCCTGTGGAGAACTCTTCACGGCCTCGGCGACCCGCCCGTCGGCGGACGCGGTCCCGCTGAAGGCGACCCGCGTGCCCCCCTCCGCGGCGGCGGCCAGGCGCAGCACGAGGGAGAACGTTACGGCGCCACTGCCCCGGGCCTCGTGGGCCTCCCCGGTCACCGCGTACCCGCCGTCGCCGCGCGGGGCGACCCGCAGGCCGCCGCGGTAGGTGATCGTGTGGCCGCCGACGCGCACCTTGAGCCGCCCGGCGACGGGCGGCGCGGCGGGCCCTGGGTCGGCGGCGTCCCGCTGCAACCCGGGCACCGCGCGGGCGACCCGCTCGGGGTCGGCCAGTGCCTCGCGGAGCGGCTCTTCCGGAACCGGTACGAACACCTCATGCTCCATGACAGTTGAGCGTACCGACGCCACCGCCGTGATGTACGCCCTTCGGCCCGCCCGGCCTGCCGCGGGCCGTCAGTCGGCGTAGCGCGGATGCACCAGCGTGGACGGCTCGATGGTGCGCCAGCCGGAGGGCCGCAGCCGCTCGGCGGCGTGGGATCCGGCGCGCAGCACGGCACAGGAGCGGGCCGCGCCGAGCACCGGCTCGGCGCGGGCCGCGAGCACGAAGCCCCAGTCGCGGGGCGCCCCGCCGGGGTCGGGGGTGCGGTCGGGCCCGCCGTAGGCGCCGCGGCGGCCGGTGAGGCGGTAGGGCTCGGTCCGGTACCCGGCGGCGCGCAGCGTGGCGTCGACGGTCCAGTAGCTGCGCGGCCGGGTCGCGGCGGGCCCGGCGTGCACGGCGAAGCGCCCGTCGTCGGTGAGGACGCGCGAGACCAGGCCGTAGAACTCCTGCGAGTACAGCTGGGTGCTGGCGGTGATGCCGGGGTCGGGCAGGTCGGCGACGACGACGTCGTACACGCGCGGGTGCGGGCCGCGCAGCCAGCGGAAGGCGTCGGCGTGGACGACGTGCACGCGCGGGTCGCGGTAGACGTGGCCGTTGAGTTCGCTCAGGCCCGGGTCGTGGCGGGCCAGGTCGACGACGGCCGGGTCGAGTTCGACGACGTCGACGCGGCGCACCCCGGCGTGCCGCAGCACCTCGCGGGCGGCGAGCCCGTCGCCGCCGCCGAGGACGAGGACCCGCTGGTGGCGGCCGCCGCGCAGGGCGGGCCGCACGAGGGCCTCGTGGTAGCGCCGCTCGTCGCGGCCGCTGACGCGCAGCCTGCCGTCGAGGAAGAGGCGCAGGGACTCCCGGTCGCGGCCGGTGAGAACGACTTCCTGGACGTCGGTGCGGACGGCGACGCGGATCCCGGAGCCGTACACGGCCCGGCGCGCGGCCCGTTCGAAGTCGTCGACGAGCACGGCGGCGGAGGCGAGGACGGCGAGCACGACGGCGTTGACCACGAGCAGCAGCCAGCGCCCGCGCGGGCTCAGGTCGCGGCCGAACAGGCCGAGGACGAGCGCGCCGCCCGCGAGGACGTTGACGGCGCCGGTGAGCAGCGCCCCGGTGAGCTGCCCGAACCAGGGGAGCAGCAGGAAGGGGAAGGCGAGGCCGCCGACCAGGGCGCCCACGTAGTCCGCGGCGAACAGGTCGGCGACGGCGCCGCCCGCGTCCTGCCGCCGCACGCGCTGGATGAGCACCATGAGCAGGGGCACTTCGGCGCCGATGAGGACGCCGATGGCCAGGGAGAACACCACGAAGAGATAGCGGGATCCGCTGGCCCACATCTCGCCCCGGTCGCCCGCCCACGCGAACGCCGCGTACAGGACCATGGCGCTGCACCCGCCGACGAGCGCGAGGGCCGCCTCGACGAGCCCGAACCCGGCGGCGGCCCGGCAGCGCAGGCGCTTGGCGAGCAGCGAGCCGACGCCCATCGCGAAGACCATGACGGACAGGACGACGGAGGCCTGGGTGACGGAGTCCCCGATCAAGTACGAGGCGAGGGCGACGAGTTCCAGTTCGTACACGAGTCCGCAAGCGGCGCAGATGAACACGCCCGCGAGGACGAGGAAGCGGCCTGTCCGGGGCGTGACGGGAAGACGCTGACGCGGCTCGATCACGCTGGGAACGCTACGTCACCGTTCGCTCACGCCAAGTCCCCCACAAGAGTGGAGGTGACGGCGAGAATGTGTGAACCGCCGTCCGCCGGGCCATCGCAGGGCCGCGTCCCGGGCGCCGCGGACCGCCGCCCGGCCCAGCTCAGAGGGGTGCGGGCGTCCGCACGCCGACCCGCGTACGGGTCGCCACGAGCTGCCCGTCCTGGGGATAGGCGTGCCAGGTCCGCCACATCACCGAGCCCTCGTGCCGCTGCGCCAGCAGCGCGGTGAACGCGTGCGGGATGCCGGGGAAGACCCCGGCGAGCCCGTGCGGGTGCTCCGTGACGAGAGCGAGCAACTCCTGCGCCCGGCCAGCGAACTGACCCCGTGACAGCGTTTCGACGCGGGCCGCGAACTCGTACTCCCACTCGCCGACCCGCTTGGAGACGCCGAGCGGCAGCGGCGTGCTGCTGCCGGGGATGCAGGCGACGGTCTCGGAACAGCTGCCCCGGTCCTCTTCGAGCAGCACTTGGTGGGAGGCCCCGAGAAGCCTCAACTGCACGGTGGCGCCGGTCAGTTCGAGGTCGAGAGTGGCCAGCGCGGGCAGCGGCTCGCGGCCGAGGGCCCAGGCCAGGTCCCCGGCGCGCGTGTCGGTGTAGACAGTCTTCAGGGTCGTGAGCATGGGTCGGCTCCGCTAACACGCAATGGAGGTGGGGGGGCCGGCGCGCCCGGTCGGACACCGGGCGGAGGGGGTTGCCGGCGCGTGCCCACGGAGACGTCCCGCTGCCTGCCGAGCGGGGGCGTCCGAGGGCGGTGTGACGGTTAAGAGGGAATCATGAACTGCGACACTGCCACAGCGCTTTTACCCAACTTCGTAGGGTTTCCATCCCCTAGAGGGCCGAACAGTTCATCTGTTCACGTTTCATGGAAAGCAGTCGGTCCGGAAATGGCATCCTATGGACGCCAATCGGTCCGTCAACGACGAAGCGCCCGGCGGGAGTTGCCTCCCGCCGGGCGCTCGGCCCAGTGGACCAGCTGCCCCGTGTCAGCTGCCTCCGCCGCCGCAACCTCCGCCCCCGCCACCGCAGGACGAACCGCCGCCGCAGGACGAGCTGCTGCCACAGGAAGAGCCTCCGCCGCAGGAGGAGCCTCCGCCACAGGACGAACCACCGCCGTCGTAGGTGGTCGCGGCCCCGCTGCTGGAGCTGGACCCCGCCCACCAACTGCGGCCCCCCGACCTGGTGCGCCTGCGGCTGTTCCTGCTGACGTGCACGAGCAGCCCGATCACTACGAACCAGCCGATGAAGAACAAGGCCACAACCATCGCCCCCATCCTTCACTTCCTTTCCCCCGAGACGGCCCCGGACCGTTCCCCCGAACCGGCGCCGCTGTGCGGATATGGTCCCGCGTCGTTGCGTGACAAGGGGATGCCCCCGCCCGGCCGCCGCCAAAGCAGAGTTGAGGAAGTCCAGAGGTTCGGCGGAGGATGACGGCCATGACGTCATCTCCCGGTGCCTCCAGGAACGACCGCCCGCTGCTCAACCGCCGCCTCGCGGAGTTCGGTACGACGATCTTCGCCGAGATGTCCGCGCTCGCGCTGCGGACCGGGGCGATCAACCTGGGCCAGGGCTTCCCGGACACGGACGGCCCCGAGCAGGTGCGCGAGGCCGCCGTGCGCGCCCTGCGCGACGGCCGCGGCAACCAGTACCCGCCGGGCCCCGGCGTCCCCGAGCTGCGCGCCGCGATCGCCGCCCACCAGGAGCACCACTACGGCCTGTCCTACGACCCCGACCGCGAGGTCCTCGTCACCGCGGGCGCCACCGAGGCCATCGCCGCCTCGCTGCTCGCCCTGGTCGAGCCGGGCGACGAGGTCATCGCCCTGGAGCCGTACTACGACTCGTACGCCGCCTCGATCGCCCTCGCGGGCGGCACCCGGGTGCCGGTGACGCTGCGCCCCGGGGGCGGGCGCTTCAGCCTCGACCTCGACGAGCTGCGGGACGCCGTCACCCCGCGCACCCGGCTGCTGCTTCTCAACACCCCGCACAACCCGACCGGCACCGTCCTCACCCGCGCGGAGCTCGCCGAGATCGCGCGGCTCGCCGTGGAGCGCGATCTGCTCGTCGTCACCGACGAGGTGTACGAGCACCTGGTCTTCGCCGAGGGCGGCCACGTCCCGCTCGCCTCCTTCCCCGGCATGCGCGAGCGCACGGTGACGATCGGCTCGGCGGGCAAGACGTTCTCGTTCACGGGCTGGAAGGTCGGCTGGGTCACGGCCGCGCCGGACCTGGTCACGGCGGTGCGGTCGGCGAAGCAGTACCTCACGTTCGTGTCCTCGGGCCCGTTCCAGTACGCGGTCGCGGAGGCGCTCGCGCTGCCCGACGCGTACTTCGCCGCCTTCCTCGACGACATGCGCGCCAAGCGCGACCTGCTGGCCTCCGGGCTCACGGCGGCGGGCTTCGAGGTCTACCGCCCCGCGGGCACGTACTTCGTCACCACCGACATCCGCCCGCTCGGCGAGAGCGACGGCTTCGCCTTCTGCCGCGCCCTGCCCGAGCGCGCGGGCGTCGTCGCCATCCCCAACGCGGTCTTCTACGACCACCGCGACCAGGGCGCCCCCTTCGTCCGCTTCGCCTTCTGCAAACAGACCCCGGTCCTGGAAGAAGCAGTCGCCCGCCTGAAGTCGCTCTAGCCCTCTGTGGGCGGCTGGTCCGCCCAGGGGGCGGAACGGGCGGGCACAGCCCACGACGGCGCGGCACCCGACGGAAAACCCCCACCCACACGGCCCCGCCTAACTCGCGCCCGCCCCCAAGGGCCCGCAAGGTTCCGGGTGTGACCCACCCGAGCCCCACCGTCCCCGCCCCCGTCACACGCACCCCCCGCACGGAGTGCGAGCCCGCCGGACCGAGCCGCCGCAAGGCCACGGCGGTCCAGGCCCTGGGCGCCTTCGCCGCCGCCCGCCTCACCGGCCTGCTCGCGCTCGCGATCGCCGCCCACACCAGCCACCAGGACGCCTTCCGCCTCCTGGGCCGCTCCTGGGACTCCCGCTGGTACACCGGCATCGCCGCCCACGGCTACGGCCGCACCCTGTACTTCGAACCCGGCGTGGTCCAGAGCGACCTGGCCTTCTTCCCGCTCTACCCGGCCCTGATCCGCGCGGTGGTGGCGCTCACGCCGCTCGGCTACGGCGCCGCGGGCCTGCTCGTCTCCTGGCTCGGCGCGGGCGCGGCCGCCCTCGGCATCTACAAGATCGCCGCCCGGCTCCACGACCACCGCACGGCCACGGTCCTCGTCCTGCTGTGGGGCCTGCTGCCGCACTCCGTGATCCTGACGATGGCGTACACCGAGCCGGTCCTGACGGCGCTCGCGGCGGGCTCCCTGTACGCGCTGCTCACCGGCCGCTGGCTGTGGGCGGGCACGCTCGCCGCGCTCGCGGGCCTGGCCCGGCCGAACGGCTTCGCGGTGGCCGCCGCCGTCGCGGTGACGGCGGCCTGCGAGATCGTCCGGCGCCGGGGCCGCGTTCCCCACAGGCTGTGGACGGGCGCGGCGCTCGCCCCCGTCGGCTGGGGCGCGTACGTGCTGTGGGTGGGGGTCCGCAACGGCGATCCGCTCGGCGGGTACTTCGCGGTGCAGCGCGACTGGGGCTCCCGCTTCGACTTCGGCCGGGGCTCGCTCGCCTTCACCCGGCACCTGCTCCTGCACGGCGACAAGCTCGTCTTCGCCGTGACCCTGGTGATCGTCGCGGCGGCGCTGCTCCTGTACGGGCTGCTGCTCTGCGACCGCGCCCCGCTGCCGCTGCTCGTCTACGCCGGGGTCCTGCTGCTGATCACGGTCGGCGGCTCCGGCTTCTTCGAGTCGAAGCCGCGCTTCCTGCTGCCCGCGTTCCCGCTGCTGCTTCCGCTCGCGTGTGCCCTGGTGCGCACGGCGAGAGCCCGGCCCAGGCACGCCGCCCTGGTGGTCGGCGCCCTGGCCGGGCTCTCGCTCGCGTACGGGACGTATCTGGTGACGACGGCCCGCATGCCGTTGTGATGTTGTGCGCGCTGTACGGAACCGGCGCGGTCAGGCCTGCTCGTCGCCGGGCTCGGCGTCGTCCGCCGCGTCGGCGTCCGTCTCCAGGCCCAGCTGCTCCACGAGCCAGCGGTCGAACTCGATCGCGGCCCGCACCCAGCTGACCGTCGACGACACGAAGTGCTCCAGGGAGACACCCGTGCCGATCAGCATCTGGGCCTCGCCGATGAGGCGGACGGTGCCGTCGTCGTGCGTGTGCGTGTAGACCTTGGGCCAGAGCGTGCGGCGGTTCCAGTCGTCGATGGACTCCAGGATCTGCGGCTTCTCCTCGATGCCGTGCGGCCTGTCGTAGAAGGTCCTGACCGAGAAGACCTGCTGGTCGTCCTCGCCGCGGAACATGAAGTACGTCCGGAACTCCTCCCACGGCGCCGCGAGGTCACCCTCGTCGTCGACGACGTACTTGAGTTCCATCTGCTCCAGGAGCTGCTTGACGAGGTCCTGGTCAGGGACGACGGGGCCCGCCGGTCCTGCGCCCTGCTGCGGTTCGGGCTGGCCCCCGAAATTCGGAATCGAGGACGGGTCGATGCTCACCGTTATTTCCCTTCGTACTTCGTACGGATCGAGCCATCCTCCCCCATGGCGGGCGGGGGCCCGCAACCCCCGCCCCTGGATGTGACCGGTTACGGCGCCCCGCCGGGCACCTACAGGGACTTTCCGGGCGCCGGGGCGCTCGCGGGGCCCACGATGAGGTCGTCGCCGAAGACGTCCACGCGCACGGTGTCGCCGTCCTTGACCTCGCCCGCGAGGATCTCCTTCGCGAGCCGGTCGCCGATGGCCGTCTGGATCAGGCGGCGCAGCGGCCGGGCGCCGTACGCCGGGTCGTTGCCCTTGTCCGCGAGCCAGGCCAGCGCCTCGGGCGTGACGTCGAGCGTGAGCCTGCGGTCGGCGAGCCGCTTCGCGAGCCGGGAGATCTGGAGCTCGGCGATCCGCGCCAGCTCGTCCTTGTCGAGCGCCGAGAAGACCACGAGGTCGTCGAGCCGGTTCAGGAACTCCGGCTTGAACGAGGCCCGCACGACCTCCAGGACCTGCTCCTTCTTCTCGTGTTCGCTGGTCAGGGGCTCGACCAGGTACTGGCTTCCCAGGTTCGACGTCAGGATCAGGATGGTGTTGCGGAAGTCCACCGTCCGGCCCTGGCCGTCCGTGAGCCGCCCGTCGTCGAGCACCTGGAGCAGCACGTCGAAGACCTCCGGGTGCGCCTTCTCGACCTCGTCGAGCAGGACGACGGAGTACGGCCTGCGCCGCACGGCCTCGGTGAGCTGGCCGCCCTCCTCGTACCCGACGTAGCCGGGAGGCGCGCCGACGAGACGGGCCACGCTGTGCTTCTCGCCGTACTCGCTCATGTCGATGCGGACCATCGCCCGCTCGTCGTCGAAGAGGAAGTCGGCGAGCGCCTTGGCCAGCTCGGTCTTGCCGACGCCGGTGGGGCCGAGGAACAGGAAGGAGCCGGTGGGGCGGTCGGGGTCGGCGATCCCGGCCCGGGTGCGCCGGACCGCGTCGGAGACGGCCCGCACGGCCTCGGCCTGCCCGATGAGGCGCCTGCCCAGCTCGTCCTCCATGCGCAGGAGCTTCTGCGTCTCGCCCTCCAGGAGGCGCCCGGCGGGGATGCCGGTCCAGGCCGCCACGACGTCGGCGATGTCGTCGGGCCCGACCTCCTCCTTGACCATGGTGTCGGCCTTCGTCCCGGCCTTGGCGGCCTCCTCCTCGGCCTCGGACGCGGCCTCCAGGTCCCGCTCCAGGGCGGGGATCTCGCCGTACAGGAGCTTGCTCGCGGTGTCGAAGTCGCCGTCGCGCTGGGCCCGCTCGGCCTGGCCGCGCAGCTCGTCCAGCTTCTCCTTCAGCTCGCCGACGCGGTTGAGGGACTGCTTCTCCTTCTCCCAGCGGGCGGTGAGCCCGCGCAGCTCCTCCTCCTTGTCGGCGAGGTCGCGGCGCAGCTTCTCCAGGCGCTGCCGGGAGGCCGGGTCGGTCTCCTTGGTGAGGGCCAGTTCCTCCATGCGCAGGCGGTCGACGGCGCGCTGGAGCTCGTCGATCTCCACGGGCGAGGAGTCGATCTCCATGCGCAGCCGCGAGGCCGACTCGTCGACGAGGTCGATGGCCTTGTCGGGCAGGAACCGCGAGGTGATGTACCGGTCGGAGAGCGTGGCGGCGGCGACCAGGGCGCTGTCCGCGATCTGCACCTTGTGGTGGGCCTCGTAGCGCCCCTTGAGCCCGCGCAGGATCGCGATGGAGTCCTCGACGGAGGGCTCGGCGACGAGCACCTGCTGGAAGCGCCGCTCCAGGGCCGGGTCCTTCTCGATCCGCTCGCGGTACTCGTCCAGCGTGGTGGCGCCGACCATGCGCAGCTCGCCGCGGGCCAGCATGGGCTTGAGCATGTTGCCCGCGTCCATGGCGGAGTCGCCGCCCGCGCCCGCGCCGACGACGGTGTGCAGCTCGTCGATGAACGTGATGATCTGCCCGTCGCTCTCCCTGATCTCGGAGAGCACGGTCTTCAGGCGCTCCTCGAACTCGCCGCGGTACTTGGCGCCCGCGACCATGGCGCCCAGGTCGAGCGAGACCAGCCGCTTGTCCTTCAGGGACTCGGGCACGTCGCCCTTGACGATGCGCTGGGCGAGGCCCTCGACGACGGCGGTCTTGCCGACGCCGGGCTCGCCGATGAGCACGGGGTTGTTCTTGGTGCGCCGGGACAGCACCTGGACGACCCGCCGGATCTCCTGGTCGCGCCCGATCACGGGGTCGAGACGGCCCTCGCGGGCCGCGGCGGTGAAGTCCGTGCCGAACTTCTCCAGGGCCTTGTACTGGCCCTCGGGGTCGGGGGTGGTCACGCGGCGCCCTCCACGGCTCTCCTGAAAGGCAGCGAGCAGCTTCTCGTCGGTCGCGCCGTTCTCGGTCAGTACGTCGCCCGCCGGGCCGCCCTTGGCGGCGAGGGCGATGAGCAGGTGCTCGGTGGACAGGTAGTCGTCGCCGAGCTCCTTGGCCCGCCGGTCGGCGTCCGCGATCACGGCGAGCAGGTCGCGGTTGGGCTGCGGCGGGGCCACCGTCGACCCCGTCACGCTCGGCAGCGCGGCGAGGGCGCGCTCGGCGGCGGCGCGCACGGCGACCTGGTCGGCGTCCACCGCGGCGAGCAGGTCGGTGATGTTCTCGTTGTCCTGGCCCTCCAGCAGGGCGAGGAGGAGATGCGCGGGGGTCAGATCGGGATGGCCTTCGGACACGGCCCGGCTCGTCGCCGCGTTGATCGCGTCCCGGCTCCTGTTCGTCAGCTCGGCGTCCACGGGGGCTGCTCCTCCTTGCTGCCTGCGGCTTTCGGTACGGGCGTACGAGGTGGCGCACGGGTGCGCACGGGTCGGTACGCGTGCTGTCGGATGCGGTGCGGGTGCCCTCGGCGGGCCCCCTCATACTGACTCACCCAACGTACACAAAGTTGAGTCTATTCCACTCAAGGCAGATGCCGGAAGTCCGGCCGGGCTACCTTCCGCCCATGGCCATCGACCTCGGCGCCCTGCCCGCGCCCTACCTCAGCTTCTGGCGGGAACGTCACCTCTGCACCCTGACGACGCTCCGCCGCGACGGCAGCCCGCACGTGGTGCCCGTCGGCGTGACGTACGACCCCGAGGAGCGGATCGCCCGGGTGATCGCCAGCGGCACCAGCCGCAAGGTGGCGCACGTCCTTGCCGCCGCCCCGGCGGGCGCGCGGGTCGCGGTCTGCCAGGTGGCGGGCCGCCACTGGGCCACGCTCGAAGGCCGGGCGACGGTGTCGGCGGAGCCCGCGCGGGTGACGGACGCCGAGCGCAGGTACGCCGAGCGGTACGGCAGGAAGCCGCGGGAGAACCCGGCCCGGGTGGTCATCGAGATCGCGGTGGACCGCGCGCTCGGCCATGTGAAGGAGACCGCGGCGGCGCCGCGGCCCGCCGCCTGAACCGGCCCGCCGCGCGCACCCCGCACACACCACAGCGGCGCCACCGTGTTCAGGTCCACGGTGGCGCCGCTGCTGGGGGAAGCACCTGCGCGATTTACAACGACGGGGGAATCGCGTCAGGCGCTGCGGGGGGTGGCTGTGAGGGGGTCGGAAGCGGTGGAGTGCCGCTCGGCATCCCGCTTCCGCTTCCCGATCAGCTGGTGGTCACGCTGATCGAGGTTGACGAAGACCATGCCGTAGCGCACGGCGCAGCGCACCGGCTGGGGCGCGCCGCGGGGCCGGCGCAGGCAGCGGTAGGCGCGGATGTCCTCGTCGTCGTCCCGTACGATGATCACCGGCTCGCCGACCAGGGTGACCATCAACGAGTCACCGGGGTGGGGGATCGCGGTGGCGAGGTCGATGAAGTGCCAGCCCGACCGGTAGGCCGTCGCCATTTCCCGGCGGAAGGTGCGGTCATCGGGAGGGGTACTCATGCCTTGTCACCCGCCGGCGTGATCCAGGCAAGGTCAGACGGCGCGGCTGTGCTCTTCGCTGGGTGGCTCCAGGCGAGATCCATGGCACTCACCGCACCCAGGCCAATCCCTGCGGAGAGAGCGGTCACCAGGACCGCGCGAAGCATGCGCTTGAACATGGTCGGCTTCGTCCTCACTTGGTAGGTTCCTCTCCCCCGGCACAACAAGACGATGTCTCAATCGAGCACGTCAAAGCCACAGGGTGGATGCATCATGTTCCTGCACGTTCAGGACCCTGGGGGGTGGAGAATTGCTCACAACTGACGCTAAACCGACACATCCTCACCCCGAGAGCCCACTGTGTGGCGAAGGAGCGAGGCTGTACGCCTCCGCACTGAGCAACGGGCGGCTCGCGCGGGCCGAGGCTGAGAACGCACCGTGCCTTCTGGAGTCCGCGCTCGTCCATCCCGACCCGGATGACGCGGACTGGCTGCGCCCCGTTCCACCGGCCACGGCACTCGCTCAGCGACTGCATCCGCTGGAGCGCGAGATCCAGGACCGGAGGCGGCTCGCGGTCGAGCTGACCGACACCTTCGAGCCATTCATGGCCATCCCCACCCGCGTGGAACCCACGAGCCACGCGATCACGGTATTGGAGGGCGAGGCCCGCATCAACGAAGCGATCGAGCAGGCCACGGCCGAGTGCCGGCACGAGGTCCTGACGGTCCAGCCCGGCGGCGGCCGGAGCGAGGAGAGGTTGAATATCGCGCTCCGGCGCGGGCAGACCATCCTCGACCGCGGCATCTCGATGCGTACCCTCTACCAGCACACCGTCCGGCACAGCCGGGGCACCCTCGCCTACGCGGCCTACATGTCGCACGGCAACGTGCAGATACGCACGCTGGAGGAGGTGATCGACCGACTGATGATCTTCGACCGCAGCGTCGCCATCCTCCCCGCGCGCGCCGACCGCCAGGACGCCCTGGAGGTGCGCCACCCCGCCCTGGTCGAATACCTCTTCAAGGTCTTCGAGCAGCAGTGGCAGCAGGCGACGCCCCTGCTCGACGAGGACCCCTACCCGCCCTCCGCCGACGGGATCACCGGCGTGCAGCGCTCCATCGCCCGGCTGCTCATCGAGGGCCACGTGGACGAGGCGATCGCCCGCCGCCTCGGCATGAACGTGCGGACCTGCCGTGCCCACATAGCGAAGATCGCCGCCGCCCTCGGCAGCGGCAGCCGCGCCCAACTGGGCTATCTCATCGCCCAGTCCGGCATCCTCGGGCAGGACAAGTCCCCATGACCACCGAACCCCGGCACCCCCACCCGCACGGACCCGACGAGCTGTGCGCGGAGGGTTCCGCCCTCTACGCCCGCGCGCTGCGCGAGGGGCGCGTCACCCAGCGGGACGCCGACTCCACCCCCTGCCTCATCGACTTCGGCCTGCTCCACCCCGACGTCGAGGACATGCGCTGGCTGCGCCCCACCGCCCCCGCCATCGCCCTGCCCCAGCTCCTGCGCGGCATCGAGGACCGCATCGGCAAGGAGCGCCGCCGCGAGGAGCGCCTCACCGCGATGTTCGAGCCCCTGATGGCGCTCGACGCCCGCCAGACCGTGGGCGCGGACCACCAGGACATCACCGTCCTCGACGGCTTCGACCGGATCAACGAGGCGATCACCCGGGCCACCGGCGACGCCGCCCACGAGCTGCGCACCGTCCAGCCCGGCGGGGCCCGCTCCCCCGAGATACTGGCCGACGCGCTCCCGCGCGAGCAGGAGTTCCTGTCCCGCGGCTGCCGCATGCGCACGCTGTACCAGCACACCACCCGCCACTCCCTGCCCGCCCTGGCACACTACGAACAGCTAGACGGCGACGTAGAGGTCCGCACGCTCAACGAAGTAACCGAGCGCATGGTCGTCCTGGACCACACGGTGGCATTCATACCGGCGAGCAAGGACCGCACGGCGGCCCTGGAGATACGCCAGCCCGCGATCGTCGACTACCTCATCACCACCTTCGAACGACTGTGGCGCCTCGCGACCCCCATGTACCCGCACGCGGCCCAGCTCCCCGCGGAGAACGGGGTCACGACCCGCCAGCGGGCCATCGCCGAGCTCCTCATCGAGGGCCTCACGGACACCGAGATAGCCGAGCGGCTCGGCATGAACGTGCGTACCGCACGCGAACACATCGCGAAGCTCGCCGCGATCCTCGGCAGCAACAGCCGCGCACAACTCGGATATCTCATTGGCCAGTCAGGAATCCTGAACCAGAATCACTAGCTGCTGAGCGTGGGAGCCGGCGGGGACCGGCGCCGGCGAGCCGTGAGGAGGGGCAGCGACGTGGCGAGGGATCACAGTCCGCACGGCGCCGGGGAGCTGTGCGGAGTGGGCAGGGCCACGTACGTCCGCGCCCTCCAGGACGGCGGCGTCCCGGCCGCCGACGCCGACCGGGCCCCCTGCGTCGTCGACCTCGGGCTGCTCAGGACCGACCCCCGCGACGCCGCCCGGCTGCTTCCCGTCGCCCCGTCCGTCGCGCTGCCCCGGCTCCTGCACGCCCTCGACGCCGGCGTCACCGACGAGCGCGCCCGGCAGCGGCGGCTCGCCGAGGCCTTCGCCCCGCTGATGACCCTCGGGGAGGGGCAGTTCACGGGGGCCCGCTCGCCGGGCGCCACCGTCCTCAAGGGCCTGTCCCGCATCAACGAGGCCATCGACCACGCCGCCGCCGGTGCCAGCCGGGAGGCCCTCGCCATCCAGCCCGGCGGCAGGCGGGTCCAGGAGACCCTGGAGCAGGCGGTGCCGCGCGCGGACGGCCTCCTCTCCCGCGGTGGCCGGATGCGCTCGCTCTACCCGCACACCGGCCTGCACGCCTGCCCCGTGTACGCCTACTTCCAGCGGCTCGACGGCGACGTGGAGGCCCGCACCCTGACGGAACCGCCCGGGCGGCTGCTCGTGTTCGACCGCTCCGTCGCCTTCATCCCGGCGGGCGAGAGCCGGGACGTGGCCCTGCGGATACACCAGCCCGCCGTCATCTCCTACCTGGTGACCACCTTCAAGCTGCTGTGGCAGCTCGCCACGCCCATGTGGCCGGACGCCGCCCCCGAGCCGCCCCGGCAGGGCATCACCCCCCGCCAGCTCGCCATCGCCGAGCTGCTCACCGAGGGCCTCACCGACACCGAGATCGCCGCCCGGCTCGGGATGAACGTACGGACGGCCCGGGTGCACATCGCCAAGCTGTCGGCCGTCCTGCACAGCCAGAGCCGGGCCCAGCTCGGCTATCTCATCGGGCAGTCGGGCATCCTCGGCGAGGGCCGGGCCTAGGGGCCGCCCGAGGGGCCCGGCCGACCGGCCCGGCCTAGATGGCCCGCTGGAGCGGCAGGCCGACCGCGCGCAGGGCCTCGCGCACCACGCGCTCCCCGTCCAGGCTGTCGGCGCCCAGGTCGAGCACCGCCGACTGCTCCCACCGCACCGAGGAGGGGCGCCCCATGCTCACCCGCCACACCACGGCGGGCGCGGCGCCCTCGCCCCGGGTGTCCAGGGCGATGTTCAGGACCCGCACCACGGAGACCTTCGCCACCACCTGGAGCGGGAAGTCACCGGCGAGCAGCTGGCGGTCGACGACCCAGGTCACCGGGTAGCCACGGCCGTTGAGGTCGTCGGCGATCACGTGCATGGCGGCCGCGTGGCGGTCGGGCGTGCGGGACGCGGCGGCGCGCCCCGGCGTCGCGTCCCGGCCCGAGGGCTCGGCGGGGCGCACCCCGGCTGCCTCCATGTCGCCATCACCTCACCGTTCAGGGGCCGTTGGCGTTCGGGTCCGGTCGGCCACGAAGAGCGGGACCACGTGGCGCGCTCCCCGCGAGCTCACGGGTTCCGACAGGAGCACCGTGACGGTCACAGCTCCGCGAACCGGTCGTCCTACGCGACGAGGTCCCCCTGGGCGCTCACGTCGCGCGGGGAAATCCCCGCGGCCCGGTCTCCTCCCCTCCTGCCCCCCTTTCTCCGCGCGCGGGCACTCGGCTCCACGGGCGCGTTCTCTGCACCATAAGCCCAAGGGCGGCACCGACCAATGGAGCCGCCCGCGCGTCCGGTGCGCCGCGAGGCCCGGTCCCCGGCGCCGGTGGTGTCCGTGCCGCGCGGTGGCACGCGAGCGGGACGGACAGGCCGGGGGACGCCCCGCCACAGGCTTGCCGCCGCCCCGCCATTGAAGGCGGTTGCCGCGTTGGCGACAATGGCCCCTCACGTGCCGTACCGGCGGGAGGAGCAAGGGGAGCGCCGTGCCGGACGGAGCGATGCGCGAGACGGACACGGGCCCTTGGGCCCACCCGCCGCACGGCCCCGACGACCTCTGCGAGCAGGGACGGGCCCTGTACGCCCGGGCCCTGCACGACGGCCGCGTCCCCGCCGACGCGGCCCACGCCGACTGTCTGCGCCCCTTCGGCCTGCTGCGCGCGGACCCGGCGGGCGACCCGGCGTGGCTGGTGCCCGCCGCGCCCGTCGTGGCCCTGCCCCGGCTCCTTGAGGACATCGAGCAGCGCGTGGCACGGCACCGCGCCCGGGCCGCCCGGCTCGCGGCCGCCTTCGAGCCGCTCATCCTGGCCGAGCCGGTTCCCGACCCGGACTCGGCGGCGGCGCACCTCACCGTCCTCCAGGGCGTACCGAGGATCAGGACGGCCGTGCGGCAGGCCCTCGCCGACGCCCGCGAGGAGCTGCTCGCGGTCCAGCCCAGCGGCCCGCGACCGCGCCTGCTGCCCCACGACGAGCCGTGGCGCATGGCCGAGTTCGTCGCGCGCGGCGGGCAGCTGCGCACCCTCGCCCGGCCGCCGCGCGGCGGCGCGCCGCCGCGGACGCATCCGCTGGGGCCCGCCGTCGACGGCGAGGCCCGCACGCTCGACGAACTCCCGCCCTGTCTCATCCTCCTCGACCGGCGCGTCGCGTTCATCCCGGCGGACCCCGGCGGCGAGATCTCCTTCGAAGTGCGCTCGCCCGCACTCATCTCGTACGTCGCGAGCGCCTTCGACATTCTCTGGCGGCTCGCGCGGCCGCTGTACCGGGAAGACGCCCCGCCGCTGCCCGACAAGGCGATCTCACCGGTGCAGCTGGAGATCGCACGCCTTCTCACCGAAGGCCTCACCGACACGGAAATCGCCACGCGCACGGATCTGAACGTCCGTACCGTACGCGTCCACATCGCCAAGGTGGCGCAGGTGCTCGGCAGTACGAGCCGGGCCCAACTCGGCTTCCTCATCAGCCAGTCCGGAATACTCGAACGCCATGCCTCACGGCGTTTCTCCCCCGGCCGGTGAGCGGGAGGACCGGCATGCCCCCGAGGGACGAGCGCCACCGCCCGCACGGGGCCGACACGTGGTGCGCCGCGGGGGCCGCGCTCTACGCCCGGGCCCTGCGCGAGCGCCGCGTACCCGCGCGGGACGCGGAACACGCGCCCTGCCTCGTCGACTTCGGCCTCCTGCACCCCGACCTCGACGACATGGCGTGGCTGCTGCCCAGCGCCCCCTCGCGCGCCCTGCTGCGGCTGCTGCGCGGCATCGAGGAGGACGTGGCGCACGAACGGCGCCGCGAGGCCGAGCTGACCGCCGCGTTCGAGCCGCTGCTCGCCCTCGCGCGCCCGGCGGCGGAGCAGACGGCCGCACCTTCCCCACCGGCCGCTGGCCCGCCCGCGATCACCCTGCTCAGGGGCCTGCCCCGGATCACCGACGCCGTCTGCCGGGCCGCGGACGCCTGCGCCAACGAGGCCCTGACCGTGCAGCCCGGCGGCTTCCACCGCGTCTGGGACCTGGGCGCGGCGCCGCCGCGCGAACAGCCGCTGCTGTCCCGCGGCTGCCGGCTGCGCACCCTGTACCAGCACACGGCCCGGCACGCCTTCCCCGTGCTCGCCCGCTTCGAGGAGCTGGCGGGCGACGTGGAGGTCCGCACGCTGAGCGAGGTCACGGCCCAGCTCGTCGTCTTCGACCGCGCCGTCGCCTTCGTCCCCGCCGACCGGGACCGCGCCCTGGCCCTGGAGATCCGCGTGCCCGCCCTGGCCGGTTATCTGGCCGCGCTCTTCGACCGCCTGTGGCGCCTGGCGACGCCCCTGTTCCCGCACCCGGCGCCGCAGCCCGCGCGGGGCGGCATAACCGCCCGCCAGCGCGCCATCGCCGAACTGCTCACCGAGGGCCTCACCGACGCGGGCATCGCCGAGCGCCTCGGCATGAACGTCCGTACCGTACGCGTCCACATCGCCAAGCTGGCCCAGGTCCTCGGCAGCACGGGCCGCACCCAACTCGGCTACCGCATCGGCCAGTCGGGCCTCCTCGGCCCCACAGGCCCGGGCGGCCCTCGCGGATCCCGCGGCCCCGGCCGTACCCGCTGAGGCACGAACGTCCGCAATTGCGGCTACTTGCCCCCGCCCCCGCCCCTTGCACCGCAACAAGTTGACGGTAGCGGAGCGTGGGCGCGGCACTGCATGGTGAGGACCGCAGCGGCTCTGTTGTGGTCTCCCCCCGCGGGGTCGCGCTTCCCTGAGGCGCTCCGGCCCGCCGCGTTCCGTGGCGGGCCGGGGCAGCCACGCGCCCCGCGGAGCGGGCGCCTACGCCTGACCCGCCCACTCCCGCAGCAGGCGCTCGCGCAGCTCGCGGCGCGGCGTGCCGCCCTCGTGCGAGCGCCCCCACTCGGCCATCGCCGACAGCGTGGTCAGCAGCGTGGCGGCCCCCTCCGTGAGCCGGGCGAGCAGGGCGCGGGACAGGTCGTACTCCTTCTGGGAGTAGCCGTACGCCGCCGCCACGTACGCGGTCAGCTCGACCTCCTGGTCGGCGGTCTCCACGCACACGGTCATCGAGGGCGCGTCCTCACCGCCGCCGAGCCCGACCGTGAGCGCCATGTCCACCACCATCCCGACCTGCCGCTTCAGCGACTTCACCGGGACGTCCTCGATGCTCAGCGCCCGTACGTCGTCCCAGAGCCACAGGCCGGACTGCTGGTGCCCGAGCCCGGCCACCCCCTCGGGTGTCAGCCGGACCCCGGGAGCGAGCCCGGACGGCTTCGAGCCCACGTACACATCGCCCTCGGCGATCCAGAACAGCCCGACCATGGCCATGGAGAATCCAGCTTTCCCGCGGAAGAAACACGACAGCCTGCCAACTATAGGAGTGCGGCGTGCCGTCCAGCGTTCCCCTGCGACTCCTCGCCGGAGCGCCCCGTCCCCCACGGACCAGCGGTTTCTCTCCCCCCACCACGTGCGCACCTCCCGTCACTCCGGGCACGACGAAGGCCGGGCGCCCGCCCCCGAGTCGTTCGGGTACGGGCGCCCGGCCTTCGCGTGCCGGACCGCGGCGGGCTACTGCTCCGGCGACCTCTTCGGTCGCCACACCACGAGCGCGCTCGCCTGCTGCACGTCCTGGTACGGCACCAGGTCGCGGCGGTAGGAGGCGTGGACCTGGGCCTCGCGCTGCTGCATCGCGGCGGCCGCGCCCTCGACGGCCGCCGACAGCTCGGCGACCCGGGACTGGAGCGCGGCGACCTGGTTCTCCAGCTCGATGATGCGCTTGATGCCCGCGAGGTTGATGCCCTCCTCCTGGGAGAGCTGCTGGACGGTGCGGAGCAGCTCGATGTCCCGGGCGGAGTACCGCCGGCCCCGGCCCGCGGTGCGGTCGGGCGAGACCAGGCCCAGGCGGTCGTACTGCCGCAGGGTCTGGGGGTGGAGACCGGAGAGCTGGGCCGCCACCGAGATGACGTACACCGGGGTCTCGTCCGTCAGCTGATACGGGTTGCGTCGGCGGCCGTCCCGCTCCATGAGGTCACGCTCCCTTCGCGGCCTTGAACAGTTCTGCCCGCGGATCGAGATCCGCAGTCGCCTTGCGGTACTCCTCCAGGGCTTCCTTCGCCTCGGGGGACAGCGTCGTCGGTACGGACACCTCCACCGTGACGAGCAGGTCGCCGGGCGTGCCGTCCTTGCGGGCGGGGCCCTTGCCGCGCACCCGCATCGTGCGCCCGTTCGGCGTGCCCGGGGGCAGCTTCAGGGTGACGGGCACGCCGCCGAGCGTGGGCACCCGCACCTCGCCGCCGAGCGCGGCCTCGGAGAGGGTCACCGGGACCGTCACCGTGAGGTTCTCGCCCCTGCGGCCGAAGACCGGGTGGGCGTCCACATGGACGACCACGTACAGATCGCCCGCGGGGCCGCCGCGCTCACCGGGAGCGCCCTTGCCGCGCAGGCGGATCCGCTGGCCGTCGCTGACGCCCGCCGGGATGCGCACCTGCATCGTCCGCGACGACTTCGCGCGGCCGCTGCCGTGGCACACCTCGCAGGGCGTCTCGGCGATCAGGCCGCGGCCCTTGCAGTCCACGCAGGGGTCGGTGAGGGAGAACCCGCCACCGCCGCCCCGGGAGACCTGGCCCGTGCCCACACAGGTGGGGCACACGCGCGGCGTGCCGTTCTTGTCGCCGGTGCCCGAGCACGCCTTGCAGGCGGCCTGCGAGGACATGCGCAGCGGAACCGTCGCGCCCTCCACCGCCTCCGTGAAGCTCAGCGTGACCTCGGACTCGATGTCCTGGCCGCGGCGCGGCTGCGTACGCGTCCCCGTGCCCGCGCCGCCGCGGTTGAACAGGCCCCCGAAGACGTCACCTAGGCCGCCGCCGAAGCCGCCGGCGCCCGCTCCACCGCCGCCCGGGGCGCCGCCTCCGAAGAGGTCGCCCAGGTCGAAGTTGAACGTGCCGCCGCCCGCTCCGGGGCCTGGCCTGAATCCGCCGTTGCCGAAGAGCGCGCGGGCCTCGTCGTACTCCTTGCGCTTCTTCGGGTCGCCGAGGACGTCGTTCGCCTCGGAGATCTCCTTGAAGCGCTCCTCGGCCTTCGCGTTGCCCTTGTTGGCGTCCGGGTGGTTCTCGCGGGCGAGCTTCCGGTACGCCTTCTTGATCTCGGCTTCGGTGGCGTCCTTGGGGACGCCGAGGACCTTGTAGAAGTCCTTCTCGATGAAGTCCTTGGTGCTCATCCCCGACGTCCCTCCTTCCTCGTCGTCAGGTCGACGCCGACGCCGACCGCGACGCCGGGTCCGCGACCATCATGGTCGCCGGGGGCCCGGCCGCGGCCGACGTCGCCGTCCGTGTCAACGTCAGCCCTTGTCCGGGCCACCGTTCTCCTTGTTCTCGGCCTTGTCGGCCTGGTCGGCGGGCTGGCCCGCGTCCTTGGCCTCGGCCTGGTCCGCGGCGGCGGGCGTCTCGACCTCGCCGTCGGCGCCGTCGGCCGCGTCCGGCTTCACCGTCTGCGCGCCGGGCTGCGGCTCCGCCACCGCCACGCGGGCGGGACGGATGACGCGCTCGCCGATGCGATACCCCGGCTGGAGGATCGCGACGCACGTCGTCTCCGTGACGTCCGGTGCGTAGCTGTGCATCAGGGCCTCGTGGATCGTCGGGTCGAAGGGCTCGCCCTCCTTGCCGAACTGCTGGAGGCCCATCTTGGCGACGACGGTCTCCAGCGATTCGGCCACCGACTTGAAGCCGCCGACCAGCTCGCCGTGGTCCCGCGCGCGGCCGACGTCGTCGAGGGTCGGGAGCAGCTCGGTGAGGAGGTTCGCCGAGGCGATCTCCTTCACCGTCACCTTGTCCCGCTCCACGCGGCGGCGGTAGTTCTGGTACTCGGCCTGGAGCCGCTGGAGGTCCGCGGTGCGCTCGCTGAGCGCCGAGCGGGCCTGGTCCAGCTGGGCCGTCAGTCCTGCTTCTCGCATTGCGTCCCCGGCCGGGGCCGCCGGGCCCTCCTCGCTGGAGGGCTCGGCGGCCTGCGGCGCCGCTTCGTCAGGGGTGGCGCCGGAGGGGACGTCGGGCCGCTCGGCGTCGCCGAAGCCCGGGGTCTCCTCCGTCATCAGGCAGCGCCGCCCTTCGCGTCACCGGGCTTCTCGTCGTCGACGATCTCGGCGTCCACGACGTCGTCTTCCTTGGACATGTTCGGCGCCTCGGCGCCCGGGGCGGCACCTTCGGCACCGGGGGCGCCCGCCGCCTGGGCGTCGGCGTACATGGCCTGGCCCAGCTTCTGGGAGACGGCGGCGACCTTCTCCGTGGCGGTGCGGATCTCCGCGGTGTCCTCGCCCTTGAGCTTCTCCTTCAGCTCGGCGACGGCCGTCTCGACCTCGGTCTTGACGTCACCGGGGACCTTGTCCTCGTTGTCCTTGAGGAACTTCTCCGTCTGGTAGACGAGCTGCTCGCCCTGGTTGCGCGACTCGGCGGCCTCGCGGCGTGCGTGGTCCTCGTCCGCGTACTTCTCGGCCTCTTCGCGCATGCGGTTGACCTCGTCCTTCGGCAGCGAGGAGCCACCGGTGACGGTCATCTTCTGCTCCTTGCCCGTGCCGAGGTCCTTCGCGGTCACGTGCATGATCCCGTTGGCGTCGATGTCGAAGGAGACCTCGATCTGCGGGACGCCGCGCGGGGCCGGGGGCAGGCCGGTCAGCTCGAACATGCCGAGCTTCTTGTTGTACGCCGCGATCTCGCGCTCGCCCTGGTAGACCTGGATCTGCACGGACGGCTGGTTGTCCTCGGCCGTCGTGAAGATCTCGGAGCGCTTCGTCGGAATCGTGGTGTTCCGCTCGATGAGCTTGGTCATGATGCCGCCCTTGGTCTCGATGCCAAGCGACAGCGGGGTCACGTCGAGGAGCAGGACGTCCTTGACCTCGCCCTTGAGGACACCGGCCTGGAGGGCGGCGCCGATGGCGACGACCTCGTCCGGGTTCACGCCCTTGTTGGCCTCGTTGCCGCCGGTCAGCTCCTTGACGAGCTCGGCGACGGCGGGCATGCGGGTGGAGCCGCCGACGAGGACGACGTGGTCGATCTCGGAGAGCTGGATGCCCGCGTCCTTGATGACGTTGTGGAACGGCGTCTTGCAGCGCTCCAGGAGGTCGGACGTGAGCTGCTGGAACTGGGCGCGCGTGAGCTTCTCGTCCAGGTGCAGCGGGCCCTCGGCGGAGGCCGTGATGTAGGGCAGGTTGATCGTCGTCTCGGTCGAGGACGAGAGCTCGATCTTCGCCTTCTCGGCGGCCTCGCGCAGGCGCTGGAGCGCCATCTTGTCCTTGGACAGGTCGACGCCGTGGCCGTTGGCGAACTGCTTGACCAGGTAGTCGACGACGCGCTGGTCCCAGTCGTCACCACCGAGGTGGTTGTCGCCGTTGGTGGCCTTCACCTCGACGACGCCGTCGCCGATCTCGAGCAGCGAGACGTCGAAGGTGCCGCCACCGAGGTCGAAGACGAGAATGGTCTGGTCGTCCTTGTCGAGGCCGTAGGCCAGGGCGGCGGCAGTCGGCTCGTTGACAATGCGCAGGACGTTCAGACCCGCGATCTCACCGGCCTCCTTCGTCGCCTGACGCTCGGAGTCGTTGAAGTACGCGGGCACGGTGATGACCGCGTCCGTGACCTTCTCGCCCAGGTACGCCTCGGCGTCGCGCTTCAGCTTCTGCAGGATGAAGGCGCTGATCTGCTGCGGGTTGAAGTTCTTGTCGTCGATGTCGACCTTCCAGTCCGTGCCCATGTGGCGCTTCACGGAGCGGATGGTCCTGTCGACGTTGGTGACTGCCTGGCGCTTGGCGACCTCGCCCACCAGGACCTCACCGTTCTTGGCGAAGGCGACGACGGACGGCGTGGTCCTGGCGCCTTCGGCGTTGGTGATGACGGTGGGCTCGCCGCCTTCGAGAACGCTGACGACGGAGTTAGTCGTGCCCAGGTCGATGCCGACCGCACGTGCCATTTCAATGCCTCCAGATACCTACTTGAGTGGAACTGACTCAAGGATGCCCCACAGGTTGCCCCGAGTCAACAGAGCTGAGTCGACAGGACTCAACTCTTATCCCACCCTTACGCGCAACCCAGGGATCACGGGGAGAGACGGCGCCCGCCCCGGAAGGGTTGAGCGGCGCCGAGCGGGGGCGGAAAGGGAAGCCTGAGCGACACAGATCACCGCCTGCCTGGCTGCGCGGCCGCACCGTATGTGGGTAGTCTCAGACGGACTGCATAAGTTACTGCTTAGTAATAGACGCCTCGCAGGCCTGAGGAGCCCCGAAATGCAACTCGCCGCGATCATCGTGTCGCTGGTCCTAATCGCGGTCGGCGTCGCGCTGTTCGGCCGTGCCATCCTGCAGATCTACCAGTTCGTGCGGCTCGGCCAGGCCGTGCCCGCAGGCACCCGGACCGACGCGCCCGCCGAGCGCACCCTCACCGTGGTCAAGGAGTTCCTCGGCCACACCCGGATGAACCGGTGGGGCATCGTCGGCGTCGCGCACTGGTTCGTGGCGGTGGGCTTCTTCTCCCTGCTGCTCACGATCGTGAACGCCATCGGCCAGCTCTTCAAGGCCGACTGGATCCTGCCGGTCATCGGCGACTGGGCGCCGTACAACGTCTTCGTCGAGTTCCTCGGCACGATGACCGTGCTCGGCATCCTGACGCTGATCGTCATCCGGCAGCTGAACCGGCCGGGCAAGCCGGGCCGCAAGTCCCGCTTCGCGGGCTCCAACACGGGCCAGGCGTACTTCGTCGAGGGCGTCATCCTCATCGTGGGCGTCTGCATCTTCAT
The DNA here is from genome assembly GCF_044544845.1 of Streptomyces sp. NPDC053474. NCBI lineage: Bacteria > Bacillati > Actinomycetota > Actinomycetes > Kitasatosporales > Streptomycetaceae > Streptomyces > Streptomyces sp. NPDC053474. The sequence goes on from NZ_JBITXV010000002.1 coordinate 271,039, forward strand.
GCTGCACGCCCTGGAGGGCGCCCAGCACCACGTGGACGGCTACGAGGCCTCGTTCTTCCTCTCGTACCCGTTCGTCTCGTGGTTCTCGGGCATGGACCTCTCGACGCTCCAGAACCTCACGTATTTCTTCGCCGGTCTGAAGATCGCGACCTCGTTCATCTGGATGATCACGGTCTCCCTGAAGACCGACATGGGCGTCGCCTGGCACCGCTTCCTGGCCTTCCCCAACATCTGGTTCAAGCGGAAGGCCGACGGCTCCACCGCGCTCGGCCCGCTCCTGCCGATGACGAGCGGCGGCAAGGAGATCGACTGGGAGGACCCGGACGAGGACACCGTCTTCGGCGTCAGCCAGGTCGAGCAGTTCTCCTGGAAGGGCATCCTCGACTTCTCCACCTGCACCGAGTGCGGCCGCTGCCAGTCGCAGTGCCCCGCCTGGAACACCGGCAAGCCCCTGTCGCCGAAGCTCCTGATCATGTCGCTGCGCGACCACGCGCACGCCAAGGCCCCGTACCTGCTCGCCGGGGGCGGCAAGTCCATGGAGGGCGAGGAGAAGGCGACCGCCGAGCAGCTCAAGGACGTTCCCGCCGCCGCGCTCGCGGAGGCCGAGCGCCCGCTGATCGGCACCCTCGAAGAGAACGGCGTCATCGACCCGGACGTCCTGTGGTCCTGCACCACCTGCGGCGCCTGCGTCGAGCAGTGCCCCGTCGACATCGAGCACATCGACCACATCGTCGACATGCGCCGCTACCAGGTGATGATCGAGTCCGCGTTCCCGTCCGAGGCGGGCACGATGCTCAAGAACCTGGAGAAGAAGGGCAACCCCTGGGGCCTGGCCAAGAAGCAGCGCCTGGAGTGGACCAAGGAGGTCGACTTCGAGGTCCCGGTCGTCGGCAAGGACATCGAGGACCTCACCGAGGTCGAGTACCTGTACTGGGTCGGCTGCGCGGGCGCCCTGGAGGACCGGGCCAAGAAGACCACGAAGGCCTTCGCGGAGCTGCTGCACATGGCGGGCGTGAAGTTCGCGATCATGGGCGGCGACGAGAAGTGCACGGGTGACTCGGCCCGGCGCCTCGGCAACGAGCCGCTCTTCCAGCAGCTGGGCGCCGAGAACGTGGCCTCGCTGAACATGGCGTTCGGCGAGGACGACGACGACCCGGAGACGAAGAAGCCCAAGTCGGCCAAGAAGATCGTCGCGACCTGCCCGCACTGCCTCAACACCCTCGGCAACGAGTACCCGCAGCTCGGCGGCGACTACGAGGTCATCCACCACACCCAGCTGCTCCAGCACCTCATCGACGAGGGCAAGCTCATCCCGGTCACGCCGGTCGAGGGCCTGATCACGTACCACGACCCCTGCTACCTGGGCCGTCACAACAAGATCTACACGCCCCCGCGCGAGATCATGGACAAGGTCCCGGGCCTGCGCCAGCAGGAGATGCACCGCCACAAGGAGCGCGGCTTCTGCTGCGGCGCCGGTGGCGCGCGGATGTGGATGGAGGAGCGGATCGGCAAGCGCATCAACACGGAGCGCGTGGACGAGGCCCTCAGCCTCAACCCGGACATCGTGTCGACGGCCTGCCCGTTCTGCCTGGTCATGCTGACCGACTCTGTCAACGGCAAGAAGAACGATGGCCAGGCCAAGGAGTCCCTCCAGGTCGTGGACGTGGCGCAGCTGCTCCTCGACTCGGTCAAGACGCCCGTCGACCCGGCGGGCGCGGCCGAGGCGGAGAGCGAGCCGGAGCCCGAGCCGGTGAAGTGAGCCGCACGAGACGGTCGTAAGTGAGCCGCACAAGACGGTCGTAACGGGCCGGTTCCGCCCTGGCGGAACCGGCCCTTCGGCGTTCGTGTAAACCTGTGGTGCTCATGACGACTGTGGTGACTCAGGGGTGGGTGGCTTGAGGAGATCCGGTATACGACTGCTGGCCGCCGCCGTCGGCTGCGCCCTTCTCCTCGCGGGCTGCGGCGGCGACGGCGAGTCCCACGCCCGCCCCGCGCCCGAAGGACTCACGGCCCGCGGCGCGCCCCACAAGGCCGTCCCGCAGGGCAGGGGCAGCAAGGTGCCCGACGACTTCAACGGCGACGGCGCCCGCGACCTCGTCCTCGACGACCTGGCGCACCGCGGGCACGGCGACGACCCCGGCATCGGCGTCGTCTACGGCGGCCGCGCCGGACTCGCCCCCGGCACCCGGCAGCTGCTGACCGCGCGCGCCAACGGCGCCCGTACGAAGGGCGAGCTGCCCGCCGCGTTCGAGTCCGAGGCGGCCTGCGACCTGGACGGGGACGGGTTCACCGACCTGGTGGTGTCGACGGATCCGCCCTACGACGGCCAGGGGCAGCCGCCGGTGCCGCTCCAGCTCCTCTTCGGCTCCCCGAAGGGCCTGACCGGCAAGGCCGTCAAGCTCCGCGTGCCCGCGCGGGCGCGGCTCGGCAACGACTGGCCGGACCAGCCGGTGTGCGGCGACTTCGACGGGGACGGGGCCCAGGACCTCGTGCTGCACGCGAGCGGCGCCCATCTGACCTTCCTGCGCGGCCCCTTCACCCGCGCGGGCGGGCCGCGCGCCGCCGCGGCCCCGCTCCCCGCGCCCGGCAACGAGCTGGTGACGGGCGGCCCCGCCGTGGACGTGAACCGCGACGGCTACGACGACCTGGTGGTCCGCGCTGCGGCGGGCGCGTCCCGTGGCGGCCTGGTCCTCGGCGGGCCCAAGGGGCCGAGCCGCACCGGGGCGCTGCTCCCCGCGGGCACGGACACGGCCTTCGGCGCCTTCCGCGGCGGCCGCGCGGTGGACGCGGCGCTGCCGGGGCCGCGCGGCATCGCCCTGCGCTACGACGTGCCCGGCACCGCACGGGCCACCCTCGCGGTGCGCGACGCCGCCGTGCGGACCGGCGACCTCGACGGCGACGGCCGCGGCGAGCTCGTCGTGACCGGGGGCCGCCCCGGCGAGGTGTGGCTCTACCGGGGCCGCGCCACGGGCCTCCCGGCCCGCCCCACGGCCACGCTCGCCCCCGCGCACAGGGGTGAGGCCGTCCAGGTCCTGAAGGTGGCCGACTTCGACGGCGACCGCCGCGCGGACCTGGTCGTACGGACGTCCACGGGCCGGGGCACGGACCGCGTGGAGGTGTACCGGGGCGTGAGGTCCGGCGCCCTGGTGGAGCGGAAGCCGGTCCTCACCTTCTCCACGACGATGTTCACCAACCGCTAGCCCGCAAGGTCCGGTTCACTTCACAGCCAACCTCGCACAACCATTCGTACAGCCCGCCGGTCACATCCCCGGAAGGACCACTTCACTCACGGGGAGCGTACGTGCGCGCAAGGAACCTGGCCCTCACGGCGACCGCGGTCGCCCTCGCGGCCGCCGCGGTCACGCTGCCGCTGGCAGGCACGGCCGCCGCCGCGCCCACCGTCCGCAAGGACGACTTCAACGGCGACGGCCACCGCGACCTGGTGATCGGGACGCCGGGGGCCAATTCCGTGACCGTGTCGTACGGTTCGGCGGCGGGCGTCGACGAGCGCCGGTCCACGACCCTCACGCAGGACACGCCCGGGGTGCCCGGAGTCACCGAGCGGGGCGACGAGTTCGGCGAGAGCGTCACCAGCGGGGACGTGGACAGCGACGGCTACGCGGACCTGATCGTCGGCGCGCCCGGCGAGAGGACGGCGGGCAGGCCCGAGGGCACCGTCACGGTCATCTGGGGCGGCAAGGACGGCTTCAAGCGGGGCGGCGAGGTCCTGACCGCGCCCGCCGACAGCGAGCGCCGCTTCGGCGAGGCCGCCGTCTTCGTCGACATCGACGGCGACGAGGCCGCGAACCTCGCCGTGATCAGCGGCAACCGCTGGTGGTTCTACGCCGACGGCGTCCCGCGCGACGGCCGTGCGATCGGCCTGGAGACCGACTTCCTGCCCCAGGGCGTCCGCCTGGACAACATGACCGCGGGCCACTTCACGTCCAAGGACGGCTACACGTACGTCCTCACCGGCGAGCGCGCGGACGGCGGCGCCTACACCGCGTACATGAAGGGCGGCGCGGGCGACTACGGCTACTGGTCCGGCGTCCTCGCCGAGGGCGAAGACCCGAGCGCCTCGCGCGACCCGCTCACCCTCGGCGACCTCGACGGCGACGGCTACGACGACCTGGTCACGGGCAACCCCCGTGCGGCGAAGGGCGGCGCCATCAGCGTCCGCTACGGCGGCGACGCGAAGTTCGGCGCCCCCGTGACGTACACGCAGGACAGCGCGGGCGTGCCCGGCAGCGACGAGCCGGGCGACGCGTTCGGCCGGTCGGTGGCGGCGGGCGACGTGACGGGCGACGGCCGCGCGGACGTCGCCGTCGGCGTGCCCGGCGAGACGGCCGGTGCCCCGTCCGTGCGGGGCGCGGGCGGCGTCGTCGTCCTCAAGAGCGGCGCCCGCGGCCTGGGCGACGGCCGCGGCCTGCACCAGGACACGGCCGGGGTGCCGGGCGTCGGCGAGACCGGCGACGCGTTCGGCTCCAGCGTCCGCCTGAAGGACGTCACCAAGGACGGCAAGGCGGACCTGGCCGTCGGCGCGGGCGGCGAGGACATCGGCTCGGGCTCCGCCGCGCGGCGGGACGCGGGCGCCGTGTGGGTCCTGCGCGGCTCCTCGGGCGGCGTCACGGCCGCGCGCGCGACCTCGTTCAACGGCTCCGACCTCGGCGTGCGGCTGCCCGCGGGCGCGGGCGGCGTCGGCAACGCCTTCGGCGAGACGCTTCGCTGAACCTGCCCCTCCCCCATCCCTCATCTCTCCCAGCACAGTTGGAGCAACCTTGCGCAAGAAGACCCTGTCGGCCGCGGTGCTGTGCGCCGCGACCGTGATCGGTGTCGCGGGCCTGTCCGCCACGCCCGCCGCGGCGGCCGAGCCCGCGCCCCGGCCGAAGGCCGACTTCAACGGCGACGGCTTCGCGGACCTCGCGGTCGGCGTCCCCGACGCGACCGTCGGCGGCAAGACCAAGGCCGGATACGTGAACGTGGTCTGGGGCGGCAAGAACGGCCTCGGCAAGCACGGTTCGGCGACCATCAGCCAGGACTCGGCCGGGGTCCCCGGCAACGCCGAGAAGGGCGACGGCTTCGGCCGCACGGTGCGGCCCGCCGACATGAACGGCGACGGCATCACGGACATCGTCGTCGGCACCCCCGACGAGGACAGCGGCGCCAAGCTGAGCACGGGCACCGTCACCGTCCTGTGGGGCTCGAAGTCCGGCATCAAGGGCGGTTTCACGGCCGCCAGCGGCGAGTACTCCGACAACAGCCTGGGCGCCGTCCTCACCACCGGCGACTTCGACGGCGACGGCAAGCAGGACATCGTCCTGAACTCCCACTTCGACGAGTCCAGCGCGCTGATGCTGCGCCCCGGCCCGTTCAAGGCGGGCACGCCCGCGAAGCTGTCGCGCGTCGACAGCTGGCACTTCGGCGGCCCGCGCGCGGTCACGACCGGTGACTTCGACGGCGACGGGCGCGACGACCTGGCGCTGGCGTACGGCGGTATGGAGATCCTGGGCACCAAGGTCATCAGCCGTGCCTCCGGCGAGTGGAAGCCCCAGTGGTCCACCGGCAACGGGTCGACCGCGCTCGCCGCGGGCGACTTCGACGGCGACGGCACGACGGACCTGGCCCTGGGCGGCGTGCAGGCCAACCCGGAGTCGGAGGACCCGAGCGAGGCGTTCTGCCAGAACCCGGTGGGCGGCGCGATCGCCACGGTCTACGGCAAGAAGGACGCCGCGCTCGGCGGCCCGGTCGCCTGCACCACGCAGGACTCCCCCGAGGTCGGCGGCACCGCCGAGATCGAGGACGACTTCGGCGCGCACCTGGCCGTGGGCAACCTCGACCGGGACGGCGTCGACGAGCTGATCGTGGGCGCCGACACGGAGACCGTGGGCACCGCGAAGAAGGCGGGCAGCTACTGGACGCTGGCCTCCGCGGGCACGGGCAAGCCGTTCGTCGGCCCGTCCTTCACCCAGAACTCGGCGGGCGTCCCCGGCACGGCCGAGGCGGGCGACCGCTTCGGCGCGGCCGTCGCCACCGGTGACTTCAACGGCGACGGCTACCCCGACACGGCGGTCGGCGCGCCCGGCGAGGACGCGGCGACGGGCGGCGTCTGGTACGGCCGGACCCCGAAGGACGGCCCCAACCCGCCCCAGGTCACCGTCACCCCGGGCAAGCTCTCCCTCAAGGGAGCCCACGCGTACGGCGCGGTCCTGGGCCGCTAGCCCACCGCCCCCGTACGGACCGGGGCCGCGTGCACCAGCACGCGGCCCCGGCACCAGCTCACGTGTCCGTGAACGCCGATGGCCCCCTCACTGAACCAGTGAGGGGGCCATCGACTTCATGGAGCGCCCGGCAGGCCTTGCACCTACATTTCCCATCGGATGATGGGCGTCTTTCCTTGGACCACAGACGCGCGACTTCGGTGTTGTGCGCCGAAGTTGTGCCTTGATCTTACACAGCTTCAGGGCCTCAGGTCCAACTCCGCGCCCTGGGGCGGACACCTGGGCCGGGACCTCCGCCACGCGGGGGAGGCGAACATCGCACGCCAGCCCGATCCCGGCGCGCCGGTGGCCAACAAGACTGCTCCCCATGGCGATCAGTGAAGCGAACCCGGCGGTCGCGGCCCGCGTCGCCGCGAGGACCGAGCGGCCCGTGCCCCGCTGGGCGGAGCGCGTCGCCCGGCTGCTCCCCCTCGTGGCCCTGCCCGTGTGCCTGTGGCGGCTGCCGATCGGCTTCGGCTTCCTGATGGGCATGGACGCCGAACGCGAGACCTGGCCCGTATGGGCGGGCGTGGCCTACGTGGTGACGCTCAGTCTGCTGTCCGAGGCGTTCGCGCTGCTGTGCCGGGGCCTGGTGCGGCCGTGGGGCGAGACCGTGCCCGGCTGGGTGCCGGGGCTGCGCGGGCGGCGGATACCGCCCTTCGTGGTGATCGTGCCCGCGGCGCTGAGCGGTCTGCTGCTCACGGGGCTGCTCGTCGAGTGGCTGCTGTCCACGTTCCACATCGCGGGCTTCGCGAACGTCCCCTATACGAACGGCTGGTGGGCCCTGTTGGCCGCCGTGGTCAGCGGTCTGTTCGTGCTGTGGGGCCCGATGGTGCTCGCGTTGACGTACGCGTACTGGCGTCGACGCCAACTCCCCATTACAGCAAGGTAACTTCACCTGGCGGGCACACAACCCTCACAGCCCGTCAGCGGTCTCTCCTAGGTCAAGGTCCAGGCCAACGCATACGCAAACGCGTGGCCGGGCCCGCACATCCGTCATCAGACCCGCAGGAGAGATCACCGCATGGCTCAGCGCAAGCGCACCGCCTCCCGCGACACCCGGCCCCACAGACCCGGCCACCGCCTCCGCCTCGCCGCCGCCACGACCGCCGTGGCGCTCACCGGCGGGCTCCTCCTGGGCGCCGTACCGACGGCCGCCGCGGCACCGCGGGCCGCCCTCCCCGCCACGGACGCCGACTTCGACGGCGACGGCCACGCGGACATCGCCACCTCCGCCCCCTTCACCTACGTGAACGGCAAGGAGGCGGCGGGCGCCGTCGTCGTCACGTACGGGAAGGCGAGCGGCGTCGGCCGCTCCGTGAAGTACACGCAGAACAGCCAGGGCGTCCCCGGGGACGCCGAGGCGCAGGACTGGTTCGGCAACGACCTGGCGTACGGGGACTTCGACGGCGACGGCTACGACGACCTGCTCGCGAGCGTCTCCGGCGAGGACGTCGGCCGGGACAAGGACGGCGGCAGCCTCCAGATCCTGTGGGGCTCGCCGGGCGGCCTCAAGGGCGGCACCACCCTGAAGGACCCGCGGCCCTCGAAGCACGACAACTTCGGCGGGGTCCTCCAGGCCGGTGACTTCGACGGCGACGGCAAGGACGACATCGCCATGGGCACGGTGACGACGGCCGTCGTCGACGTCTACCGCGGCGGCTTCACCCGCGGCGGCCGGACCGGCGGCCACTACACCGTCACCCCCCGCATCCACGGCAACGGCGAGGTCGGCGTCAAGAACCTGCACTCCGGGGACGCCAACGGCGACGGCAAGGACGACCTGATCGTCAACGGCTACGAGAACGACACCCAGCGCGGCTACGACGCCAACTGGTGGATCCCCGGCTCCCGTTCCGGCCTCAAGGTGTCCGCCGCGCAGAAGCTGCTCCCCGGCATCATCACGGACCTGGGCGACACCGACAAGGACGGCTACGACGACGTCGTCATCGGCAACTACTGGGACGGCGGCCTCCCGGGCGCGGCCAAGGGCGGCGCGGTGCACGTCGTGCACGGCGGGGCACGGGGCCCGGCGCACGGGGACCGCGACAAGTTCACCCAGAACACCTCCGGTGTCCCCGGCAGCGGCGAGAAGGGCGACAGCTTCGGCAACGAGCTGGACCTCGGCGACATCAACGGCGACGGCAACCTTGACCTGGTCGTCAGCGCCCCCGGCGAGACCGTCGACGGCGTCAAGGACGCGGGCGCGGTGACCGTCCTGTACGGCCGCGCGAACGGCTCCGGCCTCAGCGGCCGCGGCGCGAAGCTCCTCACCCAGGACAGCCCCGGCGTACCGGACTCCAACGAGCAGCACGACTTCCTCGGCACGGACGTGCACGCCGACGACCTGAACGGCGACGGCCGCGCGGACGTGATCCTGGGCGCCTACGGCGAGAACGCGGGCAACGGCGCCGTCTACCCCCTGCTCTCCGCCCCCGACGGCTCCCTCAAGGGCACCTCCGCCATCTACCCCGGCACAGCGGGCCTCCCGCCCACCGGCACCCCCCACTTGGGCTCGAACTTCGCCGACTGATAGCCCTATGTCACCACGGCCGGGCCCGCACGGGCCCGGCCCCGACCTTCAGGAACCTCCTTTGCGTCTCCGCACCACCGCCCTGCTCACCACCACCCTCACCGCGGCCGCGCTCGTCCCGGCCGCCCTGCCCACGACGGCGACCGCGGCCCCGGCCCCGGCCAAGTACGCCGACGACTTCGACGGGGACGGATACCGGGACCTCGCCGTCAGCGCCCCGAACGCCACCGTCTCCGGCAAGGAGTACGCGGGCCAGGTGGTGGTTCTCTATGGTTCGGCACAGGGGCTCGGCCTCGCACGGAAGAAGACCTTCTCGCAGGCCTCCACGGGGATCCCCGGTGTCCCGGAGAAAGAGGACCGGTTCGGGGAGCAGTTGGTGGCCGGTGACCTCAACGGTGACGGGTACGGCGATCTCGTCGTCGGAACTCCGCGTGAGGACGTCGGCACCGACCGCGACGCGGGCGACGTCACCGTCATCTGGGGAAGCCGTACCGGCCTCACCACGGGAGCCACCGTCAAACCGGCGGCCGTTCCGGACCGGAGCTGTGCCTTCGGAGAGGGCTTCGCCATCGGGGACACCGATGGCAACGGCGCAGCGGACCTGACCGTCGGCTCCCGCTGCAGCGCCCAGCACTTCTACGGCCCGTTCACCCGCGCGGGCGCTCCGCTCAAGAAGGAGAGGGACCGGCAGTTCGGCACGGCGCGCGGTGGTGTCACCGGCAACGTGGACGGTGACGCGTACGCGGAGCGCATTCTGCTGCCCTACACGTCCAGCGACGACCCACGAGGGCGGGTGTACGTCGACAACTGGGATGAAGGGCGGTACAAGCGCGCCGAGTTGAAGGGCGCCGACGGCACCGCCGGAGCCGTCGGTGACGTCAACGGCGACGGCTACGGGGACCTCGTACTCGGCGACGCGCAGGACCCGTCCCCGGAGGCACCCGGCGGCCACCGCGGTGGCGAGATCTCCGTCTGGTACGGAGGGGCCTCGGGCATCGACCCGGAGCAGCGGCCGACCCGTGTCCACCAGGACACCGCCCACGTTCCCGGGACGGGCGAGCGAGGCGACGGGTTCGGCGCCGCCGTCAGCACCGCGGACATCGACGGCGACAGCATCGACGACGTCGTCGTGGCGGCCCCCGGTGAGAAGGTCGGTGGCAAGGACGCGGCGGGCGCGGTGACCGTGCTGCTCGGCTCGGAGCGCGGGCTGACCGGCCGCGGTTCCCGGACCCTCCACCAGAACACGCGGGGCGTGTCCGGCTCGGCCGAGGCCTACGACATCTTCGGTCTGACGGTCCGCCTGGCCGACCACAACGGCGACAAGAAGGCCGACCTGACCGTGGGTGTCCCCGGGGAGAACCGCTACGGCTGCATCTGGCACGCACCGCGCGCGGCCACCCGCGGCTCCTTCTCGGCCTGCGCGAACAAGCTCGGCATCAAGGGTGAGGAGGCCGCACTCGGCTCCGTGCTCGCGTACTGAGCGCCCCACCACAACCCTCGCCCAACCTCGCGTGTCACACAGGTGAAGCCCAAGCGTCACCCACAGAGTTGGAGCACCCGTGCGCACACGCACCCTCGCCCTGGCCGCCGCCTCGGCGCTCGCGGCGACCGGCCTCACCCTGCCGTTCGCCGCGAGCGCGGGGGCCGCGCCCGGCGGCGCGACCAAGCCCGTCAAGGCCGACTTCAACGGAGACGGCTACGAGGACCTCGCCCTCGGCGTCCCCGCCGCGAGCGTCGGCGGGAAGGCCAAGGCCGGGTACGTGAGCGTGGTCTGGGGCGGGCCCCAGGGGCTGCGCGCCAAGGACAACGTACGGATCAGCCAGGCGACGGCGAACGTACCGGGCACCCCGGAGGCCGGGGACCGCTTCGGCGCGGCCGTGGCCGTGGCCGACTTCGACGGCGACGGCCTCACCGACCTCGCGGTCGGCGCCCCGGGCGAGGACGTCGACGGCAGGGCGGACGCGGGCAACGCGACCGTCGTGTACGGCGCGAAGGACGGCTTCGGCAAGGCCAACAGCGCGGGCCGCGGCGCCAAGGCCAAGGACAGCTACGGCAACGCCCTGGCCGCCGCCGACTTCAACGGCGACAAGCGGACCGACCTGGCCATCGGCGGCACCGACAGGGTCGTCGTCAACTACGACCCACGCGGGGCGCGCACCGAGCCGGGCATGGGCGACCGCATGGGCGGCCGCGCCCCCGTCCTGTCCACGGGCGACTTCGACGACGACGGCCTCACCGACCTGGCCGTGGCGTACTACACCAAGCAGCAGCCGTACACGCAGTCCCACGTCCACCTCTACCGCTACGACAAGCAGGAGAAGCGCCTCCTGCTGTCCTGGGCCAACAGCAACGGCGCCGCCTCCGCCCTCGCCACCGGCGACTTCAACGGCGACGGCCTGGACGACCTCGCCCTCGGCAACTGCCGCGAGATCGCCGACGAGAACATCGACGACCCCTGCGGCCCCGAGGAGCTCACCAAGGGCGGCGGCGTCCACATCCGCTACGGCAACCCCAACGGCTCCTTCGGCTCCCGGACCCAGACCCTCAACCAGGACACCCCGGGCGTCCCCGGCGTCGCCGAGAAGGGCGACGGCTTCGGCGAGGCCGTCACCGCCCGCGACATCGACAACGACGGCTACACCGACCTGATCGTCGGCGCCCCCGGCGAGGCCATCGGCAGCAAGAAGAACGCGGGCAGCGTCACCGTCCTGTACGGCGCCAAGAAGGGCATCCTCGACGCCGACGACGAGCTCGGCGACGGCAAGGCCAACGGCTACGCCTTCCAGCAGGACACGACCCACATCCCCGGCCCCGCCGAGACCGGCGACCGCTTCGGCGCCGCCCTCGCCACCGGCGACTTCGACCACGACGGCAAGCCCGACCTGGCCACCGCCGCCCCGGCGAGAACGCCTCGTCCGGCGGCGTCTGGGCCTCCCCGGACGCCCTGCCGCCCGGCACCACCGTCTTCACCCCCAAGTCCCTGAAGCTGCCCGCGCCGTCGTCCGCGCTGACGTACGGCGCCGTCCTCGGCCACTAGTCCGCCGCACCACCCGAGGCACTCGCGCCACGGCAGGTCACTCGCGCCCCGGGGGCCCTGAGGACAACCCCTCAGGGCCCCCCTAGGGGTTGTCACAGGTCGGCCGCAAACGGACTCTCCGCCACAGGAGGGGCGCGGCCGCCCCGCCGGACCAGGTACGTTCGATTCCGTGGCTGGATTCAGGATCGGACGCGGCGGCCGGGACAACCGCGCACAGCAATCGGGACGCCCCCAAGGACACCAGGGGCCGGGACAGAGCCCTCAGCAGGGCCCCGGGCAGGCCCCGTACGGACAGCGGCCCCCGCACCAAGGCGGCGGCCAGGCGCCGTACGGCTACCCGCCCGCGCCCTCGCCCGGACACCCCGCCCCGCCCCCGTACGGCGGCCGCCCGCCCTACGGCGGCGGCCAGGGCCCCGGCCCCGGCCAGTACGGCGGCGGCCACCCCGGCGGCGGCCAGCACCACGGCGGCGCCCAGCAGTGGCCCCAGCCCCCCGGCGGCCGGGACGAGCCCGAGTACTTCGGCGGCCAGAGCGGCCACGGTGGCCACGGCGCACACGGCGGGCACGGCGGCCACGGCGGCGCCCACGACCCGTACGCCGCCAACAACCCCGGCAACACCCAGGCCTTCTCCCTCGGCGACGACCCGTACAACGACGGGGACACCTACCGCGCGGGCCAGGCCCCGCCCGGCCCCATCGGACCCAAGCTGCCCTGGAAGGACCTGCTGCGCGGCATCGCGCTGCGCCCGGGCCCGACCTTCCTGCAGATGCGCGACTACGCGATGTGGGCCCCGGCGGTCATCGTCACGTTCCTCTACGGCCTGCTCGCCGTCTTCGGCTTCGACGAGGCCCGCGAGGACGTGCTCAACGCCACGCTGTCCACGGCGATCCCGTACGTCCTCACCACCGGCGTCGCGATCTCCATCAGCGCGCTCATCCTGGGTGTCGTCACCCACAGCCTGGCCCGCCAGTTCGGCGGTGACGGCGCCTGGCAGCCGACCGTCGGCCTGTCCATGCTGATCATGGCGATCACGGACGCGCCGCGCGTCATCGTCGCCCTGTTCCTCGGCGGCGGCAACGGCTTCGTCCAGCTGCTCGGCTGGGCCACCTGGCTCGCGGCGGGCGCCCTGCTCACCCTGATGGTGAGCAAGTCGCACGACCTGCCCTGGCCGCGCGCCCTCGGCGCCTCGGCCATCCAGCTCCTGGCCATCCTGTCGATCATCAAGCTCGGTACGTTCTGACACTGCCGCGCACGCGACCGAGAGCAAGGGCCCTGGCGGGCACGACCGCCGGGGCCCTTGCCCATGCCCGCCCCGGTCACGTACCTTGCAATGCAATGTTCCAGGCGAAGCAAGGAACTGAAAGGGGGCGAGGGGATGGCGGATCCACTGACGAAGGCCGCGAGCCAGCTGCGCAAGGGCGTACTGGAGTACTGCGTCCTGGCCCTGATGCGGGACGGCCCGCGCTACGGGGTGGAGCTGGTCGAGGAGCTGTCCGCCGTCGCCGTGATGACGACGAGCCAGGGCACGATCTACCCGCTCCTTTCCCGGCTGCGCCGCGACCGCCTGGTGGACACCGAACTGCGCGAGTCCCCCAACGGCCCGCCTCGCCGCTACTACACGCTCACGCCCGAGGGCCGCACCGCCCTCGCCGACTTCCACACGAGCTGGCCCCTCTTCCGGGACGCGGTCGACCACTTCCTGGCCCCGGCGCCCCGCACCCCGCACGACACGGAGAACCCCCATGAAGGCACCTGACCACGCCCTCGTCCTCGCCTACCTGACCGACGTGGAGCGCGCGACCGCCGCCCTCGACCCGGCCCGCCGCGCGGAGCTGCTCGCGGACCTGCGCGAACACATAGAGATCAGCCTCGCCGAGGCGGCCGCGCCCGGCGACGACGCGACGGTGCGCGAGGTCCTCGCCCAGCTGGGCGACCCGGCGGCGATCGCGGCGTCGGCGCTCGCGGAGGCCCCGCCGGCGCCCGACGCCCCCGAGCCGGAGCGGCTCCGCACCCGCCTCACGATCCTCGTACTGGCGGCATCGGGCCCGCTGATGCTGTTCGGCGGCCCGCTCGCGATGATGTGCGCCGTCGCCGCGGGCGTCTACCTCCTGTCCACCTCCACCCGGTGGACCACACGCCAGAAGCTCAAGGGCGGCGCGCTCACCCTGTCGCTCCCGGCCCTGCTCCTTGTCGGCCTCACCTTGGGCGCGGGCCGCGTCGGCATCATGGAACTCCTGCTGCTCCTGCTCCTGAACGTCCTGCTGCCCGTCCTCGGCGCCCGACTCCTGTGGCGCACGCGACGGCACGCCCGACCGGTACCGGCGCAGGCATGACGAAGCGCGGTGCCCCCGCCCGGACAGGCAGGGGGCACCGCGCCTTCGTACGACGATCAGAACCCGGCCGCGGGTCAGGCGTCGAGAACCTGCCCGTGCCGCTTCACGACCGGCGGCTCGACGCTCCACGGGAAGTTGATCCACTCGTCGGTCCGCTTCCACACGTACTCGCACTTCACGAGCGAGTGGGACTTCTCATAGATCACGGCGGAGCGGACCTCGGCGACGTGGTCGAGGCAGAAGTCGTGCACCAGCTTCAGCGTCTTGCCGGTGTCGGCGACGTCGTCGGCGATGAGCACCTTCTTGTTGGTGAAGTCGATCGCGTTCGGGACGGGCGCCAACATAACGGGCATTTCGAGCGTGGTACCGACGCCCGTGTAGAACTCCACATTCACCAGATGGATGTTCTTGCAGTCGAGGGCGTACGCGAGGCCACCGGCGACGAAGACGCCGCCGCGGGCGATGCTCAGCACGACGTCGGGCTCGTACCCGTCGTCGGCGATCGTCTGGGCGAGATCACGGATCGCGCCGCCGAACTTCTCGTACGTAAGGTTCTCGCGCACGTCGCTCATGGGGGATGTCACACCTGGGTCCGATGGAAGTTGAGGAAGGAACGGGAGGCGGTGGGCCCGCGCTGGCCCTGGTAGCGCGACCCGTAGCGCTCGGACCCGTACGGGGCCTCGGCGGGCGAGGTCAGCCGGAACATGCAGAGCTGCCCGATCTTCATCCCCGGCCAGAGCTTGATCGGCAGCGTGGCGAGGTTCGACAGCTCCAGGGTCACGTGCCCCGAGAAGCCGGGGTCGATGAACCCGGCGGTGGAGTGCGTGACGAGCCCGAGCCGCCCGAGGCTCGACTTCCCCTCCAGCCTGCTCGCCAGGTCGTCGGGGAGCGTGATGACCTCGTACGTCGACGCGAGCGCGAACTCCCCCGGGTGGAGGATGAACGGCTCGTCCCCCTCCGGCTCGACGAGCCGGGTCAGGTCCGCCTGCTCGACGGAGGGGTCGATGTGCGGGTACCGGTGGTTCTCGAACACCCGGAAGTACCGGTCGAGGCGCACGTCGATGCTCGACGGCTGCACCATGGATTCGTCGTAGGGATCGATCCGTACCCGCCCGGCGTCGATCTCGGCCCGGATGTCCTTGTCTGAGAGAAGCACGCACCGAGGATACGCAGAGCGCGCGGGAAGGCCGCAATTTGCGCAATGCGGCACCCGCGCGCTCTGTCGCCGTACTGGCGGTGGTGGTGCAGGGAGGGGCTTGGGCCTGGCGGCTCAAGCCCCTCCCCCGCCCCCGGCCTACCGCTTCTCGAACTCCACCGGCACCGCGTGGCGGAGCCGCGCACACCGCGGACAGCGGATGAGGCGGCCGGGCCCGAGCCGGTCGGCCTGCTGCATCGGGAACGAAGCGGTGCTGAACACGTGCCCCTCGGCACAGCGGACGACGGTGCGCTCCATCAAGTCTTTGAGTCCCTTCCCCAAAGCCGTAACTGGCGGACGACGAAAGCCACATTACGGGATGAAAGGGACGCCACTCCAGGCGGCACTCCGACCCCTCGGGGACCCCTCACGCGTTCCCCGCCCCCGGCGCCGCGAGACCTCCGAAGGACCCCCCGGAAGGCCCCCACCGTACGCCCCAACTCCCTTAGCCCGCAGTCACACAGACCCCACACAGCGCAGCCGGGCCCCGGGGGCGGGGTGCCCGGGGCCTGGGATGAGGTAGAGTGTCCGACAGTACGAAACCGGTTCAACCGGTGTACCGTGCGGGTGTAGTTTAATGGTAGAACATCAGCTTCCCAAGCTGAGAGCGCGAGTTCGATTCTCGTCACCCGCTCCACGCGAAACCCCCAGGTCATGGACCCGGGGGTTCTTTGTTGCCCGGACGCTCCAGAGCGCGCACCACAAGGGTGCGTGACCAGCTCCCGGCGGGCGCCTCGTCGAGCCCGGCGGCCACGTCGCGCTGCCGCTCCCCGTCGGAGTGCTGGTACACCCACGCGACCTTCTCCGAGGACTGCCCACACGGCGCCGAATAGAACGTTCGTCCCAGCCGAGATAGGAACAGGTGGGATCAGGCGGCCACGGGCCGGAACGGCTTGAACGCGGGCAGGTCAGGCGCGACGGCGCACGCGCCAAGGACGCGGCCTCAGGGGCGATGTCGCCGATGGCCATCTCGCGGAGCCCTCGTCGTTGACACAGTGACAGACGCGGCCTCCCGCAGCGCCACCGGCGCCTTGAGGAGCCCACCAGCCATCCAGCGGGCCATCCGCACACGCCGCAGCACGTCGAAACCGCCGAGCCGCAGCTCGACGACACCCGGCTTGACCGTGGTGACGTACACGGCCTGAACTCTCCAGGCGTGCCGCAGCCGTTCGGCGGAGTCAGGTCGGCCATCAGGCTGCGGCTCCGGCGGCGACCGGGAAGGCGGCGGGCGTCACGGCGGCGCAGCGGTAGGCGATGCCGTGGCACTGCTGGCCGTTGAAGCCCCTCTCCCAGGGCTGGGCGATGAGCCCAGGCAGCGAGACGTACGAGCCGAGGACCAGCCCCTCCGACACCCCACTCTCCGGCACCGTGACCTTGATCAGGGACGACTCCCCCTCCTCGATGTAGACGACGCCGATGGTCATCAGCGGCTCACCGCTGACCGCGTCCACGGCCCGCTTGCCGGTCTGGCGATCGCAGACCTTGGGCTCCGGGGTCTTGGTAAGCAGGATCGTGGCGCCCGAGGTCTGAACACGGATGGTACGCAAGGCAGTTCCCCTATCTACTCGTCTACACAAGGTGCATCCGGCGAACTCAAACTCTCGGGAACGCGAACTACCTTGACACGCAACTCACCCACTCGTCTATACGAGTGCGCCTGATGAGATGGAGGAGTCCGGAGAACGGCCTCGCGCCCCATCGCCCCTCAGTTCGCGGGGAGTTGGTAGGACAGGACGTACGCGTCCGCGGCCATCACGGTGTCGCAGACTTCCACGGCCCGCCCCTCCGTGTCGTACGCGGTACGGATCAGATGGATCACCGGCACGCCGGACGCGAGCCGCAGCGTCTTGACCTCGGCGGGCGAGGGCATGCGGGCGCGGATGTCCTCCTCGAAGCGGTCGAGGCGGTGGCCGAGCTCTTCGAGGCGGGCGTAGATGCCGCCGGGGCCGGGGTTGGGCTCGGCGATCTGCGTACCGCGGGCGATGTCGAGCGGGAGGTACGAGGTCGCGAACTCGACGGGACGGCCGTCGAGGAGGTAGCGGCGCCGCCGGGCGAGCACGCGCCGAACCGAGCCAAGGCGGGTGGAGATATCCTGCGTGGCCTTCTCCTCCTTCACCTCCAGGCTGTCCACCTGGGGGTGGCTACCGGCCGCGTCGGCTTCGACGATGAACGCGGACTTCCCCTGATCGCGGTGGCGCCGGGCGAACCGGTCCGAAGCGAGACGCCGCACCGGCGGACGCGGGCGGACGAAGACGCCCTTGCCGTGCTCGGCGTGTACGAGTCCCTCCCCCTGGAGGATGGAGAAGGAGTTGCGGACCGTCATCCGGGATACCCCGTAGTGGTCGACAAGCTCAGCTTCGGAGGGCAGCTTCTCGCCCTCCCTGAACCGCCCACGGTCGATGGCCTCGCGCAGCTGATCGGCGATCTGCCGGAAGACCGCACGATCGCTCGTGGGGTCAACCTCGCCGAGCAAGCCGGTAGGGAGTGAGGTCACGTGTGTACTCCTTTAGGTATCTAGACGAGTGGGCGAGTGCTGTTGCTACGGTGGAGAGCCTAGCCAGCCGAGAGGGCCGAGGAACGTGAGCACTGACCGCCCCCATTCCGTGAGCGTCGCCGGAGTCATAGTCGACGACCAGGGGCGGGCCCTGCTGATACAGCGCCGCGACAACGGCCAGTGGGAGCCTCCGGGTGGCGTCCTCGAACGCGAGGAAACCATCCCCGAAGCCCTCCAGCGCGAAGTCCTCGAAGAAACCGGCGTCAAGATCGCACTTCCCGCGACCCTGACCGGCGTCTACAAGAACATGACGGGCTTGATCGTCTCCCTGGTCTTCCGTTGCGAGGCCGCCGACGGCACGCCCACCACCGGCGAGGAGACCCGCGCCCTGCGCTGGGCCACCCGCGAAGAGGTCACCCAACTCGCCGACGAGGCGTACGCGATCCGCGTCCTGGACGCACTCGACGCGACGACCCCACCGGCCATCCGCGCCCACGACGGCGTGAAACTCGTATAGCCGAACCCGCTGCACATGGCGGCCTAGCAGCACAAAGGAACTTGTATGCACGAGTATACGAGCACCGCCCGGGTCTGGGGACTCACTTGCCCAGGTCTCCCCGAAGAGGTCAGCCGAGCCCGCCGCTGGACCCGCGACATCTTGGGCTCCTCGCCCCTCGCGGAGGACGCCGAACTGATCGCGAGCGAGCTGAGCGCGAACGCGGTCCTACACACGGCGAGTGGGCGGGAGCTGGGCAGCTTCCACCTGGCTCTTGCGGTGTCGGCGCAGGTGATCGCCTTGTCGGTCACGGACGACGGAGGCACGGACGGGGCTCCGAAGGTCGAGCATCCCGACGAGGAGGCGGTGCACGGCAGAGGC
Source organism: Streptomyces sp. NPDC053474 (assembly GCF_044544845.1). NCBI lineage: Bacteria > Bacillati > Actinomycetota > Actinomycetes > Kitasatosporales > Streptomycetaceae > Streptomyces > Streptomyces sp. NPDC053474. The sequence goes on from NZ_JBITXV010000002.1 coordinate 289,765, forward strand.
TTGGGCATGGTCAGCGCGCTGGCCCACCGGGTGGTGGTGCGGAACAGCGACGGGGCGCACACGGTGACGGCGGAGCTGTTCACTTCGCCACGGCCAGGGCCAGGGGGTCACCCATGCTGAGCGACGACCTGACCCGGGGATTCTGGTGCGAGTGCTGGGCGGAGGACCTGAGGGAACCGGGCGGGCCGACGGTGACGACATCCTTCGGCGCGTACTCCGCGACCCAGACGGACGGCTGGCTCCCCACGGCCCTGCGGGCCATCACGGCGGAGCTGAACCCAGAGGTCCCGAAGGAGACTTGGGACTGGCTCTACGAGAGCCGTATCGACACACGACGGGCCCTCCTGCGCTCGGAGCCCTGCACGGTGTCGGTGACGTACGCCAGCACGCACATCACGTGGACGGTGCACCCGGTGCTCTTCCTGCCCCTCGCGGACGGCCACAAGGCACCTGAACTCCCAACGGCTGTAGGCGACTTCAAGCCCCACCCAACCGACTGAGTTACAACTTTCTCTACTGGTTCAAGGCGGCTCGCTCCGCTCCCCGCGCGCGGCCCGGCCCCCGGCCGGGCCTGCGCTCCTGTCTCCGCCCCGCTCCAGCCCGGCCAGCGCCCGGGCCGCGCTCTACAGCGGGCAGTCACGGGAAGTTGGCACGAGACCAGCCCCCGACCAGAGTTACCAGATCAGGGGCAGCCTTCACTGCTCAGCGAGCGGAGGCCATGGGATGTGAACCCACGGTGACACCGCTGCCACGACGGTTTCCCGGGCAGTTCGGCTGACGTAACGGCGGCTATTGATCGGCCGACCATCAGGTTGGATCGCCCTGCCTCGGTGAGTCATGTCTACTGTGCCCTTGAAAATAGGCCTCACGAGGTGGCCGGTCAGGGAGCCAAGGCCACTCTGCCAACTGACGGCTCAGCGTCGCGTTTTGGAACGTTGCAGAAACACCGAGTTCAACGCGCATGGCGTCCTTCAGCACCTTCACTAGGTCTTGGGCCTGGAACCAAGATGGGTAGTACTCCGTGAACGCACGCCGAGTCTCGACATATATGGTCAATTCCAGGAGCGCGCCCGACACTCTGTCTGCAAGATCTGCCACCTCAGAGGTTGCCAGCAACTGCACCTCTCCCAGCGCTGGCTGAAGAACCTCGTCCCACTTCACTAGATAATCAGCCAGCCCCTCGACGATCAGCTCCTCTTCGTCGCTGGTGACCGGCTGCTCGCCGTCATAGGACAAGAGGACCGCCACGCTGTCGATCTCTTTCAACATCGACTCGGCGAGCCCGAGATAGCTTGAGTAGCTCGCTCGTCGATCAGTCAGCCAGCGACGCTCGTCTTCTGCCGCCAGACGTCTCTCATCCGTGCGTCGGGCAAGGTTTCCGCTGATTAGCACGCCTCCGAGACTGCCTGCAAGGGCAAATCCACCAGCGAGAAGCGCCGCAGTCGTTTGAGGGTCCACTGTCAGCTCCCGTGCGGCTCGCGCTCGATCGATACCGAGCAGCGTGGTTGAGGTCCGGTGGTGAGTTGCGGTGACACACGCGCGCCTGGTCGGCCGACGCACCCGCCATCGTGGTTGACTTTCGTCGGTTGCGGCTCAGACACTACGACGAGTCGGTACCCCAGAACGTTGCAAGGCTGAGGGTGCGTGCCACTCGTGTGCCAGGTCGTGTGGGGAACCGCAGGGAATGGCGGGGTACAGCCCGGCAGCCAAGCCGGTGACCTGACTGCTTCGTCGCAGCTCAGCCCAGTGTTCGGCCTGAAAGTCCCGAGCTTCCCAAGCTGAGAGCGCGAGTTCGATTCTCGTCACCCGCTCTTCTGTAGCCCCAGGTCAGTGACCTGGGGCTTGTTATTTCCGGTTGTGGCGTGGGATCAGCGGAGCTGTGGCTCCAGGAGGTCGAGTGCCTCTGTCCGGCGGAACCGCTCCGCCCCTCCCCCGGCCTTCGGCCGATGGGGCTCGTACGAGCCGATGAGCACGCCCGTATCGCGCAACCACTCCGGGCCGGGGGCCCAGGGCAAGGATGTCTGAGACTCCGGCGGCCCACTTGTTGACGGTGTTGAAGCTGGCCGGGGCGACGGCGATGGCGTCTGCGGGCGGCAGAGGGCGGACGTCTCCCGGAGTGCGCCAGGCGGAGCGGATCGGGTAGCCGGTGCGGGACTCGATCTCCTGGACGTGGAGGAAGCCCAGTGCCTGTGGAGTGGCGACGCCTCCGACGCCCCGCGCTCGTTCCCGCGCAGCGGTGATCAGTCGGCCGACTTCGGGGGTGACGTAGAGGAAGGGCTTCTCGCTCGGGGCTGCGGTCGGGTCGGTCAGGCGGTGGCTGCCGGCCTGCGGTGGAAGTGGTGCGGCTCGGGCAGCGTACGGGGCGGGTCTCGGGCGGCGGGGTCGGTGACGAGGTCTCGCATACCGGGGCGGCGGACGTCCTGAGCGGCACGGCGTTCGGCGACGTGGAGGCACGGTAGGCATCGGGGAAGCGTTCCTGCTGGCTGCAGACGCGGGCGGGGTCAACGCCGGGCACGGGGGAGCCTGAGCCAGGGGTCCGCGCCCCTCACGTCGACCGAGATAGGTCCTCGCCCATGGCAGCGACTCCCGCACGCGTCCGAAGCCCGTACTGGCGGGACGAGATGCACAACCTTTGTCGATGCACGACCTACAGAGGCCGAAGGTGCGGTGCTTGCCTCGCCCGCGCCGACGCCCGCGCTCTCCGCGTCCTCGGGTTCTTCTGCTTGCTCTAGCTGCTCATTCTCGAACTGTGCTTGATGTGGTGGGCGTTGCGTGTCTATATCGCCGTGACGATCATGCTGTATCAGCTGATCAAGATGCGGAGGGTGGATCTCCGCGAAGCCTTCGCGCCGTGGTGGCGCTGGCAACCCCGCTGCTGGCTCCACGTCCGCCTCGTCTGGTAGGTCTCTTCCGCGCGGTCAGCAGGCGGACAACAGGAGTTGCTTGCCATGCGCTCCGCTGGTGCTCAGGGCGGGGTGCGCTTCGCAGGAGGCCAAGCGTCTTGGCCGTCGATCGCCAGGGCTCCTTGCGCGGCTTTCCGTCGGCCCCCACGCCGCCCGACGTCATTGACGAGCAACTGCCGCCTACGCTCGGGCCATGACTTCCATAGACGCAGAGCTTGCCCGTGACCTGGCTCCCGCTGGTGTGCTGCGGGTTTCCATCAACCTTGGTAATCCCGTCCTGGCTCAGGGCACGCCCGAGGAGCCGGGTGGGGTAAGTGTCGCTCTGGCTCGGGAGGTTGGGGGGCGGCTGGGGCTGCCGGTGCGGTTTGTTTGTTTCGATGCGGCTCGGGAGTCGTACGCCGCGATGGTCGAGGGGCAAGCCGACCTGTGCTTTCTGGCCGTGGATCCGGAACGGGAGGAGGAGGTCGCCTTCAGTACGCCGTACGTGCACATCGAGGGGACGTACGCGGTGCCGGTGGGATCGCGGTTCGCCTCGGCCGCCGACGTGGACCGGGACGGGGTGCGCGTCGGCGTCAAGAAGGGGTCCGCGTACGACCTCTACCTGAGCCGTGCCCTCCAGCACGCCACTGTGGTGCGTGGTGTCGACGGTGTCGATGTCTTCCACGCCGAGGGCCTGGACGTGGCGGCCGGTATCCGTCAGCCGCTGACCGCGCACGTGGCTCGGCACCCCGAACTGCGCCTGCTTGAGCCCGCGTTCATGACGATCCGGCAGGCCATGGGCACGACGAGGGAGCGGAGCCCGGAGACCGTGCGGTTCCTCAGCGACCTCGTGACCGAGCTGGTGGCGTCCGGGTTCGTCGCCGACGCGCTGCGCCGCTCCGGCCAGGAGCCCACGCTGGCCGCCCCCGCTGGGGCGTGACGCCAGCCGGGGTGCGATGAGAGTCGGCCGAGGGAGCCATTCAGTGCGCCCGGAGCGGAGGGCGGTGGCGTCCGGGTTCGTCGCCGGGGCGCTGCGCCGCTCCGGCCAGGAGCCCGCGCTGGCCGCCCCCGCTGGGGCGTGACGCGAGGTGCCCGTAGCAGGGCGTGCGGGCGGAATGCCGTGTCCGCGAGGGGCAATATCTGTGCTTGCCAAATGAGAAATAGACGCGGGCCGTGGCGAGTATTCCTTGGGTGTTGGCCGGAGTGAAATGATTGACCGTGCCTGGCCGATCGCAGCGTGCTACTGTCGACCTCAGTTGCAGGTGTGGTTGCCAGAAGGTTCATTTCCTACGAGGTAATCATCACGGCGACACGGAATTCGCACGGCGGGTTCCTGAAACCGCCTCTGAAGGAGAAATGACATGGCTGCTGGCACCGTGAAGTGGTTCAACGCGGAAAAGGGCTTCGGCTTCATCGAGCAGGACGGCGGCGGCCCCGACGTCTTCGCCCACTACTCGAACATCGCCACCCAGGGCTTCCGCGAGCTGCTGGAAGGCCAGAAGGTGACGTTCGACATCGCGCAGGGCCAGAAGGGCCCGACGGCCGAGAACATCGTTCCCGCCTGACACCCGCACCACGCGCAAACTTCGCAGCTGGGGCCCGCACCTTGGGGTGCGGGCCCCAGCTCGCTGCGTTTCCGGGTATGTCTCATGTCATTTCAGCTTGCCATTTCGGCTCGCCGCTGTGGATCATTCTCGTGAATTCTCGTGAATTCCCTGCGCCGTCCTCTCGATGCGCCGGAGAATTTTTCCTATGAACTTCAGGTGTGCAACACGCTCCATGCCATAAGTCAACGTCCCACCCCTTCCCAGGAGGCCCCAATGACGCCGACCCAGACGCAGCACCATGGAGTGAATCCCTCCCCCGTGGCCGTGGTCGACGGCGGGGACGCGTCCGGGCCCCGGGTCTGTGACGACATGACGGTCGAGGTGGCGCTGTCCCTCATGGCCGGTGCCCGTGTCGATCACCTCGTGCTCTGCGACGGGGACGAACAGAGGACGGGCCTGATCACCCTGGCCGGGCTCGCCGTTCTCCGCGGCAGCCCCGCCTATACCGACCGGCTCCGGCTGCGGGACGTCCTCGGCGGACCGGTCGCCTCGCCCGGCGCCCTCCCCGTCGCCTGCTGACCCTCTCGCCCGGTCACCCCACCCTCCGTACTCCTTCCCTGTGAGGCAACATGCGCTGTGTCATCGCCCGGTACCCGTTCGAGCTGACCAAGAACGGGGTGCTGGCCTCGATGGAGGGCGTCACGCCCGAGTTCGTCACGGGCGAGTCCGTGACCATCGGCCGCCGCCGCTACCCGGTCAAGCAAGTGGGCCAGGTCATCACCCGACAGGACCCCCGCGACTTCACCAGCGGCGAGATCGTCCGGGCCATGACCCGCCTCGGCTTCACCTGCCACGCGCAGCCCGCGGCCGCGCCAGCGGCCGCCCCCACGCCGTTCCAGAACGCGTCGGCGCTGCTCGGCGGCACCGTCGCCGCCGCGGAGGTGTGACGACCGGCGGGAGACCGCCACGATCGGCGGGAGACCGCCACCAGAGACCCCGTGAGGGCCCTGCCGACACGCGTCGGCAGGGCCCTCACTGCTGTGTCACCGTGTCGCCGCCCGTGACGCGGCCCTCGCCGCCCCGCCGCCCCGGGCCGCAGGCCCCCCTGACCGCCGGATCAAAAAATCTACTCTCGTCAGAGTAGACATTGGCCCATGACGCCCCTACCATTTTTCTTGTCGAGACAGTCGAGTGAGACCCGGCAGACACGAACTGGCGGGTAGCAGTACGTGAAGCAGGACCCGATCGCAGTGGTTCGTTCAGCAGAGGAAGGAGCAGACGCCATCAGGATCGCCCGGCCCGACCAGCTCGGTCCGGGTACCGCAAGACCCCGGAATGGATGGTGGTCCCCGGTCACGCAGTCGCGATCCCCGCACCCCCGCCCCTGCCGGGCCAGGTAGCGGAAACAGAAGGTCGGCACAGCATGAGGGCCGACAGATGGTGTTGAATTCCCTTCGGGGCCCTGGTGCCGTACGGCACCAGGGCCCCTCGACGCGTTGCATGACGAGGTGACATGGCAGCAGATAATCCGCTCAGCGATCGTCTGGAAGACGACGACTACCCCGCGTACACCATGGGCCGGGCCGCCGAGATGCTCGGCACCACCCCCGGCTTCCTCCGAGCCATCGGCGAGGCTCGGCTGATCACTCCGCTGCGCTCGGAGGGCGGACACCGCCGGTACTCGCGCTACCAGCTGCGGATCGCCGCCCGCGCCCGCGAGCTCGTCGACCGGGGAACCCCGATCGAGGCCGCTTGCCGCATCGTCATCCTTGAGGACCAGCTCGAGGAAGCCCAGCGCATCAACGCGGAGTACCGCCGTGCCGCGGCCGCGGCGTCCGACCGCTCCGCCCCGAGCTCCGGCTGACCGCGCGCGAACCGACGCGGCCCGGGCCGGTGGCCCCTCAGCAGCGGCGGGGCGCGAAGCGCCAAGGGCCCGCGAGGTCTCCTTCCGCGGTGAGGCCGTAGTGGGGGAGGTCGTGCCAGCGGGGGTCCGTGCGGGCGCGGAGGGCGGACCAGGCGGGCAGGGACGCGTCGTGGCCCGCGTTGACCGCTAGGCGGTAGAGGCGGTCGGCCTCGGCCAGGGAGCCGCGCTGCGCGCAGAGGTGGGCCAGGTCGGAGAGGGCCTCCACATGGCCCGCGTGCGCGGCGGCGCGGGCGTGGTGTCCGGCCGCCTCGTGGTCGCCCGACTGCTGTTTGAGGCGGGCCAGTTCGCCCAGGGCCTGGGTGCGGCCCAGGTCGGCGGCGCGCTGGTAGAGGCGCTCCGCCTCGGGCCTCCGGCCGTCGGACTCCCAGAGCCGGGCCAGTTGCAGCAGCACGCGCCCGCCCCCGGCGGCGGCCAGGCGCTCGGCGCCCTCGCTGTCGCCGCTCTTCTCCCGGCGCAGGACGAACTCGTTGAGCACCTGGGCGTCCCCGGTGCGGGCGGCGCGCAGGACGAGCGCCTCGGCTCCGGACTTGTCGCCGGACTTCTCGCGCAGGCGGGCGAGGAGGACGAGGGCGCCGGAGTTGCCCGCCCGGTTGGCGGTGTGGGCCAGGCGTTCGGCGCCTTCGGAGTCGCTGTTCTTCTCGCGCAGCCAGGACAGTTCGAGCAGCGCGAAGGTGCTGCCGCCGCCCGCCGCGCCGCACGCCATGCGCTCGGCCTCCTCGCCCGCGCCCTCCTCCTCCTTGAGCAGGGCGAGGTGGGCGAGCGCATCCGTGCTGCCGTACGAGGCCGCGCTGCGGTAGAGCCGCACCGCGGCCTCCCGGTCCCCGGCCTTCTCCCGCAGCCGGGCCAGCTCGGTCAGGGCGTACACGCTGCCCTGGCGCACGGCCGTGCCCAGGAACCGCTCGGCGCCCTCGCTGTCGCCCCACCGCCGCTTGAGCCGGGCCAGCTCGGTGAGGGCGAAGATGCTGCCGGAGTCCGCGGCGAGGTCGAGGGCGCGGGCCGCGCCCGCGCGGTCCCCGGCCTGCCGCCGCACCCCGGCCAGGCGCAGCGCGGGGCGCACCTTGCCGCGGGCGGCGGCCGCGACCACCAGGCGCTCCGCGGCCGCCGCGTCGCCCGCCTTCTCGCGCAGACCCACCAGGTCGGAGAGCGCGTACGTGCTGCCGGTCTGGGTCAGGGCGAGGAACGCGAGCTCCTCGGCGCCGTGGCGGTCCCCCGCCTCCTCCCGGGACCGGGCGAGTCCCGCGTACGTCCTGATCTTGCCGGTGGCGGCGGCGTTCCTGGTCAGGCGCTGGGCGCCCGCCTCGTCCCCGGCCTCCTGGCGGAGCCGGACGAGGCGGGTCAGGGACGAGCTGTCGCCCTGGTTGGCGGCCTCGTGGGCCAGCTCCTCCGCCCGGCCCGGCTCGCCCTTGAGCTGGCGCAGGCGGACGAGTTCCCAGCGCGCCCTGCGGTCGTCCTCCCAGGCGGCCTCGTAGAAGTCCTTCGCCCGGTCGAGGTCGCCGACGGCCTCGGCGAGGCGGCCCAACTCGGGGCGCACGTCCGTGTTCCCGGCCTTCAGCGCCCGGCCGTAGAGGGACGCGGCGATCTGGAGGCGGCCCCGCGTCTGCGCGGCGCGCGCCAGGGTGACGCTGTCGTCGGTGGTGAGGCAGTGGCGCTTCGCCGCGGCCCAGAAGGGGGCGGGCGGGCACATCAGGCGGCGCTCGACGCGGCCGTACTGCTCCAGGTAGTCCGCGAGCCGGTAGGCCCGGCCCTGGCCGGTGCCGCTCCGGGACGCCACGGGCGTGAGCGGTCCCGGCACCCCGTGGCACGGCATCGCGCAGTACGCGAGGGCCTCCTCCAGCCAGGCGCCGCCGCGCAGGCCCCGCTCCTGTTCCTTCAGATAGCCCTCGGCGGCCTCGGCGAGCAGCTCGTGCGGGAGGGCGGGGCCGTGCCCCAGCCTGCGGTAGTCCATGGCGGCGTGGACGAGCGCCTTCTGCGCCGGGGGCGCGCACAGATAGCGCCGCATCAGTTCGGGCACGCCCGCGAGGAACTGGGTGATCTCGCCGTCGCTCGCCCCCGCGAGGGCGCTGGCGAGGCGCGGGTCGTGGTGCGCGCGCTGCCGCGCCCGGTCCAGGTCGTGCTCGGTGAACGCCTTGGGCACCACGACGCACCGGCCGATGCCGGTGAGGAGCTTGCGCTGCTGCTCGAAGCGGTCGTCGGCGCCGGTGGCCGAGGGCAGCGTCAGGGCCTCCCAGAACCGGGGCCAGATGGTGGCGAGGACCAGGACCGGGCCGCGGCGCCGGTCGGTCAGGAGCGAGCGCAGGGCGGCGGCGATGCCCTCGGCGGTCCGCGCGTCGGGGGCGAGGAGGTAGTGCTGGATCTCGTTCAGCCAGATCACCGTCTGGGCGCCGACCTCCGCGAGGTGTACGAGGGCGGCGTCCGGGCGGGTCGGGTCGAAGGGGTGCCACACCCGCCACCCCGGCGGAAGCCGCCGCAGCACCTCCCAGCAGGCGCGGGTCTTGCCGGTCGAGGACTCGCCGACCAGGGTGACCAGGAGGCTCTCGCCGCCGGTCGCCCGGTCCACGAGGTCGCCGAGGGCCGCGTCGTGGTCCCTCGGTACGTACGCGGGCAGCCTCGGCAGCGACCTGTCGCCGGGCACGCTGATCGCCCGGTGCACCTCCAGGGCGAAGGGGTCGAGGTCGACGACGGGGCTGCCGAGCGGCTGGGCGAGCTGGGCGGCGACCCACATGCGCCGCACCCGCGTCGCCACCTTGCCCGGGTCCCGGCCCGCCCACCGGGCGAGCAGGAGGGCCACGGAGGCGACGTCCTCCTGCCCCGTCGGGAGCTCCGTGGAGCCGATGATCCGGTGGATGGTGGCCTTCGAGGGGCTGCCGGGGAGGGCGTCGTCCTGCCCGATCTCCTCCGCCATGCGCTGCGTCGACGGCGTCCCCGCGTCCACGTAGAGCTCGTAGACGTACTCCTTCAAGTCCCGCAGCGGCGCGGGAGTCACGCCCAGCGGCTGCGGAATCCGTCGCTGGCTCCCTTGCCGCGCACCACTCTTGCGACCGGTCATCGAAGCATCCTTGCGTGGGGCGGGCGCGGCCGCCGCGAAAGTCGCGGAATCGGTCGCGGACGGGGTGGGGGGGCCGTCGGTCAGGAGACGAGGGCCCGGAAGGTCTCGTCGGCGGCCGCTCCGACGAGGGCGGAGACGAGGCCGCTCAGGACGAATCCCAGCAGGGTCAGCCGCTCGCGACGGCTCAGGGGGCGTCGGGGCATGACGGGGCTCCTGTCTCGGTGGGCTCGGGCGGCCGACCGGATCGCCGACCGGGATCCACTCTCGCGGACGGGCCCGCGCCCGGGACGAGTTGAGACGAGACGGCGGCACGCGTACTGGCCCTGAGGGGTCCGGGTAACCGCACGGGATGGGTGACATCCTCGTGGGCACGTGTTCGTGGACCGACCGGGAGCTCGTGCGGAGCGGCTGGTACCCGGTGGGGCGGCGGGACGCCGAGGGGCGGTTGCGGCACTACGCCGAGCGGTTCCCTGTCGTGGAGGTGGACGCCTCCTACTACGCGCTGCCCAGCGCGCGGAACAGCCTCCTGTGGGCGGAGCGGACGCCGCCCGGGTTCGTCTTCGACGTGAAGGCGTTCTCGCTGCTCACCGGCCATCCCACGCGGAGCGCGGCGCTGCCGGAGGGGATGCGGGCCGGGCCCCGGGGCCCGGCGGCGCTCGACGAGGTGTGGGAGCGGTTCACCGCGGGGATCGCGCCGCTGCGCCGGGCCGGGCGGCTGGGCAGCGTGCTCTTCCAGTTCCCGCCGTGGTTCCGGCCGGGGCCGCGGGCGGAGGAGTTCCTCGCGGACTGCGCCCGGCGCACCCGGGGGTGGCCCGTCGCGGTCGAGTTCCGGCATCCGGCGTGGTGGTCCGCCGAGTGGTGCGGGGCCACGCGCGCGCTGCTCGCGCGGTACGGCATGGCCGCCGTCGCCGTCGACATGAACCGGACGCTGCCCGCCTCGGTGCCGCCGGTCACGGCCGTCACCACGTCACGGCTGTCCGTCGTACGGTTCCACGGGCGCAGTGCCGCGTGGGGGACGGGGAGCAAGGAGGAGCGGTTCCGGCACGCGTACACGGACGCCGAACTCGCCGAGTGGGTACCGAGGCTGCGCGCCCTCGCCGAGCGGGTCGAGCGGATCCACGCCCTGTTCAACAACTGCTGCGGAGACGCCGCGGTGCGGGGCGCCGAGACCCTGACCCGGCTGCTCGGCGCCACGGGCCCGCGGTGACCGCCGCGCCCCACCGGCCCACGGTCACCGCCGCGCTCACGTCAGGAAGCCGCCGTCGATGTTGAGCGTCGCGCCCGTCACGTACGCCGACTCCGGGCCCGCCAAGTAGGCGATCAGGCCCGTCAGTTCCTCCGGGGTCGCGTAGCGGCCCGCTGGGGTCAGGGCGGTCATGGCGTCGGCGATCGGGCCCTGGGGCGGGTTGGTGTCGGTGGCCACGGGGCCGGGCTGGACGTTGTTGACCGTGATCGCCCTGGGGCCGAGCTCCCGGGCGAGGGCCCGGGTGAAACCGGCGACGGCCGCCTTGGTGAGGGCGTACGTCGTACCGTTCGGGAACGGCATCCGGTCGGCGAAGACGCTGCCGATCGTGATGATCCGGCCGCCGTCGCCCAGGTGCCGCAGGGCCTCCTGCGAGGCCACCCACACCGCGCGCACGTTCACCGCGACGTCCCGGTCGAAGTCGTCGACGGTGAGCTCGCCGAGCGGGCCCATCGAGCCGACGCCCGCGTTGTTCACGAGGACGTCCAGGCGGCCGAAGGCGGACACCGTGCCGGTGACGGCGGCGCGGACGGCCTCCGCGTCGGCCGAGTCCGCGGCGATGGCCACCGCCGTGCCGCCCTCGGCCCGGATGTCCGCGACGACGCCGTCCGCGCTGCCGGGCGACGCGTGGTACGTGAGCGCCACGGCCGCGCCCTCGCGGGCGAGCCTGCGGGCGATGGCCGCGCCGATGCCCCGGCTGCCGCCGGTCACCAGGGCGGCCTTGCCGCTGAGGGGTCCGTCCTGCTTCGGCGTGTTCGTCATGCGGCTGCCCTTCGTGGATCGCCCGTCGGTTGAGGCTTCAGGTTGACGCGCCAGGTCGACGCCTCAGGCCGACGCCTCAGGTTGATACGTCAACTCGAAGCTAAGCCCGGTAGGTTGATACGTCAACCTGACCGCGTAGAATCGCGCCATGAGCGATTCCGGGTGGCTGAGCGACGAACAACAGCGCGCGTGGCGGAGCTTCGTCTCCCTGCACACCGAACTGCTCACGCGCCTGAACGCCCACCTCCAGGACGAAGCGGGCCTGTCCTCCTCCGACTACCAGATCCTGGTCGCGCTCTCCGAGGCGCCGGACGGCCGCGCCAGAGCCGCCGCCCTGGGCCGGGAGACCGGCTGGGAGAAGAGCCGCCTCTCGCACCACCTCAGCCGCATGGAGCGGCGCGGCCTGCTGCGTCGCGAGGCGTGCGCCGACGACAGCAGGTACGCCGACGTCGTCCTGACCGGCACCGGCCGGGCGGCGATAGAGGCGGCGGCGCCGCGCCATGTCGCGCACGTGCGCGCCTGGTTCGTCGACGCGATGACTCCGGAGGAGCTCGCCGCCTTCGGTGACCTGTGCGACGCGGTGGTGGCCAAGGTACGGGTGCCCACGGACGGGCCCTGCCGGATCGGCTTTGAGCCGACCGGGGCGTGAAACCCGCGCCCCGGGCCCTTTTGCCCCTACGCTCGTTGATCCCCTCAGTGCGGTGTGAGCGGTGCCCGAGCGGCATGGAGGCATGGATCGACAGTGCTGCCCGGCGTCGGCCTCCCGAGGGCAGGTGAGGTGAGACCCGTGCGCGTGACCGACCTTCAGCGGTGCGAGCTCCGTCCCGGACGGCTCGTGGAGTGGACGCTGCACCCGGCGGCGGTGGGGGCCGCGCGCGAGCTGCCCGACGACGTCCGGCCGCCCGCGTACGTACAGGAGTCGCACATCCGCACCTCGCGCACGGTGCGCGGCGACGGCCTCTTCGTGCCGACCTGGCTCGGCACGGTCTTCGACCTGCCGGGGCGGATCGACCTCGACGTGCTCCAGGACGCGCTGCGGGCCTGGACGCTGCGGCACGAGACGCTGCGCAGCGGCTTCCGGTGGGCGGGCGACGAGATGCGGCGCTTCACGCTGGCCGCCGAGGACGTGGCGCTGCACCGCGCGGAGGGCGGTACCTTCACCGACGCCGCGACCCTGACCCGCTATCTCCAGGACCGCTTCGACACCGCGGCCGACGCGCTGACCTGGCCGAACTTCATCTTCACCGCGATCGTCCGGGACGACGGGGCTACCGTGTGCATGGCGTTCGACCACAGCAACGTCGACTCGTACTCGATCCAGCGCGTCACCGCCGAGATCCACGAGCTCTACGCCGCCGGGCTCCGGGGCGACGCCGTGGCCGCCGCGCCGGTCGCCAGCTACGTCGACTTCTGCGCGAGCGAGCGCACGGACGCCGACCGGATCGACCACACCCACGCCATCGTGGCGCGCTGGCGGGAGTTCATCGGCCGCTGCGACGGGAAGCTGCCGAACTTCCCCGTCGACCTCGGCCTCGACCCCCAGGGCCCGCTGCCCGAGCAACGGCTGCTGCACGAGATGCTCGTGGGCGACGCGGAGGCCGCCGCCTTCGAGGCGTACTGCCGTCCCTACGGAGGCAGCCTGGTCGGCGTCCTCGCGGCCGTCGCCCTCATCACCCGGGAGATCAGCGGCCTGCGCGTGTACCGCACGGTGGTGCCCTTCCACACCCGGGTGCGCTCCCAGTGGGCCGACTCGGTGGGCTGGTACGTGGGCGGGGCGCCGATCGAGGTGCCCGTGGCCGACGCGGCGGACTTCGACGACGCGCTGCGGATGGTCCGCGCCGCCCTGCGCGAGGCCAGGCCGCTGTCCCGGATGCCGATCGCGCGGGTGCTCCCGCTCCTCGGCGCCGACTTCCGGCCCACCTCGCCCGACCTGTACTCGATCGTCAGTTACGTCGACACGCGGGCCCTGCCCGGCTCGGAGCGGTGGCAGGAGCTGAAGGCGTACGGCCTGATCCGGGTGTCGTACGGGGACCAGGTGTGCGCGTGGCTCACGCGGCTCCACGAGGGGCTGCAGTTCGCCTGCCGCTACCCGGACACGGATGCCGCGTACAAGAACATGCGGCTCGTCGTGGAGCGGCTGCGGGAGCGGGTGGTGGACGTGGCGCGGGCGGTGCCCGGCCGCGCCTCCTCCGGGCGGGCGCGGCACGAGGGGCCCCGGGTCGCCTCAGGCGCCTAGCGCGGGGCGCGCACCGCTGCCTCCAGGTGGTTGCGGAACCAGCGGTGGCCCGGGTCGGTGTCGTTGCGTGGGTGCCAGGCCATGCCCAGGTCGATCGGCGGCAGGGGCAGCGGCACGGGGAAGGTCCGCAGGCCCAGGGCCTCGGTCGCGTCGGGGAGCCAGCCGGGCAGGGTCAGGGCGACGAGGTCGGTGTCCCGGGCCAGGAGCAGCGCGCCGGTGTGGCTGGGGACGACGACCGCGACCCGGCGGCTGAGGCCCAGCTTCGCCAGCTCGGTGTCGATGGGGCCCAGGCGCTTGCCGAGCCGGGAGATGCCGATGTGCCCGGCCTCGGCGAAGCGGCGGGCGTCGACGGGGCCGTCGAACAGCGGGTGCCCGGCGCGGGCGACGCCGACCAGGGCCAGCCGGGAGAGCTGTCGGGTGTGGGTCTCCGGGTCCAGGTGGGACAGGACGCCCAGTTCGACGTCCACCAGGCCCTGGCGCAGGGCCGGGCCGCCCTCCGTCGACTCCGGCAGGAAGACCACGTCGACGTGTGGCGCCTCGGCGTGGACGCGCTCGGTGAGGGTCCCGGCGAGGCCCGCCTGGAGCAGGTCGATGGTCTGCACGGTGAAGGTGCGCCTCAGGTGCTCGGCCGCGAAGCCCGCGCCGGGGCGCAGCACGTCGTCGCAGCCGCGCAGCAACGCGGCGACCTGCTCGCGGAGTTCGAGCGCCCGCGGCGTGGGGACCATGCCCTGGCCCGCGCGGACCAGGAGGGGGTCGCCGACGGCGCGGCGGAGCCGGGCGAGGGTGCGGCTGGCCGCCGCGGGGGACGTGCCGAGCCGCTCGGCGGCGCGCGTCACGCTGTTCTCCTGGAGCAGGGCGTCCAGGGCACGCAGCAGGTTGAGATCCATGGGCCTTCCTGAGCTGCATTTTTACGGAGGCGGCAACGATGGGGTGCTGATCCTTGCATTGCTCCCGCCTCCCGCGGTGGCGAGGGTGGAGGCGTTCCCCGGGGCGGCCGCTGAGCCCCGCCCCCTCCGCCGTTCCCAGGAGACCTCATGCAGCAGTCCGACCAGGACAAGGCAGCCCGTGCCGATCGCGAGGGCGACGTGCTCGCCGTGGTCAGCCAGAGCGGCCCGACCGTCTCGTTCTTCGACGCGGTCACCGACCGGCGCCTCGGCTCGGTGGACGTCCGCGCCGAGCCGCACGAGGTGTGCTTCGACCCGGCGCGGCGCCTGCTGTGGTGCGCGACGACGTACGCCTCCGGCTACTACCACGACAACACCGGGCGGCGTACGGAGCTGACCGTCATCGACCCGGACGCGCGCCGCGTCGTCGAGGTCGTCGACATCGCGCCCGAACACGGGCCGCACGGCCTCGCGTTGGACGTCGGGCGCGGGCGTCTCTACGTCAGCGTGGAGGGGTCCGACGACCGGTCCGGCGGGGTCGTGGTGATCGACGTGGAGAGCCGCAAGCCGCTGGGCCGGATCGACACGGACGCGCCGGGCCCGCACTGGTTCGCCATCGACCCGGCGGGCACGATCGGGTACGCCACCAACAAGGAGGCGCCGTTCGTGTCGGTCGTCGACCTCGAACGGGGCGTGCTCACCGCGAAGGTGGAGGTGCCGGGCAGCGAGGGCCTCGCCGTCTCCGCCGACGGCACGCACGCCTTCGTCGCCTCCCCGTACGGGTCCTTCGCCCCGCCACGGGCCGCCGACGGGGCGGCGGGGGCCCCGCCCGCCCCCGGCATCCGCGTCGTCGACGCCCGGACGGCGTCCGTCACGGGCTTCCTGCCCACGGAGAACGTGGTCTTCCCGGTGCACCTGACGTCGACGGGCAAGCTGCTCGCGGGCGAGCTGCGGATGACGCCCGCGCCGGGCAGCCCCCTGGGAGGCCACGCGCCCGGACGCCTTCGGGTGTACTCCGCGGCCACCCACGAGGTGCTCGGCGAGACCGAGGTGGGGCACTTCCCGCTGACGATCACCTCGTCGCCCGACGGCAGGCTCGGCTACGTCTCCGGCGTCGTCTCCTCCACCGTCGACGTCGTGGACCTGGAGACGCTGCGGCGCCTGGCCCGCATCGACGTCGCCCGCAACGGCGAGCCCGGCGCCCACGGCCTGGCCTACGTGCCGCGCCCGGCCTGAGGCACCGGGCCCCGGCGCGCCCGGGCACCCGGGTTCACGCCGACTTCGGCCGTCCGGGGCCCGCCCCGGGCGGCCGGGGGCCAGACTGCCCGGCAACCACCGCCGCCCCACTGGAGGACACCATGCCCACCTCCCCCTCCCCTCTCAACGCGTTCAAGGAGCGCCTGGCCGAGGGCGGCTTCCTCACCGGGCTCTGGCTGAGCCTCGGGGACGCGTCCACGGCCGAGGTCTGCGCGGACGCCGGGTTCGACTGGCTGCTCGTCGACGGCGAGCACGGGCCCAACGACGTGCGCAGCACGCTGGACCAGCTCCGCGCGATCGGCGACCGGACGGCCGTCGTCGTACGGCCGCCGAGCGGGAGCGCGGACGGGCTGCGGCCGCTGATCGACATCGGCGCGCGGTCGTTCCTGGTACCGATGGTCGAATCGGCCGCGCAGGCACGGGAGTTGGTGCGCGCCACCCGCTACCCGCCGCACGGCACCCGGGGCGTCGCCAGCGCGGTGACCCGCGCCTCGCGCTGGAACCGCACGCCCGGCTATCTGGGCGCCGCCGACGCCGCCATGTGCCTGGTCCCGCAGATCGAGACGCCGGGCGCGGTGGCCGCGGCGGCGGACATCGCGGCGGTGGACGGCGTGGCCGCGCTGTTCGTGGGGCTCTACGACCTGTCGGCCGCGCTCGGGCACCTGGGCGCGCCGGACCACCCGGACGTGTGGGACGCCTTCACCGGGGCCGTCGCCGCCTGCCGCGAGGCCGGGAAGCCGTGCGGCACCTTCGCGCCCACGCCCGAACTCGCCGCCGCCGCACGCCGGGAGGGCTGCGCCTTCGTCGCCGTCGGCAGTGACGTGGGCCTGCTCGTACAGGGCGCCGCGGACCTGCTCGCCCGCTGCCGTGCGGCCGGTCGGGCCTAGTCGGGCCGCAGTGACCGCCAGATGCGGTCCGGCAGGACCCGGGCCGCCTCGTCCAGGTCCACCTCGTAGGTGCTGGAGAGCCAGCGGTGGGCCGTCTCCGCGACGGGGCCCATGACCAGGACCTCGATCAGGGCGGGCGGCAGCGCGGCCACCTCGCCGGAGACGATCCGCGGGCGCAGCCATGCGGCGATGGGCGCGAACTTGGCCTCCTTCGCCGCCATCACCTCCTGCGCGTGGGCGGCCAGATAGCTGGAGTACGCGGAGCCGTGCAGGAAGAGGGCCACGTCGCGGTGGTCGCGGGTGAAGTCCAGATACGTCCGCACCAGGGCGCGGACGCCGGTGCGGGCCGTGCGGCAGCGGGTGACGGCGTCCGCCACCGGGTCGCAGAGCTGGTCCACGCAGCGCAGATAGAGCGCGGCGGCCAGGCCGTCGAAGCTGCCGAAGTGGTGGTAGAGGCTGCCGAAGCTCACGCCGCTGCCCGCCGTGACCGCGTTGACCGTGAAGCCCTGCGCGCCCGCGTGCGCGTACACCCTGAGCGCGGTGTCGAGGAGCAGGTCGACGGTGGCCTCGCCCCGCTGCTGCTTAGGGGACACGGCGCCGTCCGGGCTGCTCCGTGGCTCCGGAACGGATGCGTCCGGCTGCTGTCACCTCGTCCGCCGCCATGCGTTCAAGCGTAGAGCAGAACCGGCCGCGCGGAGGTCGGCGAGAACGCTTCGGCGTCCGGGTCTTCTAGAGGAATTTTCTAGAAAGTATCTCCACCAACTCGCTTGCTGGGCCACACTCTTGCCATGGCAGGTCCTCCGCCCCAGCGCCCGCACGAGCCCGTTCCGGGCAATCCGTACGTCGACCCCGTCCCCGCCGCCCCGCGGCGGCGTAGGGGCGCGACGGCCTGGGTCGTCGCGGGCGCCGTGCTCGCGGCGGCCGTGGGCGCGGGCGGGTACGTCCTCCTGAAGGAGGACGGCGACAAGGGGTCGGGCGGTTTCCGGCCCCCCGTCGCCCGGGAGTCGGGGCCGTCGGGCGAACCGTCCGGCTCGGGGGAGCGGACGGACGCGCCCGGCGGCTTTGGCCCGCCGGTGCGGCGGATCGACGTCAACGCCGGGGCGAAGCCGGGCGAGTCCAAGGGCTGGCTCGACCTGAACGGCGTCAAGCTGCCCGGCAAGGGCGCCATGCTCGGCGACCTGTGGACGGTGGACGGCGGCGCGCCCGGCGGGTCCGACGCCCTCGTCGTGCAGGCCCTCTACGACACGGTGACCGGGTACCGCGCGCGGGACGGCAAGAAGGCCTGGACGCTGCGGCTGCCCGACCGGGTGTGCGACACCCCCGTCGACAGCGCGGGCGGCCACGTCGTCGTCGCGTACGGCGACGGCACCACCTCCGGCTCCGGCAAGTGCAACCAGCTCCAGCAGATCGACCTGCGGACCGGCGAGAAGGGCTGGCACCGCGAGCTCAAGGAGCACGACCTCTCGGACAGCACGAGCAGCGTCCACCTCGCCATGACCCGCGCCGCCGTCACCGTCGGCCAGGGCGACCTCGCCCACACGTACCGCGTCAGCGACGGCAAGCGGCTCTTCTCCTCCAAGCGGGACCGCGTGGGCACCTGCTACCTGAACGACGTGGCGGGCGGCGCGCGGCTCCTGTACGTCGAGAACTGCGCGGCCGGGGCGCCCAGGGCCCACGGCGTGGTGAAGAACGTCGACCCCAAGACGGGCCACGTCCGGTGGCGCTACCGGACCAAGGACGGCTGGAGCGTCGACAAGGTGTACTCCGTCGACCCCCTCGTCCTCGCCGTCCGCAAGCGGGGCGACTACGACAAGTGGAGCGTCGTCTCCGTGGACGGCCGAGGACGCCAGCGCGCCTGGATCCCGATGGACCGGGGTCCGTACGCGTTCGAGTTGTGCGACGGGGCGGGGGACGCGGGCGAAGGCGTGCAGAACTGCCCCGGCGGCGCCGTCGGCGGCGACGCGCTCGTCCTGCCCACCGAGCCCAAGGACGGCATCCTCGGGCCCAACAAGGTCGTCGCCTTCGACCTGGCGACGGGCAAGCGGCGGTGGGACGCCGCCGTGCCCGGGCGGCAGCTCAGGCCCGTGCGGCAGGCCGGGCGCGGCCAGGTCTCCGGGGTCGTCGTGTACGTACGCGCGCAGTCCGGGAAGCCCGGCCGCACCGTGCGGTTCCCGGCCACGGGCGGGGCGCCGCGGGAGCTGCTGCGGCACTCCACGCCCGCCCAGAAGTGGGAGGCCGCGATGTTCGCCGGGGAGACGCTGTACAGCGGCGGGCGGATCTTCGTGGCGCCGTCGCGGCTCGACCCCAAGAGCCTCAGCGGCGAGAAGGAGCAGGGGCGGCTTGTGTCGTTCGGCCGCTGACATCCGCTGACGGCCCCGCCGCGGGGCCGCGCCCCGCCGGAGAAGCCCCTCGCAGAGCAGAGACCTTGGAGAGACGATGACGCAGCCCCCGCCCGGACCGCCCGAGCCCCAGGGGCAGTTCGGGCCGCCGCCGCGGCTTCCGGCGCCGCCCGAGGGCTTCGGCCCGCCGCAGGCCGGATTCGGGCCGCCGCAGGCCGGGTTCGGCCCGCCACAGGCCGGGTTCGGGCCGCCACAGGCCGGGTTCGGGCCGCCGCTGGAGCCGCCGCCCGGGGGCTTCGGGCCGCCCGCACCGCCGCCCCCGCCGAGGGCCCGCCGCCGCAGGGCCGTCGTGATCGCCTCGGTGGCCGCGCTCGCCCTCGTGGCCGGGGGCGGGGCCTGGTACGTCGCCGCGCGCGGTGACGGCTCGGACGGCGGCGGGGGCAAGGGCGGCGGCAAGAAGCCGGGGCCCGCTTACGCGCGGCCCAAGGAGGTCGTGCCCGCCGACCCGAAGGCGACCTTCCACGGCGGGGCGCCGGTGCCGAAGCTGCCCGGGAAGGACAGCACCTGGCCCGTGAAGGGGTCCTGGCTCACGGACGAGGTGTACGTGAAGTCGTCCGTAGCGAAGATCACGGGACTCGACGCCGCCACGGGCGAGACGCGCTGGACGCTGCCCAAGCCCGGCCAGTCCTGCGGCGGTTCGCCGGAGGTCGGCGCGGGCGGGATCGCCGTGGTGGTCATCGCGCCCACCCCGTACGACAAGAAGGGCTACCGCACGCCCTGCACCCAGGTCATGGCCTTCAAGGTCGCCACCGGCGAGAAGCTCTGGACGAAGACCGTCCGGGTCGGCTACCAGACGGAGAAGACCGCGTTCAACCAGGTCGCGATCAGCGGCCGGACGGTCGCCGTCGGCGGGCTCTACGGCGGGGCCGCCTTCGACCTGCGCACCGGCGAGCCGCGCTGGAAGCCCAGCGCCAGTGACACCTGCCGGGACGTGGGCTACGGCGGCGGCGCCCGGCTCGTCGCGATCCGCTCCTGCGGCGACTACGGCTCGCAGAAGTACGAGGTGCAGGACCTCGACCCCAGGACCGGCAAGCCGCACTGGCGGTACAAGCTGCCGGGCGGCGTGAAGAACCTCAACGTCATCTCCACCTCCCCCGCGGTCGTCGGCGTCGACTCGGGCGAGATCACCGGGCAGGGGGCGAGCGACGTCTTCGCCCTGGACGGCCGCGGCAAGCTGCGCTCCAAGATCTCGCTGCCGGAGCGGAGATACATGCACGACTGCGGCGACACCAGCGTCGTCAACGACTGCCAGGGCCTCGTCGTCGGCAACGACCGGCTGTACGCCCCGACCGCGCGCCGTAACGCCAAGGACGGCATCTCGTCCACGAACGACATCGTCGTCTTCTCCCTCGCCACCGGGAAGACGACCGGGCAGCGCGGCAACACCGACAGCAAGGGCCCCCTGTTCCCCTTCCGCATGGACGGCGGGAACGTACTCGCCTACCGCGACCAGCTGGGCGTCCAAGTGGTGACCCTCGACGGCCGGACCCTGCGCGAGAAGAAGCTCCTCACCTCCACCAAGAGGCCGAGCGGCCTCGTCCCGGTCGGCTCGGAGCTGCTCTTCACCCACGGCCGCCTGTACATCAGCACCGACCTGGTCTCCAGGTCCAGCTCGAAGACCCAGCAGTTCATGATGTACGTCTTCGCCCGCAAGGACCAGGAGGGACAGCGGGGGCAGGGCGGCTAGCCGCCCAGGAACTGCGAGCAGCGGTACGGGCCGAAGCGGCGCTCGCCGTTGTCGAGGGTGACCCGGACGTCGTCGGGGCGGACGCGGCGGTCCTCGTCCTTCGACGACAGGTACGACTGGGCGCGGGCCAGGGTGCACACGAGCTGGCCGTTGGGCAGGCGGTCGCTGTCGGAGTCGAAGAAGGCTCCGGGCGAGCGGTAGGTGACGCGGTTGCCCCGCCCCGTCACGTCGATCTCGCCGATGTCGACGAGGTTGGTCAGACCGCTCTCCCGCTCGGTGCGGTTCGGGCCGACCCCGAGCATCTTGATGACATCGGCGAGGCCCCTGATCCTCGCGTCGGGGCGGGACACGCCCCGAAGGCCGGTGCCGTCCACGAAGTAGAGCCGCAGCCCCCGGGTGAGGCCGGTGGCCGGGTCCGCGCCGGAGACCACGCCGGTGGGGCGCACCCCGCAGGCCGTGAGGGCGGCGGCGAGGGTGAGGGCCAGGGCGAGCGCGGCCGCGCGGGCGCGGGTCACGTGGGCTCGCCTTCCGGGCGCAGCGGCAGCCGCAGGGTGAAGACCGCGCCCCGGCCGCCGGGGCCGTTCGCGGCCTCGATGGTGCCGCCGTGCAGGCGCGCGTTCTCCAGGGCGATGGCCGTGCCCAGGCCGCTGCCCTCGGAGCGGGTGCGGGCCGCGTCGGCCTTGTAGAAGCGGTCGAAGACGTGGGCGAGGGCGTCCGGGGCGAGCCCGGGTCCGTGGTCGGTGACGGTGAGCGTGGCGAGCCCCGCCCCGGTGGTGAGGCGGACGGTCACCGGCGGGGCGCCGTGCCGCAGCGCGTTCCCGACGAGGTTCGCGACGACCACGTCGATCCTCCGTACGTCGATCAGGGCGGGCGCGGAGTCCGGGAGGCGGGCGCTCACCCGGCCGGTCCAGGCGCGCAGGTCGAGGGACGAGCGGACGGTGGCGGCCAGGTCCGCCTCCGCCAGGTGCAGCCGGGCCACCCCCGCGTCGAAGCGGGACATCTCCATCAGGTCGTCGACCAGGCGGGTCAGCTTCGCCGTCTCGGCGCTGACGGTGCGGGCCGCGTGCGCGGCGTCGGGCGGGAGCCGGTCGGCGTCCTCGTCGAGGACGGTCGCCACCATCGTCATGGCGGCCAGCGGGGTGCGCAGCTCGTGCGACACGTCGGCGACGAACCGCCGCGCCTTCGCCTCCTGCTCCCGGGCCCTGGCCTCCTGGTCGCGCAGCTCGGCGACCGTGGTCTGGAGCGCGTCGGCGGTGGTGTTGAAGTCCCGTGCCAGGTCGGCGAGTTCGTCCCGGCCCCGGGGTTCGACGCGGGTGCCGAGGTCGCCGTCGGCGAGGCGCCGCGTGGCCCGGCCCAGGTCCCGTACCGGACGGAGCACCGTACGGGCGGCAAGGAGCGCGAGCACGGCGGTGAGGACGAGGACGGGCAGCAGCCCGTCGCGCACGGAGGTCAACAGGGCGGCGACGTCCCGCTCCTCGGCGCGCAGCGGCGTGACGGCGAAGACCTCCAGGCGGGAGGCGCGCCCGCCCTCGTAGGTGACGGGCGTGCCGACCGCCAGATACGGCTCGCCCTCGTGGGCGACCCGCTGGAAGCTCATCCGGCCCGAGACGCGGACCTCGGCCCGCAGCTCCGCGGTGACGCGGGGGTCGTCCGGCGCTCCGTCGGAGGCCGCCTTGAGGTTCTCGTACCGGGCCACGACCAGGGGCGAGCCGGGGAGCCCGGAGGACACCGCACGCGCGAACACGCCCAGCGAGCGCTGGTCGGGCGGCACGTCGACATCGGGCGCGAGCGCGTCGACGCGGGTGCGGAGGTCCTGCTGCGCGGCCTCCTGGGTGCGGCTGAGGACGGCCGTGCGGGCCTCGCGGTAGGCGAGGGCGGTGGCGGTGGCGGTGCCGATGAGGGCGACGAGGACGAAGGTGACGACGAGCCGGGTGCGCAGGCCGCGCGGGGCCCGCAGCCCGCGCGGGGCCCGGCCCTTTCCGGGGCTCTGGCCGGGGCTGCGGCCGGGGCGCCCGGGGCGGCGGCCAGGCCGTTTCACAGCGGGCCGAACCGGTAGCCGAAGCCCCGGACCGTCTGGACGTAGCGCGGCCGGGACGCCACGTCCTCGATCTTCGCGCGCAACCGGCCGACGGCGGCGTCCACGATGCGGGAGTCCCCGAGGAAGTCGTGGTCCCACACGCTGCGCAGCAGCTGTTCGCGGCTGAAGACCTGGCCGGGCGACGCGGAGAGCTCAAGGAGGAGGCGGAGTTCGGTGGGCGGGAGCGCGAGGGGGGTGCCGCCCTTGGTGACGGTCAGGCCCGCGCGGTCCACGACCAGGCCCGCGTAGGTGTCCCGGGCCGGGACGGGGGTGGCGCGGCGCAGGGCCGCGCGGATGCGGGCCTCCAGGACGGGCGCGGTGACGGGCTTGACCACGTAGTCGTCGGCGCCCGCCTCCAGGCCCCGGACGACGTCCGTGTCGTCGCCGCGCGCGGTCAGCATGATCACGGGCAGCGTCGGGTGGGACGCGCGGGCCCGCACGCGGCGGCACACCTCGAAGCCGTCGAGGCCGGGGAGCATCAGATCCAGCACGGCGATGTCGACGGCCTCGCCCCCGGGCCCGTCGAGCAGCGCGAGGGCGGCCTCGCCGGTGGCGGCGGCGGACACCTCGTAGCCGTGGCGGCGCAGCACCAGCTCCATCCCGTCGCGTACGGAGGCGTCGTCCTCGATCAGCAGCACATGCGGCATGCGCTCGATTATGGGCGAGGGCCCGGCCTTTCCAAGCTGGTCAGAGGGGTCGGACGGGCGCCGCCCGGACATTGTTACGTGCTCATCATGTGGCCATGGAGGGACCATCATGTGACCGCCGGACGGTGAGGCGCATGACCACCACCTCACGCAGGGCGCCGGTCTCCGGCGCACCCCGGCTCGTCGCGCTCGTCGCGGCCCCCGTGCTCGCGCTCGCCGTCGGCTGCGGCTCGGGCTCCGACTCCGACGGCGGCGGCAAGCAGGACCAGGTCGCCTCCGTGCCCGAGGCCTCCGGCAAGAAGAGCGGCGCCGAGAAGGCGAAGGGCCCGGCGGACACGTCCGGCGGGGACAAGGCGGGCAAGAGCGCCTTCTTCGACGCGCAGATGACGTACGTCCGCTGCATGCGCACCAAGGCGGGCCTGAAGGACTACCCCGACCCCAAGCTCAGCGGCTACCTCAACTGGCCCGAGATCGACAAGCTCGTCGACCCGGACGGCCGCGGCGAGGAGTACAAGGGCGGCAAGGACGGCGTCTGCGTCGACGAGCTCCGCGCGGCGATGGACCTGGAGCCCAAGCGCGACCAGCAGCAGGACTTCGAGTCGATGCTCGCGCACGCCAAGTGCATGCGGGACAAGGGCGTCTCGCAGTTCCGCAACCCGACGATGACCGACGGCCAAGCGCAGCCCGGCGGCGAGCCCGACCCCGCGGCACCGAAGCTCGACACGAAGTCCCCCGCCTACAAGGAGGCGCGGGAGGCCTGCGCGGCCAAGCTGCTCGACGGCCTGGACGGCATGCAGTGAAACGTCGTACCGGCTGGCTGGTGGCGGGCGCGGCCGCCGCCGGGGTCGTGACGGCGGGCGCCTTCGCGTTCGGCGGCGGGCCGCGGGACGGGGCCAGGGACGCGGGCGGGGCGCCGCCCGCGACCGCCGAGGTCGTCCGCACCGACCTGGTGCTCAGCAAGACGGTGGACGGCACGGTCGACTTCGCCGGGCGCAGGCCCGTGAAGTCGACCGTGCAGGGCACGGTGACCGTGGCCGCGCGCGAGGGCGCGACGGTGCGGCGGGGCCAGGCCCTGTACGAGCTGGACGACAAGCCGGTGACCCTGCTGTACGGGCCGGTGCCGGTGTTCCGCGGGATGAAGAAGGGCGACCGGGGCACGGACGTGCTCCAACTGGAGCGCAACCTGCGCGACTTGGGGTACGGGGCCGGACTCTACGTCGACGTACGGTACGACGCCGCGACCGCGGCCGCCGTCAAGCGGTGGCAGCGGTCCCTCAACCGGGTGCCGACCGGCCGGGTCGGCAAGGGCGAGGTGGTGTTCCAGGGCGGCCCGGTCAAGGTCGTCGCCGCGGACGCCGCCCTCGGTGACCAGGTCGGCCCCGACCGCGCCGTGCTCACCGCCGCCTCGCCGACGCCCGTGGTGCGGGCCGAGCTCGACCAGGGCGACAGCTCGCTCGCCGCGCGCGGCACCGAGGCGGAGATCCGCCTCGCGGGCGGCAAGAAGGTACGGGGCAAGGTGACGGGAACCGTGCGCCCCGAGAGCACCGAGGACTCCGGTCCTTCCGGCGACGGCATCACCGTGGAGATCGCCCTGGGCGGCGGCGCGGCCGCGCTCTCCGGCGAGGCGGCGCGCTCCACCGCCAGCGTCACCTTCGTCAGCGAGAGCAGACGCGGCGTCCTGGCCGTCCCCGTCGAGGCACTCGTCGCCCTGCGCGGCGAGAACGGCGGCTACGGCCTCCAGCTCGTCCCCGCCTCGGGCCCGCCCCGCATGATCCGCGTCGAGACCGGCATGACGGCCGACGGCCGCATAGAGGTACGCGGCGACGGGCTGCGCGAGGGCGTACGGGTGGGGGTGGCTACCCAGTGAAGGGGCCTGTGAGCTGGGGGGATGCCGCGCCGGGGGAAGCCGTCGCGCCCACTGGCCGCGTCGTGGTGGAGCTGCGGCGGGTCAGTAAGGTCTATGCCGGTGGTGTCGCGGCTCTGCGTGAGGTCGATCTCACCGTCCACGACGGGGAGTTGCTCGCCATCGTCGGGCCCTCCGGGTCGGGGAAGTCCACCGCCCTGAACCTCATCGGCACGCTGGACCGGCCCACCTCCGGCAGCGTACGGGTGGCCGGGCACGACGTCGGGGCGCTGTCCGACGCGCAGGTGGCGGCGCTCCGGGCCCGGCACATCGGGTTCGTCTTCCAGCACTTCCACCTCTCCCCCGGGCGCAGCGCCCTCGACAACGTCGCCGACGGCCTGCTGTACGCGGGCGTCCCCGCGCGGCGGCGGCGCGCGGCCGCCGCCGAGGCGCTCGATCGGGTGCGGCTCGGCCACCGGCTCGACCACCGGCCCGGCGAACTGTCCGGCGGCGAGAAGCAGCGCGTCGCGATCGCCCGCGCGCTGGTGGGCGCGCCCCGGCTGCTGCTGGCCGACGAGCCGACCGGCGCCCTCGACTCCACGTCCGGGCAGGTGGTGATGGAGCTGCTGCGCGAGCTGAACGCGGCGGGCACGACCGTGTGCGTCATCACCCACGACCACGACATCGCCGACGCGCTGCCGCGCCGCGTCCGCTTCCGCGACGGGGAGGTCGTCGGATGAGCGCGCCCGGCAGGGACCGGCTCAGGCCCGCGCGGCTCTCCCCCGCCGACGTGCTGCGCGTCGGCTCCGTCGGCCTGCGGGCCCGCCGCGCCCGCGTGGTGCTCTCCTCGCTCGGCATCGCCATCGGCATCGCCACGATGGTGGCCGTCGTGGGCCTGTCCACGTCCAGCCGCGCCGATCTGATGCGGCGCCTCGACCGGCTCGGCACCAACCTGCTGACCGCCGAGGCGGGCAAGGACGCGAACGGCAGGCCGGTGAAGCTGCCGAAGAGCGCCGTCGCCATGGTCGAGCGCGTCGGCCCGGTGCGGCAGGCCACCGCCACGGCGGACGTCGACGCGCGCATCCGCCGCAGCGCCGCCGTACCGGAGGAGCGGTCGGCACCGGTGACCGCGCAGGCGGCCCGCACCGACCTGCTCGCCGCCCTCAACACCCGGGTGGCGAAGGGCGCCTGGCTGGACCGGGGCCGGGAGCGGCTGCCCGTGACCGTGCTCGGCCGGATCGCCGCCGAACGGCTCGGCGTCACCGCGCCCGGCGAGAAGATCATGATGGGCGACCGGTACTTCGTGGTCGTCGGCATCCTCGCGCCGGTGGAGCTTGTGCCGACGCTCGACCGGGTCGCCCTGGTCGGATTCCCGGCCGCGGAGCGGTACTTCGGCTTCGACGGCCACCCCACGACGGTCTTCGAGCGCTCCACGGACGCCTCCGTCGAGGACGTCCGCGCGGTCCTCGCCCGCACGGTCAACCCCGGCGACAAGGGCTCCGTGACGGTCTCGCGCCCGTCCGACGCGCTCGCCGCCAAGACCGCGACCGACGAGGGCCTGACCGCGCTGATGCTCGGGCTCGGCGCGGTGGCGCTCCTCGTCGGCGGGGTCGGCGTCGCCAACACCATGGTGGTCTCGGTACTCGAACGCCGCGCGGAGATCGGCCTGCGGCGCGCCATCGGCGCCACCCGGGGCGCCGTCAGGATCCAGTTCCTGACCGAGTCCCTGCTCCTGTCGGCCATCGGCGGCGTCGCGGGCGCGGGCCTGGGCGCCCTCGCCACCCACGGCTTCGCCCTCGCCCAGGGCTGGACCCCGGTCGTGCCGCCCTGGTCCCTCGCGGGCGGCCTGGCCGCGACCCTCGTCATCGGCGTGCTCGCGGGCCTGTACCCGGCCGCGCGGGCGGCGCGGTTGCATCCGACGGTTGCCCTGAACGCCACGTGACCTCCGCCCCGCGGGCGGAGCGACCGCATCCGGCGGTCGCCGCGGCAGGAGCGCGGCCGCACCCGACAGCCGCCCCGAACATCACGCGACCCCCACCGTGGCAGGGGCGCGGCCACCTCCACCACGGCGGGGGCGCGGCCGCATCCCACAGCCGTCCCGAACACCACGCGACCCCCGCCGTGGCAGGGGCGCGGCCACCTCCACCACGGCGGGGGCGCGCCCGCATCCGACGGTTGCCCTGAACGCCACGTGACATCCGCCGCGATCGCGGTACCCATCCCCTATGGAGCCCATCGACCACACCGCGGCCCCGGTCCTGGAAGCCCTCGACGCCTACCACGACCGGGGTCGGCTCGCCTTCACCCCGCCCGGCCACAAACAGGCCCGCGGCGCCGATCCACAGGCGCGGCGGGTCCTGGGGGACGCCGTGTTCCACTCCGACGTGCTCGCCGTCGGCGGCCTCGACGACCGGCGCGCGAGCGAACACGTGCTGAGCCGTGCCGAACGCCTCATGGCCGACGCCGTACACGCCGACCACACGTACTTCACCACCTGCGGCAGCTCCCTGTCCGTCAAGGCGGCCATGCTGACCGTGGCCCACCCCGGCGACCGGCTCCTGATCGGCAGGGACGCGCACAAGTCCGTGGTCGCGGGGCTGATCCTGTGCGGCATCGACCCGGTGTGGGTGGAGCCCCAGTGGGACGCGGAGCGCTCCCTGGCGCACCCCCCGTCCGTGGCCTCGTACAAGGAGGCCCTCGACCGGCACCCCGACGCGCGCGGCGCGCTCGTCACCAGCCCCACGCCGTACGGCAGCTGCGCCGATCTGCGGGGGCTCGCCGAGCTGTGCCACGCGCACGGCCTGCCCCTCGTCGTCGACGAGGCGTGGGGCGCGCATCTGCCCTTCCACCAGGACCTGCCGTCGTGGGCGATGGACGCGGGCGCCGACATCTGCGTGACCAGCATCCACAAGATGGGCAGCGGCCTGGAACAGGGCTCCGTCTTCCACCTCCAGGGCGACCGCGTCGACCCCGCCGAGCTGGCCTCCCGCGCCGACCTGCTCGGCACCACCAGCCCCTCCGTCCTCATCTACGCGGGACTCGACGCCTGGCGCCGCCAGATGGTGCTGCGCGGCCACGAGCTGATGTCCGGCGCGCTGCGGCTCGCCGCCGAGGTCCACGAGGAGATCGAGCTGATCCCGGGCCTGCACGTGAACGGCCGCGCCGACCTCACGGGCCCCGGGCTCGCCGCCGACCTCGACCCGCTGCCCACGGTGATCGACATCTCCGGACTCGGTACGACGGGCTACCGCGCCGCCGACTGGCTGCGCGAGCACCACGCGCTGACCGTGCACATCGGCGACCACCGCCGCATCGGCGCGCAGCTCACCCACGCCGACTCCCGCGAGACGGTCGACCCCCTCCTCGACGCCCTGCGCGACCTGGCCGCACACCGCGCCGAACTGGCCGACGCGCCGCGCGTCGACGTGCCGTCCCCCGCCGAGCTGCGCATGGAGCAGGTGTGCCTGCCGCGCGACGCGTACTTCGGCGCCGTGGAGTCCGTGCCCCTAGACCGGGCCGCGGGCCGCGTGGCCGCCGAGATGGCCACGCCCTACCCCCCGGGCATCCCCGCCGCCCTCCCCGGCGAACGCCTCACCGAACCGGTCCTGGAGTACCTGCGCAGCGGCCACGCGGCAGGCATGTACATCCCCGACACCGCGGACCACACCCTCCGTACGCTCCGCGTCCTCAAGGAGTGAGCCCCGAGCCCCGACGGCCCGCACGAACCGTGACGTTCTCCTCTAGCCTTGCGTACGGGTGTCGGACACGTGTCCGACACCCGTACGAACTGGAGCGAAGTGCCTCGCGGCGCGACGCGGTGAACAAGAGGACGGACAACCGATGCCGCGGCGGCCCCCGAGACGCCCCCGCGGGCGAGGACGCCCGCAGCCCCGAATAGCGGGGGCGCTGCCACCGGGGCCTGCGGGCTCGTTGCCATCGGGGGTTGAGGGGTCGGTGCCGCCAGGGCCTGCGGCCTCGCTGCCATCGGGGTCTGAGGGCTCGCTGCCGCCGGGGGCGGAAGGCTCGCTGCCGCCGGGGCCTGAGGGACCGCTGCCACCCGGCCCTGAGGGGTCGCTGCCATCGGGGGCGGAGGGCTCGCTGCCGCCGGGGCCTGCGGGACCGCTGCCGCCGGGGCCTGAGAGTTCGCTGCCGTGCCGGGCTCGGGACGGGGCCGGGCCGGGGATGGGCCCGGCGCACCGGGCGGAGGGCGAAGCGGGGGCGGGGCTGGGTTCCGCGCCTCGGGTGCAGGGTGCGGCTGAGACCCGGGCTCAGGGTGGGGCCGGGGGTGAATCGGGCCCCGTGTCCCGGGCGCGGGACGGGGGCGGGGCTGAGGGAAGCCCGGTGCCCCGGGCGCAGGTTCCGGAGGTCGGGGTCCGGGGCGAGCGGGGCGCGGCTGGCCGGGAACGCCGTGTGCTGCCCCGGCTTCGTGGCGCGCTGCGGCGGGAGTGGCAGGACGTCGCCGTCGCCGCGTGGCGGGAGCTGCGCTCCCGAGGCGCGGCGGCCCTCGCGCTCGCCGTCGGCGGCACCCTCGCGATGCTCGTCCTGCACGGCCTGGAGCAGATACCCGACCCCGACCGGGTCGTCCGCACGCTCGGTGAGGTCCGCGCCGACCAGCCCCTGTGGCAGTCGCTGCTCCGCACCCCCCTGTCCGTGTTCATACCGACCCGCGACCAGCCGCCCTGGGGCGGCGTCCCCCGCCTGGTCCTCGCCTTCGGCCTGGCGCAACTGCTGGTCGGCTGGCGCCGCACGCTCCTCGTCGCGTACGGGGCCACGCTCGCGGGCACGCTGGGGGCCCGCGTGATGATCGCCATCGGCCCCGACCACTGGGCCGGGGTCCCGGCCTCCTACGCCCACGACGTGGACACGGGGGCCTCCGCGGCCGTCGTCGGCCTCTTCACCTACCTGGCGGTACGGCTACGGGCCCCCGTCCTGTGCCTGGCCTTCGTCGTCCCCACGGTCGTCGGCTCCCTCCTCAACCCGAACCTCGCGGGCCGGGAGCACCTGGTGGCGGTGGCGGTGGTCGCGGGGGTGGCGGCGCTGTGCCGGGGCCGGGGCGGCCTGGCTCGCGGCGGGTGAGCGGGGCGGTGCCCGCCCCGTAGCGCCCGCGCGTGCGCAGGCCGTGCCGCCGCTACCGCGGCGGGGTTTCTCCCACCCGCCCACCCGGCACTCGGCAGCCTTGCCAACTGGGCCCCGACGCGAAGCGCCCGCGCGTGGCGCCCCACGGAACCCGCCCCGGCGGGGGCGGGCGGCGGGACCGCGCCGGGCACTCACGGCCGGGCCTCGGTACGACGCGAAGCGCCTGCGCCTGCGGCTGAGTGGGCGCTGCCGCCGCTACCGCGGCGGGTCTTTCCCACCCGCCCACCCGACACTCGGCAGCCTTGCCCACTAAGCCCCGATGCGGAGCGCCAGCAGGTGGTGCCCCATGCCTCCCCGGCGGGGGGCGGGCGGCGGGACCACGCCGAGCCTGAGCAGCTGGGCCCCGACCTCAAGCGTCCACGGGTGACGCCCCACGCATCCCGCCCCGGGCGGGGGCGACGGCGGGACCGCGCTGGGCTCGCGAGGCCAGGCCCCGACGCCGGGCGCCCCACGGGTCCGCACCGGGCATGGGCGGTGGTACCGCGCCGGGCCTGTGTGACCGGGGCCGGTGAGGTGCGTCTGGGGCAGGGGTACCAAGGGCCCGTTCAAATTCTGGGCGGGCGGGTGGGACCGTCCTGGACGCGCGGAGCGCGGCCCCCCGGCACCAAGGTCAAGGGCGGGCGCCCTGCTTCAGGGGTGCCTCCCCGGGCGGGGGCGGGCGGCGGGACCACGCGGGTCTGGGCCACCGGACCTGGACCCCGGGCTTGGGCCACCGGACCTGGGCCCGGGCCACCAGGCCTGGCCCACCAGGCTTGGCCCCGGGCTTGGCCGGGCGGGGGTCGCGTGGGGCCCGTTCAAGTTGAGGGCGGGTGGGTGGGAACGCCCCGGTCGGGCGGAGCGCGGCCTCGTGGCGCCGGGGCCTCGGCCCGGCCTCGCGGAGCCCCGTCAGCGCCCGGGGCGCAAGAGCGTGGCGGCGGTCAGGAAGGCCGCGCCCAGCAACGCCGCGCCCACGCCGAAGGCGAGGTGGTAGCCCGAGGTCAGCGCCTCGGCCCGGGAGTGCCCGGAGGCGAGGAGGGTCTCCGTACGGGAGGCGGCGAGCGTGGAGAGGACGGCGACGCCGAGCGCGCTGCCGACCTGCTGCGTGGTGTTGAAGAGCCCGGAGGCGAGCCCCGCGTCGTCGGCCCGGGCCCCGGACATCGCGAGGGAGGTCAGCGCGGGCAGCGCGAGCCCGAAGCCGGCGGCGAGGAGCATGACGGGGAGCAGGTCCACCCAGTAGGTGGCGTGCACGGGCACCCGGGTCAGCAGGCCGAGGACGCCGAGGAGCAGCACGAGCCCGGCGAGGAGCACGGTGCGTTCGCCGTAGCGGGCGTTGAGGCGGGCGGAGACCCCGAGGGACACCGCGCCGATGACGGCGGCGGCGGGCAGCATGGCGAGGCCGGTCTCGGCGGCGCCGTACCCGAGGACGTTCTGCAGGTAGAGGGCGACGAGCACCTGGAAGGAGAAGAGGGCGGCGACCATCAGCAGCTGCACGACGTTGGCCCCGGTCACGGCCCGGGAGCGGAACATCCGCAGGGGCAGCAGCGGCGTCCGCGCCCTGGTCTGGCGGACCGCGAAGCCGCCGAGCAGCGCGAGGCCGAGCCCGCCGAAGCCGAGCGTGTGCCCGGAGGCCCAGCCGTACTGTTCCACCTTCACCACGCTGTAGATGCCGGTCATCAGGCCCGCCGTGACCAGGAGCGCCCCCGTGACGTCGGCCCCGGCGCGCAGCCCGAGCCCCCGGTCGGCGGGCAGCGCGGGCAGGGCGAGGAGCAGGGCGGCGAGGCCGATCGGCAGGTTGATGAAGAAGATCCAGTGCCAGTTCAGGACGTCGGTGAGGACGCCCCCGAGCACCTGCCCGAGGGAGGCCCCCGCGGCCCCGGTGAAGCTGAACACGGCGATGGCCCGGGCCCGTTCGCCCGGCTCGGTGAACAGGGTGACGAGGATGCCGAGGCTGACCGCCGAGCTCATGGCCCCGCCGACGCCTTGCAGGAAGCGCGCGGCGATGAGCGTCGCGGGGCTCGTGGCCGCGCCCGCGAGGACGGAGGCGAGCGTGAAGAGCCCGATGCCGGTGACGAACATCCGCTTGCGGCCGATCAGGTCGCCGAGCCGCCCCGCGAGCAGGAGCAGGCTGCCGAAGGCGATGAGGTAGGCGTTGACCACCCAACTCAGCCCGGCGGGCGTGAAGTCGAGGTCCTTCTGCATGGCGGGCATGGCCACGGTCACGATGCTGCCGTCGAGGATGATCATCAGCATGCCGGTGGCGATGACACCGAGGGCGAGGCGCCGGGAGCGCCCTCCGGACGGCGCGCCCCCGGCATCCGGGGCCGCCGGGGCCTCGGCCGGTGCGGTGGTGGCGGTCATGGGTCTCTCCTGTCCGATACGACCGGGCGACGAAGCCCGGCACGCGGGAGGGGCGGGAAGCGCGACGCCCGAGGCGGCCACGCCCGGCGCCACGCCCAAGCACCACGCCGAGCCGAGCCCAAGCGCCACACCCAGGCCACGCCCCAGCCGTGCACCGCCCCGATCGACACCCAGGACCGTAGCAGATAGTTTCGTTGCAGACTATCTACCTCGGTCGCACCCCTCACCGCTCCGCTACCCTGGCCCCATGACCGCCATGGCACCCACCCGCACCGAACCGGACCTCTCCTTCCTCCTCGACCACACCAGCCACGTCCTGCGCACGCAGATGGCGGCGGCGCTCGGCGAGATCGGGCTCACGGCGCGGATGCACTGCGTCCTCGTGCACGCGCTCCAGGAGGAGCGCACGCAGGCGCAGCTGGCCGAGATCGGGGACATGGACAAGACGACGATGGTCGTCACCGTGGACGCCCTGGAGAAGGCGGGCCTCGCCGAGCGGCGCCAGGCGCGCGAGGACCGCAGGGCCCGGGTCATCGCCGTCACGGAGAAGGGCGCCGAGGTCGCGGCCCGCAGCCAGGAGATCGTCGACGGGGTGCACGAGCGGGCCCTCGGCGCGCTGTCCAAGACCGACCGCACGGCCCTGCTCCGCGCCCTGAACCGCCTGGTCGAGGGCCACTTGGCGACGCCGAGCGAGACCCCGCGCCCGGCCCGCAGGGCGCGCCAGCGGGCCTGACGGCCACCCTTCGCGGCCCGCCCGCGCGGTCCCGTACGGTGAGAGGTCCCGGTGCGCCGTCGGCGCGTACGGGCGACCGCAGAGGAACGAACGAGGGTGGGGCCACCATGGCGCTGTTCGGAAACGCGCACACTGTCGACCCGGCGTCGGCACAGCAGGAGTACGCGCGGCTGATGGGCCACGGCGAGCAGGTGTACGCCGCGTACCGGCTGATACGCGACACGATCCTGCTCACCGACCGGCGCATGATCTTCGTCGACAAGCAGGGGATGACCGGCAAGAAGGTCGAGTACCACTCCGTGCCGTACCGGAGCATCACGCACTTCGCGGTGGAGACCGCGGGCCACTTCGACCTGGACGCCGAGCTCAAGATCTGGATATCCAGCAACCCGGTGCCGATCGAGAAGACCTTCACCAAGGGCGTCGACATCTACGAGGTGCAGGCGATCCTGACGCAGTTCGTCGCGCGCTAGGGCCGACCCACGCGCCAGGGCCGACCCGTAGGACGGCCCCCGTCCGCCGCGCGGGCGCCCCGGGCAGGCACCGGTCGGGCGGGCCGGGGTACGTTCGTAGGGCACCTAAAGGCTAAGAGGGAACGCCCCATGATCTTCATCACCGTGAAATTCACCGTCCGCCCCGAGCGCAGCGAGGACTGGCTCGACCTCGTCGACGACTTCACGCGTGCCACCCGTGACGAACCCGGCAACATCTTCTTCGAGTGGTCCCGCAGCGTCGACAACCCCCACCAGTTCGTCCTGGTGGAGGCCTTCCGCGACGGCGAGGCGGGCCGCGAGCACGTGGAGTCCGCGCACTTCGCGGCCGCGATGGAGACCATGTCGTACGCCATCGCCAGCACCCCGCAGATCGTCAGCACGGAGATCCCCGGCATGGACGGCTGGGGCGCGATGGGCGAGGTCTCGCCGCGCGAGGCCTGAGCGAGGCGCACACGCGGGAGGGGGCCCGGGACGCAGTGTCCCGGGCCCCCTGCCGTCCCCTCACGCCTGCGGCAGGCGGTCCAGGAAGCCGTACACCGTGCGGATGCGGCCGTCCTCCGCGAGCACCGCCACGTCCGAACCGGCCACCGGCGCGGAGCCGTCCGCCCCCGACACCAGCTCCCAGCTGAACCGGACGAGGCCGTGGTGCCCGTCGACCTCCCCCGTCCGCCGGAACGCGAACCCCGGGAACTGCTCCTGCACGGCGGCTATCACCGCCACGAGCGCCTCCGTCCCCGCCGCGTCGGCCAGCGGGTCGGTGTACGTGCCGTCCTGCGTCCAGGCCGCCTCCACGGCCTTGCGGATGTCCTCGGTCCCCGTGGCGTTCCAGGCCTCGAAGTACCGGGCGACAGCGGTCTCGTGAACGTCCTGTGCGGGCATGGTCTTCGCCTCCGGTGCGTTGCGGTCTTCCCTACGTGGTCCCGAAGCCCGGCCGGAGTGCGCCGCCCGGCCTTCGGTGCCCTCACAGTGCCGTGCGGGGGCCGCCCGGCGCGATTACGCCCCAGGTAAAGCAGTCTCGTGAGTGGCTTCCGCCGGGCGCGCCCGTGTGTTGTCCTAGGGGGCCGATTTCGTTCGCCGAGCCGGGAGTTGCCGGATGCGGAAGCAGTTGGTCGGTGGTGTCGTCGCGGGGATGCTGCTGCTCGGGGCCTGCGGGGACCCGGGCGCGGAGGACGGCTCGGGCGGGGCGCCCGCGCAGGATCCGCCCGCGGCCTCGCGCACGGACGGGTCGGGCCCGCCGTCGCAGACGAACCGGCAGCAGGCGGAGCCGGACGCGCCGGGGAAGTCTCCCAGGTCCCCCAAGTCGCCCGGCGCGCCGGGCGGTCGCGCGGCCGGGCCCCAGCCCGCGCCCCGCGTCCTCTATCTCGGCGACTCCCTCGCCATGGAGAACCAGGACGTCCTCGGCGACCTCCTGCGCGACCGGCTCGCCGCCCGCTACACCAGCGCCCCCTACTCCGGCACGACCCTGTGCGACTACCTGGAAGGCACCGGCGAGGACTCCCTCGTACCGGACGGGGACAAGGCGGCCACGCTCGTGCGCAAGCTGCGGCCCGACTTCGTGGTGCTCCAGTTCTGGGGCAACTCCTGGGGCTACACGCCGTGCATGGGCGGCGTCACGTACGACAAGCAGCGCGCCACGTACTTCACGCGGTACGCGGCCGACGCGCGGCGCCTGACCGGTCAGATCAGGGAGGCCGCGCGGGACGTGGGCGCGGCGCGGCCGAAGGTGGTGTGGGTGTCGCAGGGCCCGGACGTCATGACGCCCGACCGCGTGCGCCGCGTGAACGAGCTGTACCGGCGCCAGGCCGCCGCCTCCGGCGACCTGGTGTCGGACGCGGGCCGGGCGGTCTCCCCGGCGTCGGACCGCTACCGGTGGGTGCGGGAGCTGCCCTGCACGGCGGACGAGCGCGCGCACCCGGTGTACTGCACGGAGCCGGACGGCCGCACCGCGCTGCACCGGGGCGACGACTACCTGCACTTCTGCCTGGCTCCCACGACCCCGAAGTCCCGGCCCTGCCCGGTGCGTTCACCGGGCATCCGCCGGATCGGGCAGGCGGTCACGGACACGGTGGCCCGGGCCACGCGGCGCTGACCCGGGCCCGGGAAGGGCTCAGTCCCGACGCCACGCGCTGTACGTCAGCACGTCCCCCGCCCGCGCCTCGATCCGCGGCTGCGCCTTGGTGAACATCACCTCCAAGCCGAGCACGTCCCCCGTCCCCGGGTCGAGGATCAACATGCGGCGCAGCGCGTCGGCACCGGCGCGCCCGGCCCCGGACCCGTGCACGTACGCCTGCCCGGAGCGGCCGAGCCGGTCGGTGATCGCCCCCGCGGGCCGCAGGCCCTCGGTGTCGGCGAGGACGCGGGCGAGCGCGGCGCTCTCGCGGGCGCCGAGCGTCCAGGTGTCGAGGAGCCGCGGCAGCACGTCGAGGAGCTGGTCCGCGGTGAGCGGACCCGAGCGGCGGCCCGCGCCCCGGTCGTAGGCGTCCGTCAGATACGCGCGCAGCCCGGCGGGGGTGTGCGGCGGCCTGCCCATCCCCGCGGGCGGCTCGGCGCGCGGCCCGGACCTGGCGGGAAGGCTCCAGGTCCGCACGTGGCTGCCCGCGCGCAGGCCCGGCTCGCCGTCGCGCGCGGCGGCCCGCGCCCGCTCGGCGACCTCGGCGAGCGGCACGGCGGCGGAGCCCGCGCGCGGGTGCAGGGCCCGGGGCGCGGCCGTGGCGGACGTGGCCGCGAGGTCGGGCAGGGTGAGCACGAGCACCGCGGCGAGCGCGACGGCGGCGGCCTCCGCCCACAGCACGACGCGGCGCCGCGCCCGGCGCCGGGTGGTGTACAGGAGCTGGTTGAGGCCGCGTTCCGCGCGGGCGTCGAGCGGCCGGTCGCGCCAGGGGCCCGCGGTGGCGGACACGGGGTCGGCCGCGCGCAGCAGGTCCAGTTCGTCAGTCATGGGTCCCGTCTCCTGCCGTTACGTTCATCCGCATCCGGTCGATCTCCGCGCGAAGGCGCCTTCGGGCCCGGTGCAGCCGCATCGCGGCGGCGCTCCGGCCGCAGCCGAGGGCGACGGCCAGGTCGTCGACGCCCAGCTCCTCCCAGGTGGTCAGGCGCAGCGCCTCCTGGTCGGCGGGCGAGAGCCGGGCGAGGGCCTCGTGCACCCAGGCGCCGGGCGCGTCGGCGTCGGGTCCGGTGACGACCTGGCCGTGCCGGGTGGCCTCGTGGTGGCCGATGCGGTGCAGCAGGCGGCGGTAGCGGCCAAGGCCCCGCACCGTGTTGGCCAGGCAGTTGCGGGCGACGCCGTACAGCCAGGGCAGCGCGTTCTCGGGCAGCTCGGCGCGGCGCCGCCAGGCTATGGCGAAGACCTCCGCGACGACTTCCTCGACCTCGTGCGTCTCGCCCGCGCCGAGTCTGCGCGCCACGAAGCGGCTCACCGCCCAGTAGTGCTCGCGGTAGGCGGCCGCGAAGGCTTCGTCCGTGCTCATGAACCGTAGGTGTCCGGCATGTCCCCGATCTTCACACCCGGGCGCTGTGACCTTCGTGGCAGGGGTTCGCGGTGACGTCCCGGCCGGTCCCGGACACGTACGGGGCATGAGGGCAACCGTGAAGTGGCTGACGACCACCGACCACAAGACGATCGGCACGCTGTATTTGGTGACGGCGTTCGCGTTCTTCTGCATCGGCGGTGTGATGGCGCTGTTCATGCGCGCCGAGCTGGCCCGCCCGGGGCTCCAGATCATGTCGAACGAGCAGTTCAACCAGGCGTTCACGATGCACGGCACGCTGATGCTGCTGATGTTCGCGACCCCGCTGTTCGCGGGCTTCGCGAACTGGCTGATGCCGCTCCAGATCGGCGCCCCCGACGTGGCGTTCCCCCGCCTGAACATGTTCGCCTACTGGCTGTACCTGTTCGGCTCGCTGATCGCGGTGGGCGGCTTCCTCACCCCGGGCGGGGCGGCGGACTTCGGCTGGACCGCGTACGCGCCGATCACGGACGCCGCGCACGCGACGAACATCGGCGCCGACATGTGGATCATGGGTCTGGCCTTCTCCGGCTTCGGCACGATCCTCGGCGCGGTCAACTTCATCACCACGATCATCTGCATGCGCGCGCCCGGCATGACGATGTTCCGCATGCCGATCTTCACCTGGAACGTGCTCCTGACCGGCGTCCTGGTGCTACTCGCCTTCCCGGTGCTCGCGGCGGCGCTGTTCGCCCTCGAAGTGGACCGGAAGTTCGGCGCGCACATCTTCGACGTGGCGAACGGCGGGGCGCTCCTTTGGCAGCACCTGTTCTGGTTCTTCGGCCACCCCGAGGTGTACATCATCGCGCTGCCGTTCTTCGGCATCATCTCCGAGGTCATTCCCGTCTTCTCACGCAAGCCGATGTTCGGCTACATGGGCCTGATCGGCGCGACCATCGCCATCGCGGGCCTTTCCGTGACGGTGTGGGCGCACCACATGTACGCGACGGGCGGCGTCCTGCTGCCGTTCTTCTCCTTCATGACGTTCCTCATCGCGGTGCCGACGGGGGTGAAGTTCTTCAACTGGATCGGCACCATGTGGAAGGGCTCGCTGAGCTTCGAGACCCCGATGCTGTGGGCGGTCGGCTTCCTCATCACCTTCGTGTTCGGCGGCCTGACCGGGGTGCTCCTGGCGTCCCCGCCGATGGACTTCGCCGTGACCGACTCGTACTTCGTGGTCGCGCACTTCCACTACGTCATCTTCGGCACGGTCGTGTTCGCGATGTTCTCCGGATTCCACTTCTGGTGGCCCAAGTTCACCGGGAAGATGCTCGACGAGCGGCTCGGGAAAATCACGTTCTGGACGCTCTTCATCGGTTTCCACGGCACGTTCCTCGTCCAGCACTGGCTGGGCGCGGCGGGCATGCAGCGCCGCATCCCCGACTATCTGGACGCGGAGGGCTTCACCGGCCTGAACACCCTGTCCACGATCTTCTCGTTCCTGCTCGGAATGTCCCTCCTTCCGTTCTTCTACAACGTCTGGAAGACCGCGAAGTACGGCGCGTACGTCGAGGAGAACGACCCCTGGGGCTACGGCCGCTCCCTGGAGTGGGCGACGACCTGCCCGCCGCCGCGCCACAACTTCCACTCCCTGCCGCGCATCCGCTCCGAGTCCCCGGCGTTCGACCTGCGCCACCCCGAGATCGCGACGGAGCTCGCGCCCGCGCCGGAGCCTACGGAGAGGGCCTCCCTGTGACCGCGATGGACGACCGCCCGGTGGCCCCGGCGGAAGCGGCCCTGCTCATCCACGAGATCGAGGGCCACCTCCTGGTGGAGTCCGCCCGCACGGAGAGCCGCGCGGCGGCCGCCCGGTTCACCGCCCGCCTCGACTGGCTCACCCAGGCCCAGCGCGAGGAGGTGGAACGGGCCTACGCCGAGGACCACATGGCCCTCACCCGCGACACCTGGCGCCACACGGCCATCCGCTGCCAAGAACTCCGCACGGAGTACGAGACCCGCTACCGAGACCTCCGCCGCCGCGTCCTGGCGGGAACCCTGCTGGGCCTGTTGTTGTTCTTGCTGGTGATCGCCGGGGTGTGAGGGCTGAGCGCCCCTAAGGTGGAGCGCCCTAAGGTGGAGCGCCCCAAAGGGGCGCGGGGAACTGCGCGACCAGCCCCCACACGCCCGCAGACGAACGCCTAAAGCGCAGGAGGCCCGGCCTCCACCCGCCGGAGAACGGGAGCCAGCCGATCCAGACCGGGCCCGGTCTGGACCTGCCTCTCGTCCCACCAGGTAGCACCCGCGTCGCGCAGGGGCGCAACCACATCCCGCGCGGCCCCGGGGTCGAGGGGCGTAGCCCCACCCAGCACAAGATCGAAGCCCCCGCCCCCGTCAGGGCGCTGCCCCCGAAGGTAGCCCACAAGATCGCGCACCTCGGCGAGAGCCGGAACGCACCCGTGCCGAGCCGACTCGAAGAGCGGCACAGCCCCGTCCCACCGCGCGGCCCTGCGCATCGGGGCCCGGTTCGGCCAGAACCCCCCGATCCACACGGGCGGCCGGGGCCGCTGCACGGTCGCGGGCAGCAGCGTGACGTCACGGACCTGGAAGTGCGGGCCCTCGTGGCTGACGGGCTGCCCGGACCAGTACCGGCTCAGGAGGTCCAGGCCCTCGTCCAGGAGCCCGGCGAGGACGCGCGGGTCCGTGGGCTCGCCGAAGCTGCCGTACTCGTCGTCGATGGGCCCGCCGAGCCCCGCCGTGAAGATCACCCGGCCGCCGGACAGGGCGTCCAGGGTGGCGACCTGCCGGGCCAGCTGGTGGGGCCGACGGCGGGCCACCGGCGTCACCAGGGTGCCGAGCCGCAGCCGCGAGGTGGCGAGCGCGGCGGCGGTCAGGAGCATCCAGGGGTCCCCGAAGGGCTTGCCCGCCTGCGCGGCCTTGTCGTGCACGACGTGGTCCCAGACGAACAGGCCGTCCCAGCCCGCCTGTTCGGCGGCGACGGCGACCCGCGCGACCGTCCTCGGGTCGGCGAAGTCACCGAAGTTCGGAATGTTGATCGAGAAGCGCATGGGAGGCATGGTGGCGCGGGCCCGGGAACGGCGGCAATGGGTTTGCCCCACGCGGCCGAGCGCCGCCCCCGGACCGGCGGCCAGGCTCAGAACGGCAGCCCGTAGCCCTCGCACCTGGGCTTGAAGTCGGGCTTGTCGGCGCCCAGGGCGTTGACGACGTCCTGGGTCGTCGGCCCGTCCGTGAACAGGCCGACGTGGCCCACCGGGTTCTTCGGACACTGGTCCTGCACCACGATGTTGCGGACGTCGTCGCCCTTCAGGAAGCCCTGGCTGTAGGGGGTCGAGACGAGGTCGTTCTTCGTCGCGATGACCGTGTAGCGCACGCCCGGGACGGTGTCGCCGTCCGCGAACAGGGCCTTCTGGAAGTCCGAGCCCTCCTCCTGGTCCTTGAGGCCCTGGAGGTTCAGATGGTCGAACGCGCCGTTGACCAGGCCCATGACGCCGAGGGCGTGGCCGAGTTCGACCAGGCCGCTGAGGGTGGTGCCGTGGTTGGTGGGGGCGAGCGCGACGAGCCGGTCGACCTTCTTCGCGCCGCCGAGCCGCTTGATGTAGTAGTTCGGCATCATGCCGCCCTGCGAGTGCCCGACGACGCTGACCTTCTTCGCGCCGGTCGACGCGAGCACCTTGTCCACGAACGCGCTCATCGACCCGGCCGACTGGGCGATGCCGGTGAGGCCGCCGACACGGCCGCCGAAGTTGAACGGGCTGCCCATGCCGTAGTTGAAGGCGTAGACGCAGTGGCCTTCGTTGGCGAGGGTCGGGCCCATCGTGACCCAGTTGGCGCCGAGGTTGACGCCGGTGCCGTGCACGAGCACCACGGGGTTGGGGTGCTCGGCGGACGGCTTGCAGCTCCAGTCGTTCACACCGGTCACGGCGTTGGGGCTGACGAAGAAGTTGCGGACGCCGTCGGCGACCCCGCCGACGGGGTACGACGGCTTGCGCGGCTGCTCGGCGGCGCCCGCCGGGGCCCCGGCGGCGGTGAGCGCGGTGGCGGCGAGGACGACGGGCACGACGACGGCGGCGGCGCGCCGCAGGGAGCGCGGCAGACGGCGGCCCGGTGCGAATGTTCCGTTCACGGTTCCTGTCCCTTCGAGCGAGCTGGCACGTGCGGGGGGTGAGGGCGTCACGAGGACGCGCCAGGGGAAGGTCATGGCCATGACACAGCGACGAGAGACAATCTGAAACGACACCGCTTCAGATTTGGTTACTTGAAAGTAGGAGCGGGGCGGCGCCAGCGCAAGAGGCGTGCGCGGGACAATTTCCCTACGGGTGCGGCGAGTTGGCGAAGCGGCAGGTGAGGGGGCGGCAGCGGTGGAAGCGGATGGGCCGGGCGGGGCGGGGCGGCGGCCCGCGCGGGCGTACGGGGGCAAGTCGGCCGAGCAGCGCAAGGCGGAGCGGCGGCGGCGCCTCCTCGACGCGGGCGTCGACCTCTTCGGCACGGGCCCCGGCGCCTACCGCGCCGCGTCCGTCGCCGCCCTGTGCGCCCGCGCGGGCCTGTCGACCCGCCAGTTCTACGAGGAGTTCCGCAACCTCGAAGAGGTGCTCGCGGCCCTGCACCAGCACGTCCAGAAGGCCGCGCAGGCCGCCGTCCTCGCGGCCCTGGCCGAGGTGGCCGACGGCACCGTGCGCGAGCGCGTGGAGTCCGCGTTCCGGGCGTACGCGCGCGTGCTCACCGCCCATCCGCACCTCGTGCGGATCGCCTTCGTGGAGGTCACCGGCGTCACGCCGGAGCTGGAGAAGCAGCGCCTCGAGGCCCGCAAGGGCTGGGTCGGCCTGCTCGTCGCCGCCCTAGACGAGGCCGCGGCGCGCGGCGAGATCGGCGCCCGCGACTACCGCGTGGCCGCGCTCGGCTTCGTCGGGGCGGTCAACGCGCTGCTGTACGACTGGACCACCGGGTACGTGGACGCGGACCTGGACACCATCGTGGACGAGCTGATGCGGATGTTCATGGGTCTGCTTCAGCCGCCGCCCGGGCCCGGGCCGGGCCGGGCCTGACGGCCCCGCGGGGGCTCGGTCCGCTCGGTCGTCACGGGCGCAGATGGGCGAGCGTCCCGTCCCCGCCCCGGTACTCGGGCTCCTCCGGCAGCAGCGCACGGGCCCCGTCGAGGTCTCCCCCGCGCACCGACTCCCTTACGCGTCGGGCCCGCTCGGTGACGTCGGTGACCGACACGATCCACTCGTCCGCGTACCGCCGGGCGGCCTCGCCCGCGAGGCCCAGCTGGAGGGACCGGTACGGGAGCGGACGCAGGTGGAGGTCGCGCTCCGGGTCCCACTGCACCCGGGCGGGCGCCTGCTTGAGCCGCCGCTTCCAGTCCGCCGCGTCCGCGTGCACGCCCGGCTCGTAGTGCGACAGGCACGCGTGCGCGAGGGCCCAGTCGAAGCCCTCCCTGCTGATCTCCAGGGCGAGGACCGTCTCCTGGCCCTCCTTCGTGCCCCAGCCGCAGCGGTACATCATCCACAGGAACGAGGGCTTGATCCACGTCATCCGCTCCCGCCGCCACGCGGCCGGAAACCGCCCGTCGCGGGCGGTGGGCTCCCCGATGTGGGGTGCGTACGCCTGGTAGACGGTCACGGTGGTGGCGGTGTGGGCGGCGCGGATCTGGTGCTTGGGGTGTTCCACGGGGCCCAGCGTGCGGGCCGGGCAGGGGCTCGCGCCAGCGGTTTTCCCTCCGGCCCGGTGCCCTCGCGGGGCGCTCCGCCCCGAGATCGGTATCCTGCGTCTGCGCCACGCGGCGCCCGTCGCCGAGGAGTTGAGCCGCATGCAGCCGCCCGTCACCCTGCGCCCCTGGCGGGCCGCCGACGCCGCACAGCTGGTCGAGATCTACCGCGACGCCGCGCTGCGCCGCTGGGCGTTTCGCGGCCCCGAGGACGAGGCGGCCGCGGTTCGCTGGATCGAGGACCACGAGCGGGCCCGCGAGGCCGGTGACCGCTTCGCCTTCGCCGTTACGGAGCCTTCGGCCGAGGACCGCGTGCTCGGGCAGGTCGTCCTCAAGCGCGAGGGCCCCGACCCGGCGTCCGCCGAGGTCGGCTACTGGACCGCCGCCCCGGCGCGCGGCCGGGGGGTCGCCCCCCGCGCGCTGGAGGCCCTGACGGACTGGGCCTTCACCACGTTCGCCGCGCAGGGGCTGACGCGTCTGTCGCTCCTGCACCAGGTGGACAACGAGGCGTCGTGCCGGGTCGCGCACAAGTGCGGCTACGACCTGGCCGAGGTCTTGGCCCCGTTCCCGCCGGACTATCCCCTGAACGGCCACCTTCACGTGCGGGTGGCCTGACCGGCCTACGTGAGGGCCCCGCGCACCAGGTCCGCGAAGGCGGTGGCCGACACGGTGACGTGGGGCCCGTCGGGCCACTTGCTGTCGCGGATGGCTATGTGGGGGCCGGGCAGTTCGGCGACCTCAAGACATTCACCGCCGGTGTCCGCGCTGTACGACGACTTACGCCACTCCGTGCCCGTCAGGTTCTGGCTGGTCCCCATAGCGCTCCTTCATTACGCGGGCGATCAGCGCCGACGACTCCTCAACGGGGAGTGCGGCCGCCTGCAAATGATCGTAACGGAGCGAACCCTCCCTGAGAGCCTGAGGATTGGCCGTCATGTGGCCCTGGATGAAGTCCTCGGTGTAGACGATGTCCGGGTCATCGTCGAACCGGAGCATGGTGAACGTACCTGGTAGGCCCGCATGTGCACCGGCCTTGAACGGGAGGATCTGCACCCTCACCCACTCGCGCTGTTCGTTCACCTGCAACAGGTGGGACAGTTGATTCCGCATGACCTCGCGGCCACCAATTTCCTGGTGCAGCACCGCTTCACTGAGCACCACCCACATCAGCGGCGGGTGCTCGCGGGCCAGGATGCGTTGGCGTTCCATTCGCGCGGCCACACGCGCATCGAGATTGTCGTCAGTCCTCGCTCCGAGCACGGCTCGCGCATAGGCCTCGGTTTGCAGCAGGCCATAAACCAACTGCGCCTGGAAGGTGGAGACGTACGTCGCCCGGGCTTCCATCTCAGCGAATGCCTGGAACCAGGTCGGCAACTGGCTACGCAGCACCAGGCCTACCAACCGCGAGAAGGTCCCATCCGTGCCGAGCGCGGCGTCGAGGCGCTCGGAGAAGTCCCGGGTGGGGACCTTCTTCGCGGTCTCGACCTGGCCGACAAGGGAACCCGTACAGAAGATGCAGCTGCCAAGCTCGGCCTGGTTGAG
The DNA here is from genome assembly GCF_044544845.1 of Streptomyces sp. NPDC053474. NCBI lineage: Bacteria > Bacillati > Actinomycetota > Actinomycetes > Kitasatosporales > Streptomycetaceae > Streptomyces > Streptomyces sp. NPDC053474. The sequence goes on from NZ_JBITXV010000002.1 coordinate 334,496, forward strand.
GCCCGCCCCTTCTCTCAGGCGGCGGAGCTCCGATCCGTAGAAGTCCAGCGGGGACGCGCTTGGGTCCAGCTCGTTGATGCGTACCACGGATAGGTTCACCCCCGGCGTCAAACGCCCCTCGGCGTTGGTCTCGTTGCGTAGCCAAGGGTATGCGGAGCGCGTCAGCCTGAGTGACATGAATCACGCAACTGACCTCCTTGACCAAGGAGTTGGCGGCAGCTACCGGATGAGCTTCACCGTCGGTGAGCACTCGGCGCGGCCACTGCGGCGGATCCTGCGGACGTACCTGGGGCGCTGGGGCCTGGCCGGGCTGGCGGACGACGCGGAGCTGGCGCTGACCGAGCTGGTCGCGAACGTCGTCCGGCACGTGCCGGACCGCCGGTGCGCGGTGCTGATCGTGCGGCGGCCGCGAGGGCTCCGGGTGGAGGTGATGGACGGCAGCCCGGTGCTGCCCGCACCGGCGGAGGGCGGGGACGGCGAACCGGCGGAGGGCGGGCACGGGCTGAGGCTCGTGGCGGCGGTGACGGACCGGTGGGACGTTACGGTCCTTCCGGGTGGCGCGGGGAAGACCATCTGGTTCGAGTGCGACGACGGGAAGGGCGTGGACGGTGACCCCTGAGGAACTGATCGCCGAGCACGGGCTGGTGCCGCTGGAGTTCGAGGGCGGCCGGTACCGCAGGACGTGGGCGGGGCCGCCGGACGCGGCGGGGCGCCCCGTGGGGACGGCGATCGTCATGCTCCTGACGTCGGAGCCGGGCGACTTCTCGGCGCTGCACCGCCTGCCGATCGACGAGGTGTGGCACTTCTACCGGGGGGACGCGCTGGAGCTGCTGCTCCTGCACCCGGACGGGAGCGACGAGGTGCGGGTCCTCGGCGGGGACGGCGGGGAGTTCCAGGTCGTCGTACCGGCGGGGACGTGGATGGGCGCGCGGGTGCGGGGCGGGGGCGCGTGGGCGTTCTTCGGTACGACGATGGCGCCCGGGTTCATGGACGAGGATTACGAGGGCGGGGAGGCGGGCGCGCTCGCCGCCGCGTACCCGAGCCGAGCGAAACTGATCAGGGAGCTGTGCCGTGACTGACCCCGAACTTCCCTCGCTGGCGGGCCGCGTGGCCCTCGTGACCGGGGCCAGCGGCCTGCTGGGCGGCGGGATCGCCCGGAGCTTCGCGGCGGCCGGGGCGGCGGTGGTCCTGCACTGCCGCCAACAGGTCGCGCAGGCGCAGGCGTTGGCCGAGGAGATCGGTGCGGCGGGCGGGGACGCGCTGGTCGTGGCGGCGGACCTGCGGGAGGAGAGCGAGTGCCGACGGCTCGTCGGCGCGGCCCACGACTGGCGGGGGCGGCTCGACGCGCTGGTGAACAACGCCGGGGTGCAGCCCGTGCAGCCGCTGCCCGGCATGTCCGTGGGCGACTGGCGGGAGCTTCAGGAGGCCAATGTGACCAGTGCGTTCGCCTGTACGCAGGCGGCGGCCGAGGTCATGGGGGCGCAGGAGGGCGGCGGCAGCGTCACGCAGATCGCCTCCATCGAGGGGCACCAGCCCGCGCCGGGGCACGCGCACTACGCCGCGTCGAAGGCGGCGCTGATCATGTTCGCGCGGGCGGCGGCGGTGGAGTACGGGGCGGTGGGGGTGCGGGTGAACAGCGTGTCGCCGGGGCTCATCGGGCGGCCCGGGCTCGCGGAGGACTGGCCCGACGGGGTGGAGCGGTGGGGGCGGGCCGCGCCGCTCTCCCGCCTCGGGCGGGCGGAGGACGTGGGCTCGGCCTGCGTGTTCCTGGCGTCCTCGGGGGCCTCGTGGATCACGGGGGTGGACCTCACCGTGGACGGCGGCGTAAGCGCCCGCCCCACCTGGTGACCTGACGGTCAGCCCCCCACCCCTCCAGCGCGGCCCCCGCTCCTGCACCGGAGGCCTCCCTACGGCCCTGGCGACACGGGGCCGCGCTGCGCGCCGCCACGGGCAAGCGCTTCGCGTCGGAGCCCTGCCTGCGGAGCTGGGGAGTTACGGGTGGGAGGGTGGGAAAGCACCCGCCGCGGTAGCGGCAGGGACGCCCACTGCGCGGTAGCGCCCCGCGCCAAGCCCGGGCGGGCCGGTGGCGGTCCTGGGCCAGGGCCTGGCGCCCGCTAGCCCTCCGTGTCGTCGGCGGCCGCGTCGCCGCAGATCCTCACCGTGCCGGTGTTGTCCACGTACCGGGCCGAGACCCATCCCGGGCGGTCGCGCAGCAGATACCAGACCGCGTTGCCGTCGATGACCTGAGCCCTCACCTTGCAGCGCAGGCCGACCGTTTCCCTGTAGGGCAGCCTGGCGACGGTGGAGGAGTCCGTGCTGGGGAACTCCCGCACGTTGACTCCCGCTTCGTTCACGACGGTTCCGTAGGGCTGCCTGGGTGTAGAAGCCATCTCTTCCTCACTTCTGCGACGGTCCCTCGCCCGTGCACCGAGGGCCTGAAGGAGGTTTCGGCGCAATCCGCCTCGTTCACACCGCATCGGCCATCTGTTCGCGCGGATCAGGCCAGGTGTGGTCCCCAAAACGGCGACAACCCGCGAGCCGGGGGAGGATCGCGGGTGTCGCCGGGGGATCTATGGAGGGCCTGGCGGGAGGTGACCCGCCGAGGGCCCAGGGCCGAAGCCCCGTGGTGGGGGCCTGGGGTCAGGCCCCGTAGAAGGGAGACCTTGGGTCAGGGCCTGTTCGAGGCCCAGGGGCCAGGGTCAGTGGGAGACGAGGTCCGGCTCCCGGTCCTCGTCGACGGCCGGGGCCTCGGGCCCGGGCTTCATCAGGAAGAGGGAGAGGACCGCGGCGACGAGGACGGCGGCCGCCCCGGTCACGAAGGTCGCGGACATCGCCTCGGTGAAGGCGGACCGGACCGCGTCCCCGAGGGCCGCGTTCCCGGTGCGGGCGGCTTCGGCGAGGCCTTCGACGACGGAGTTGTCCGCGACGTCACCGGCCGACGCGGGCATCTCCTTGTCGTACGTGCTGGAGAGGACGGAGCCGAGGATCGCGACGCCGAGGGCGGCGCCCGCCTGCTGGACGGTGTCGTTGAGGGCGGAGCCGACACCGGCGTGCTCACCGGGAACCGCGCTCATGAGGGCGGCCACGGCGGCGGGCATCGCGAGGCCGCCGCCCATGCCCATCAGGACCATGGCGATGGCGACGATGCCGAAGCCGTCACCGGGCTCAAGCGTGGTGAGGGTGAAGAAGCCGCCGGCGGTGATGGTGAGACCGACCGCCACCAGGAAGCGGTTGCCGAGCTTCTGGCCGAGCGTGGCGCCCAGCGTGTTGAAGACGAGGGAGGCGACGGCGAGCGGCGCGAAGGCCCAGCCGGTCTTCGTCGGCGAGTAGTGCAGGACGAACTGCAGGTACTGGGTCAGGACAAGCAGCAGACCGCCGTTGGCGAAGGTCAGCAGGACGATCGAGAAGCTGGCGCCGGTGAAGACGCGGTTGCGGAACAGCTCGATGGGGACCATCGGCTCGTCGACGCGCGTCTCCCAGAAGCCGAAGCTGACGAGGGCGACCACGGCCACGATCCCGGCGACGAACACCTTCGGGGAGTCGAAGCCCTCCTTCGGCCACTCGGTGATCGTCCACACCAGGGCGACCATGCCGACGACCGACAGGGCGATGCCGAGCGGGTCGGCCTTGCGCCAGGGGCCCTTGGACTCGGGCATCAGGATGAGCGCGGCGAGGATCGCGAGACCCACGATGGGCAGGTTGATCAGGAAGACCGAGCCCCACCAGAAGTGGCCGAGCAGGGCGCCGCCGAACACCGGGCCGCCGACGAGGCCGACCATCGCCACGGCGCTCCAGGCCGCGATGGCCTTGGGCCGCTCGTCCTCGTCGAAGACGGTGATGAGGATCGAGAGGGTGCTGGGCATGATCAGCGCGCCGCCGATGCCCATGAGGACGCGGCCCGCGATCAGCTGCTCGGGGCTGTTCGCGATGGTCGCGATCAGTGAGGCCCCGCCGAAGAGGACCAGGCCGAGCACCATCACCTTGCGGCGCCCGAAGCGGTCCGACAGCGAACCGGACGTCAGCAGCAGGCCCGCGAAGACCAGCATGTACGAGTCGAGGATCCACTGGATGTCGGAGGCGGTGGCGTCGATGTCCTCGGCGATGGGCGGGATCGCCACGGTCAGGATCATGTTGTCCACGACCAGGACCAGCGTGCTCAGGCACAGCACGACGAGGATCAGCCAACGTCGCGGGTCACGCACCGGGGTCTCACCGCCCGTTCCCTCCCCCCGGTCGTCCGTGCCCTGCGCTGCAAGCCCGTCCATCGGACCTCCTCGGTACGTCGTTCGCTGACACCGAACACTGTACGCACGCCGCACACTGTTCGCAAGCTCCGAACACTGTTCGCATTCTGCGCTAGGGTGGGGGCGTCACGTCGGAGCAGAAAGAAGGGTGGCCGCATGCCGCGCACCGGGAAGCCGACCGCGATCTCCGTCTGGACCCGGCCGCAGCGACCGCGCCGGGAACAGCCCGCGCTCAGTCGCGACCAGATCGTCTCCGAGGCCATCGCGCTCCTCGACGCCGAGGGCCTGGAGGCCCTGAGCATGCGCAAGCTGGGCACGCGGCTGAACGCGGGCGCCACCTCGCTCTACACGCACGTGTCGAACAAGGACGAGATCATCGAGCTCGCCGTCGACCGGATCTACGGCGAGATCGAAGTGCCGACGCCCGCCTCCGGCTCCCGCGACGACTGGCGCGCCGCGACCAAGCAGTTCGCCGAGAACGTCCGCGAGACGCTCCTTCGGCACCTGTGGATCTCCTCCGTCCTCGGCGAGCTGGGCATGGCCCACCTGGGGCCGAACATGATGGGGCTCACGGAGGAGATGCTCGGCCTCTTCGAGGCGGGCGGCTTCGACCTGGAGACCTCCGAGATCGCCGTCAAGACCATCTGGGCGTACGTCATCGGCATCGCCACCACCGAGGCCGCGTACCTCACCACGGTCGCGCGCAGCGGCCGCACCGAGCAGGAGTGGCACGACACGGTGCGGCCCACGGCGGCCGACGCGGTGCAGGCGTATCCGCGCCTGCGGAAGATGTACGCGATGTCGCCGCAGGGCGCCGACGCGAGCAGTGCGCGCCAGGGGTACTTCGAGGTGGGCATCGCGTGCATCCTCGACGGCCTGGAGACCCACGTCGCCCCCTGACGCGGGAGGACCCCGGTCCCTCCAATGGCCCGCTCCGGTGGCCGTCCCCCCTACGGCCGCCGGACGCTCGGGCCATGACCTATGGAGACGACAAGAGCGCCTGGGCGTCGGGCGGCACGCTCTTCGCCGGTGTGCTCATGCTCGTGTACGGGGCCCTCGGGGTGCTCACGGGGATCGCGGGCATCGGCAGGGACGACGTGTACGCGCGCATCGGCGACTACGTGTACAGGTTCAACCTCACCGCCTGGGGCTGGATCCACCTCGTGCTCGGAGTCCTGGTGGCGGTGACGGGCTGGGGCATCCTCAAGGGTGCCGAATGGGCCCGCGCGACCGGCATCGCCCTCGCCGCGGTGGCCATGGTCGCCCAGTTCCTCTGGCTCCCCTACAGCCCCCTGTGGGCCCTGATCTCCCTGGCCATCGGAGCGTTCATCATCTGGGCCCTCTGTACGAACGACGCCGCCGACGCCTAGAACGTCGCCGGGCCGCCGTTGGCCGCCAGGGCGTCGTGGACGGCCTGCGTGAAGGCCTGGGCGGGAGCCGAGAGGGTGCCCGTGCGCCACACCGCCGCCACCTCCGCCGCGGGCAGGTCCGGCACGGGTACGAAGGTGATGTCGGGCCGGGAGTAGTACGTCTCCACGGAGGCGATGACCGGCGAGACCCCCTGCCCCGTGGCGATGAGCGTGATGAGCTCCTGGAACGTGGCCACCGCCTGCCCCCGCTTGATCTCCCGGCCGGACGGCGTCCGCGGCGGCACCTGGAAGTCCCACCAGTAGGACGGCGCGCTGTTCACCACCCCGAAGCAGGTCTCGCCCGCCAGGTCCTCCCAGGACAGGGAGGCACGCCCGGCAAGGCGGTGGCCCACGGGCATCGCCAGGACGCGGGGCTGGCTGATGACGACGGGTCCGACGGTCAGGTCGGGCTCGCGCACGGGCAGGCAGGTGAAGAGCACGTCGACCTCCCCGGACCGCAGCGGCCCGAGCGGATCCTGGAACTGGGTCTCCCGCATCCGGACCTCGCACCGCGGGCACCGCTCGCGGAACAGCTTGAGGATGGGCTGGGTCAGCGCCCCGGCCCCCGCGCCGAGGAAGCCGACGCCCAACTCGCCCTCCACCCCGCGCGCCACGTCCTTGGCGCGGGCCACCGCCTCCTCCATGAGCCGGTGCAGCGGCGCCAGGTCCTCGTACAGCTGACGCCCGAGCGGCGACAACCGCACCACGCGGCTGGTGCGTTCGAAGAGCGTGCCGCCGATCGCGCGCTCCAGCTTCTTCACGGTCTGGCTGACGCGCGCCTGCGAGAGCCGCAGGCGCTCCGCCGTGTGCCCGAAGTGCAGCTCCTCGGCGAGCGTCAGAAACGTCTCCAGCTCCTGCCGTTCCATCCCCGGCCCCTCCCCCTGGTAACCATCTGACCTGCATCGATAAGTCAGAGCGTGGTGATCGTTTCATGGATCGCCGTTGATCGGCCGCGGGCGGCGGCGGATCGTTGGCCTTGGCCCGCCCCACCTCAACTTCCAAGGATCCGCCATGTCTTCGCGCCCCCGCAGGTCCGTCGTCGCCGCCACCGCACTCGCCCTCGTCGCGGGCCTCTCCGCAGCCGGGGCCAGCGCCTCCACCGCCCCCGCGGGTAAGGACACGCGGTGGAACGCCGCCTGGGCCGCCGCCCCGCAGCGCCCCAGCATCGGCTTCAAGCCCAACTGGTCCGAGGCGGGCTTCGACCGCCACACGCTGCGCCAGGTGGTGCGCGTGACCCAGGGCGGCGACCGGGCCCGCATCCGCCTCTCCAACGCCTACGGCGCGTCCCCGCTGCGCATCGAGGGCGCCACCGTCGCGCGCACCGAGGGCACCAAGGGCGCCGCCGTCGAGAAGGGCACGCTGCGCCGCCTCACCTTCGGCGGCGAGCGCGCGGTCACGATCCCGGCCGGAGGGCAGCTCTCCAGCGACGCGGCCGCGCTCGGCCTGGACCGCTTCGACTCCGTCACCGTGACGCTCCGGCTCGCGGGCACCACCGGGCCCGCCACCTTCCACGCCCAGTCCTTCGCGACCAGCTACCGCGCCACCGGCGACCACCTCACCGACACCGGCGGCCGCGCCTTCGGCGAGTCCACCGAGTCCTGGTACTACCTCTCGGGCGTCGACGTACGCGGCGAGCGGCCCGCGAAGCGCGACGGAGTCGTCCTGTTCGGCGACTCCATCACCGACGGCTTCGGCTCCTCCGCCGACCTCAACCGCCGCTGGTCCGACGCCCTCGCCGAGCGCCTCGCCAAGGCGGGCAAGGCCCGCCCCGTCGTCAACTCCGGCATCGGCGGCAACCTCGTCCTCAACGACTCGGCGTGGTTCGGCGACAAGAGCTCCACGCGGTTCGCCCGGGACGTCACCGACCTGCCGAACGCCGGGACCGTCGTCGTCCTCGAAGGCGTCAACGACATCGGCTTCAGCGAGACTGACAAGCCCCTGTACAAGCCCGCGCCGGTCGTGACCGCGAAGGAACTCATCAACGGCCACCGGAAGCTGATCCGCGCCGCACACGCCAAGGGCCTCAAGGTCGTGGGCGCCACCCTGGTGCCGTTCGGCGGCTCCGACCACTACGGCGAGCGCGCCGCCGCCGTCAGCGACGCCTTCAACACCTGGGTGCGGACGTCCGGCGCGTACGACGGGTACGTCGACTTCGACAAGGCCCTCGCCGACCCCGCGGACCCCGAGCGCATCCGGCCCGCCTACGACAGCGGCGACCACCTGCACCCGAACGACGCCGGGTACCGGGCCATGGCCCGCGCGGTCGACCTGAACACCCTCTAGCCCCGCGCCCTCTTCTGTTCCCGCTCTGGATAGAACGTTCGTTCCAGAGCGGGAAGAGATTCCGCCGCGGGCTACTCGCGCGTGTAGAAGTGGTAGAAGGTCGCCGCGAAGACGCCGCCCGCGACCACCGCGGCCATGCCCGTCGACCGCAGCACGCTCGCGTCCGTGAGGCTGTACAGGAAGCCGAAGCTCACGCCCGCGAAGACGGCCCAGGCCGCGGCGCGCAGCTCGCGCGGCAGGCCGGGGGCGAAGCGGCGCACGGCGGCGTACAGGGCGCCGAAGACCACCCCGGTGACCACGCCGTACAGGACGTTCCCGCCGGTGATGGGGCCGCCCTCGCGGTGGATGCCCGCCGCCCAGACGCCGTAGACGACGGCGAGGACGAGGGGCCCCGCCCAGGCGTGGGAGAGGCTGCGGATGCCGGGGGATCCGTGTGCGGTGAGTGCCATGGCGGTTCCTCTCTGCTCGGGCCCTGCGGCCTCCTCCCAGGAAACACCCGCGCGGCCACGCGCTCCACCGGAGCGCGCGGTCCACGGCCTGCTCCATCCGGAGTCACCCCGGTCGCGCCCGGCGCGGCCGGGGCCTTGCCTGGGTGGCGTGCCCCCACGCCCGCGCGCCGCTCTCTGTGCCGTCCTGCTCGTCCTCGCCTGCCTCCTAGTGCCCCTCGGCGTGGTCTCGACCTGGGCGGCGTACGAGATCCACGACACGGACCGGTACGTCGCCACGATGGCGCCCCTGTCCTCGCACCCGGCGGTGCGGGCGGCCGTCGCCGACGCCGTCACCGACTCCGTGGTCAAGGAGATCGACGCGGGGCCGCTCCAGTCCACGGTCGAGTCGTTCGTCCGGGACGCCGTGGGCTCCTTCACCGGCACCGCGGCCTTCCGCACCGCCTGGAACGCGGCCAACCGCGCCGCGCACGCGGCCGTCGAACAGGCCCTGGAGAACGACTCCGACGGCGAGGTGCGCATCGACCTCGCGCCGATCACGGAACAGGTCAAACGGCGGCTCACGGAAGAGGGCGTGCCGTTCGCCGACCGCATCCCGGTGCGCCACACCGAGGTCACGGTCATGAAGGCGCAGGACCTGAGCGACTACCGGAAGGTGTTCCGCATGCTCCAGGCCGCGGGCCTCTGGCTGCCCGTCGCCGCGGCCGTCTTCGCCGTCGGCGGCATCCTCCTCGCGGTGCGCCGCCGCCGCGCCGTCCTCGCGACCGCCCTCGGCACGGCCGCCGGGGCCGCCGTGCTCGCCGCCGCCGTCGCCGTCGGCCGCGCGCTCACCCTGGACGACCTGCCCCCGGACGTGTCCCGGGCCGCCGCGGGCGCCGTCTACGACGCGCTCACTGAGAGCCTGCGCGTGACGGCCTGGGTCCTGGTGGGCCTCGGTCTTCTCGTGGCGGCCGGAGCGTGGTGGCTCTCCCGCAGCCGCCCCGGGAAACTTTCCGCGGGCCCGCCACGTCTCTAAGGGGGGATTCGGACAGCGCGCCGCCCGGCGGGCGCCCCGTCGAGGAAAGGCCGCCCCTTGGAGCACGCGACGGCACCGCCCACCGCCCCCGAGGACCCGTTCCCCGACGACGCCCCCGCCCGGCGCCCTGGCCGGTGGCGGACCTCCGCCTGGACGGCGGGCCTGCTGCTCGCCGGGGTGAGCGCGGTCCTCGGCTGCCGCGCCGCCGACACCGACGCGGTCACGCCCGTGCCGCAGGTCCTCGCCTTCCTGCCCTGGCTCCTGGCGCCCGCCGTGCTCGCGCTGCTGCTCGCCGCGTACGGGCGCTGGCGCGTCGGGCTCGTCTGGGCGGTGGCCGTGCTCGGCGGGCTCGCCTGGTTCATGGAGCCGTACGGGAAGGCCGTGGAGCCCGACGGGCCGCCCCTGGCCGATCTGCGCGTGCTCGCCGCCAACGTCGAGTTCGGGCACGGGGCCCCCGGCCTGGTCAAGGCCGTACGCGAGCACAAGCCGGACCTCGTCTTCGTCTCCGAGTGCGACCGCGCCTGCCAGGACACGCTGCGCGAGGGGCTGCCGAAGTCGGCCTACCCCCACCGGGTGGCCGCCGGGGGCGACGGGGCCGACGGGTCCGTCATCCTCGCCGACGTGCCGCTGAAGCGGGCCGAGGGCGTGCGCGGGACGCTGGGCATGCCCGGGGCCGTCGCCGACGTCAAGGGCGTGGCCGTACGGCTCCAGCTCGCCCACCCCATGCCGCCCACGCCCGGCGACGTCGACCGCTGGCGCGGCGAGCTCGGCGCCCTGCGGGACTTCGCCGCGGCGGGGGACGGGCGGCCCACCATCCTGGCCGGGGACTTCAACGCCACGCAGGACCACGCGGCGTTCCGGCGCATCCTCGGTACGGGGCTGCACGACGGGGCGCGGCTCGCCGGGGCCTCGCGGACGCCCACCTGGCCCACGCTGCTGCCGCGGCCCTTCGGCGCGCAGATCGACCACGTCCTCACGACCCCGGACTTCGCCGCGCGCTCCGCCAGCTTCCTGACCCTCGGCAACACGGACCACCGCGCGGTACTCCTTGACCTGACCCTGCACCGCCGCTAATCCCTCGCGGGGCGCCCCAGGCCCGCCCCTTCCCGATCCGGGGGCTGCCGCCCCCGTGCCCCCGCTCTATCGGCGCTCCGCGCCTCGTCCTCAAACGCCGGACGGGCTGAAAAATCCAGCCCCTCCGGCGTGGGGAGCCCCCGGCAGGGCACGCGACCGTAAGCGCAGGTCAAAGCGAGCCCCGGCGATAATGGCGGTATGCCCCGCCCACCGGACTGGCTCGTCAGGTCGCTCAAGCCCCAACCGGCCCCCGTCCCCTGGGCGGCGGTCGCCCGCGCCGCCATCGCCATGGCCCTGCCCCTGGCGATCGGCACGGCGGCGGGCCACCCGGCCTACGGGGCGCTCGCCAGCATGGGTGCCCTGTCCGGCGTGATCGGCGACACCGCCGACGCGTACCGCATGCGGATCCTCAACATCGCCGTCCCGCAGCTGTTCGGCGCGCTCGGCGTCACCCTGGGCTCGCTGGCCCACGGCCACGGCTGGGCCACGGTCGCCGCGGTGACCGTCATCGCCCTGGTCTCGGGGATGATGTCGACGATCGGCGCCGTCGCCTCCGTGTCGGGGCTCCTGCTGCTGCTCAACGCGGTCATCGGCGCGGGCCTGCCACTGCCCGGCGCGTGGTGGCTGGCCCCCGCCCTGATGACCGGCGGCGGCCTGCTCGTCCTTGTGCTCGCGCTGCTCGCCTGGCCGCTGCGGTCCGGCGTACCCGAACGGGCCGCCGTCGCGGCCGCGTACGAGAAGGTGGCCGCGCTCCTGGAGACGGCGGGCACCGCACACACCGGGGACGACGCCTACGACGAGGCCCGCGCCGCCGTCACCGCCCAGCTCAACCAGGCCTACGACCTCGTCCTGGCCCGCCGCGCCCGCGACCACGGCCGCAGCCCCGACCTGGTGCGGCTCATCGCCGAGCTGAACGCCATCACCCCGGTCGTCGAGGCCGCGCCCGCCGCCCACCAGTACGGCGAGGAGCTGCCGCCCGAACTGCCCGAGGCGGCCCGCCGGCTCGCCGCCGCCATCGCGCGCGGCCCCGGCGCGGAGCCCGCCGGGCTCGGCCTGCCCGCGGAGCTGCCGGGGACGTACGGGGCCGCGGCCCGCGCCGTGTACCAGGCGCTGCGGCACGCCGCCGACACCCTCGCCGACCCCGACCCGCTGACCGCCGTGCACGCCGACGACCGGCTCGGGCGGCCCGCCGCGCTGCGCGTGCGGGCCCGGCGCGCGACCCGCAACGTCGTGCTCTCCGGGGCCTCCTGGCGCTACGGCCTGCGGCTCGCGCTGTGCATCGGCATCGCGCAGTCCCTGGTGTCCCTCATCGACGTGCCGCGCTCGTACTGGGTGGCTCTCACCGTCACCTTCGTCCTGAAGCCGGACTTCGGCTCGGTGTTCTCGCGCGCGGTGATGCGGGCCGTCGGCACGGCGGTGGGCCTCGTGGTGGCCGCCGCGGTGCTCGCCGCCCTCGAACGGGGCTGGTGGGACGTGCCCGTGGTGCTCGTCCTCGCCATGCTCATCCCCGCGCTCACCCCGCGCGGATACGGCTACCAGACCGCCGCCATCACCCCGGTGATCCTGCTCCTGTCGGACGTCCTCAACCACCAGGGCTTCGGGCTCGTCCTGCCCCGGCTGCTCGACAGCCTCATCGGCTGCGCCATCGCGCTGGTCGCGGGCTATCTGCTGTGGCCGGAGAGCTGGCACACGCGGATCGGGGACCGGCTCGCGGACGCGGTCGCCGACACGGCGGAGTACGTGGAGTGCGCGTTCGGCAAGGACGGCGCCGCGGGCGATCCCGCCGCGCGGGCCCGGATGCGGCGGCGCCTGTACCGCGACCTGTCCGACATCCGCACCGAGTTCCAGCGGGCGCTGACCGAGCCGCCACCCGTGGGGGCGCGGGCCGCCGCGTGGTGGCCGCTGGTGGTGGCCGTGGAGCGGATCGTCGACGCGACCACGGCCGCGCGGGTGCGCGTACGGCACGGAGCCTCCGCCCCCGAGGGGGCGGAGGCCGGGGAAGTCGTGCGTCAGCTGCGCGAACTGGCTGCCGCGCTCCGGGAGGTGGAGGTGCTCGTCCCGGTGCCCGTGGAGTTCACGGGCCCCAAGGACAGCGTCCTCGAACCCCTCCGCCAGGAAGTGGCCGCGGCCCGCGCGATCGCGTCACCGCGGCCCTAGCGAGGTCAGTGCTTGGCGGCCTGGACCTGCTTGATGGCCTTGGCCAAACCGTTGGCCCAGAGCTGGTTGACGCGGGCCCGCTCCTGCGCGTTCGGCTGGGCGTTCTGGCAGGACGTGCCGGGGCCGCCGCCGGACATCAGTTCCGAACAGGGGCCGGAGTAGTGGTCGGGAAGGCCGAGCACGTGGCCGGTCTCGTGGGCGGTCACGCGGGTGGAGTTGTACTGCTGGTTCTGCCGGTAGTCGAGGAAGATGTAGCCGCGGCCGTGGCCGTTGGTGCTCGCGTACGAGCCGCGCGGGTCGTTGCCCTCGCGGTACTCGAAGCTCGTACCGCTCGTGCCCTCCTGGAGCTTGACGTTGGAGACGGCCGCGTTCCATATGGAGGTGCTCGCGGCGATCTGCTGCCGGAACGACGGGGCGCGCTGGGTACTGTAGGTCACCGTGACGGCCTGGGCGCCGGGGTTGGCGGCACGCTTCTCGGCGACCGCCTTGACGACGGCCGCGAAGAACGCCTTGTTCGCCGCGGCCTCTTCGGCGGAGCCGGTGTACCCGGCGTAGGAGGACGACGCGGTGGTCTTGGCGGCCTTGGCCGAGTCGGCCGACGTGGCCGCCGAAGCGACGGAGGAGGTGCCGAGCGCGGCGACCGCGAGTCCGAGCGCGGCGGCGACGGACACATAACGCTTGTGCATGTGGGGGGCTCCCTACTCGTTCGGTGAAAGATGAACGTTTCGGTATCCGTGAGTGTCGGGGAGCCGGGCGTCTTGCGGATGATGGCAGCTGGCGATAGCCCGGGCCTATCGCCGTACATCCGGTCACCGGACGGAGGGGCAACTTCTGCGGTTCCATGGGTGTTTGGGAGGCTGGTGTGCTGCCGTAACCCGCTCTACGCTCACGGCCATGGAGCTCGAGGTCAGGCACCTCCGCGCACTCTGCGCCATCGCTGACAGCGGCAGCCTGCACAAGGCGGCGCGCCAACTCGGCATGAGCCAGCCCTCGTTGACCACCCAGCTGCGGCGCATCGAACACGCCGTGGGCGGCCAGCTCTTCACCCGCGAGCGCACCGGCTGCCGCCCAACGCCGCTGGGCCGCACCGTCCTCAGCCGCGCCCGGCCGCTGGTCATCGAGATGCGGGCGCTCGTCACCGAGGCCCGCGCGGCCGCGGCCCGCTCCGCCGACGGGGCGCCGCGCCTGCGCATCGGGTCCACGGCGAGCCGTGCCATACCGGGCTGGCTGCGCAGGCTCCGCGCCAGCATGCCCGGCACCGAGACCTCGCTCCAGATGGACGTGTCCGCGAACGCGCTGCTCCGCGATGTCGCCGAGGGCCGCCTCGACGTCGCGTTCGTGCACGAGGTGGAGGGCAGTCCGCTCAGATTCCCCGACGGGCTGGCCCGCCGTGTGCTCATCGACCGCGAGCCGCAGTTCGTCTCGCTCGCCGCCGACCACCCCGCCGCCCGCGAGCCCGTCATCAGCCTCGCCGACCTCGCCGACGACCGCTGGATGGTCGACCCGACCGTGGACGGGGAGTGGGACGGCCTGCGGAGGATGCTGAGATCCGCGGGGCTCGACCCGCGCGTGCTGCACGGCGACTATCTGACCGCCGCCACGCTCGTCGCCACCGGTGAGGTCGTCACCGTCTGCCAGCCCACCTCGGTGGCGAGACCCGACATGGCGGTCAGACCCCTGCGCGGCGATCCGCTGGGCGTCCGCCTGTACGTCGCGGCCCGTACGGAGACGGAGCTGAACGCCGTGTACGGCGAGCTGGAGGCCGCCTACTGGGAGGCCGCCGCGGAGGCCCCCGCCTACCAGGACTGGCTGCTCGGCACCCGCGGCGCCGGACCCCCCTCGCCCTGCCCTCCCTCGCCCTGTCCCCCCGCTCGGGACCTTCGGCCCACCCCTCTCTGACCTGCACTTCTTACCGTTTTACGGTTCCGCGTCGCGGTCTGCGGCCAGTTGTTACGTTCCCTACGGACGACGCACACATGGCGCCCGTAGCTTCATATCCGTCGCCACCGCAAAGGGGCACAAAGACGGACAAGACGCCGACCAGTACGAGGGAACCACGCCATGCGCGCCACCCGACGCACCTTCCGCACCGCCGCCATCGCCACCGGCGCGATCGCCGCGCTCGCCGTCCCCACCACCGCGGCCTTCGCCGCCGCCCCGGCGGTCCCGCACCAGGTCGACGGCGCCGCCGCGCCGAGCGATCAGACCGGCGACGACACGACGCCGAGCCCGGACCCCACGCCGACCCCGGACGACCACACCAAGCCGGACGACGAGACCAGGCCGGACGACCACACCAAGCCCGACGACGAGACCAAGCCCGACGAGGACACGGACAAGCCGGTCCCCGGCGGCTGGGAGTCCAAGGGCACGGTCTCCCTCGGCCACGGCTGGACCGCCAAGGTCGACGTGAACGCCTCCGCCCGCTCCGCCAAGGCCCAGCTCCTCAAGGACGGCGTCGCCAAGGGCTCCCTGACGGCGTACATCAAGCCCGCCTCCACGAAGATCGACGGCTGTACGTTCACGCTGACCGCCGACGGCACGGTCACCAAGACCGGCACGCCGACCCCGCCGAAGCCGAAGCCGAAGCCGCAGCCCGCGAAGAAGCGCGCCTTCGTACGCGAGTACAAGAACCTCGGCAAGACCGGCTTCGACGCCAAGGTCTACAAGACCAAGGCGGGCTACGAGGCGGACCTGATCGCCCCGGCTCCGGACACCGGCAGGAAGACCGTCTGGGACACCCTGAAGCAGACCGGCGCCAAGGCGGCGTACGGCCAGCACAACGGCGCGCACTTCGTGCTCAACCCCGACGGCACCATGAAGGGCTGGGTCGAGGGCCGCACGCACGGCGGCACCGCACCGAAGCCCACGCACCCCTCCACCAAGGTGCCGCGGGGCGGCGTCAAGGCGGGCGCCGACGGCGTGGACAGCTCCGCTGACGCCTCGCACGCCACCCCGCTGGTCGCCGCGGGCGGCGGCATGGCGGCCCTGGGCGCGGCGGGCCTGGGCTTCGCGATGTACCGCCGCAAGCAGAACGACTAGTCACCGGTACGTGAGCAAGGGGCGCCCCCGGCAAGGGGGCGCCCCACTCGCGTCCTCAGACGCCGATGTCGTCGCCGTCCGCGCGCCACACCGACACGACCGCCGGGCGCACGATCTCGCCGGGGCCGTCGGGCCAGACGCTCGCGGGCTTCTCGACGGACGCCCCGTCGATTTCACCAGGGTGCTGCACGGAGACGAGCACGCGCCGCTCCTGCACGAGCGGGCCGCAGGTCTCCGCGCCGGTCGGCATCGTCAGGAACTGCTTCAGCTCACCGCGCCGCTCGCCCTTCGTGGCCACGCCGAACAGGCCGTCGTGGGAGCCGAGCTGGTTGCCGTCGGTGGAGATCCACAGGTTGCCGTGCGGGTCGAAGGCCACGTTGTCGGGGCAGGAGATGGGGCTGACCTTGTCCTTGGGGAAGCCCGCGAAGTACGTGGCCGGGTCGTTCGGGTCGCCCGCGACGAGGAAGAGGTTCCAGGCGAAGCGCGTGGACTCCGGCCGGTTGCGCGACTCCGTCAGTTCGAGCACCTGCCCGTGCTTGTTGAGGTTGCGCGGGTTGGCCTCGTCGGCACCGGCCTTGCCGGGCTTGCCGCGGTCGGCGTTGTTCGTCAGGGCGACGTACACCTTGCCGGTCGCCGGGGACGGCTCGATGTCCTCGGGGCGGTCCATCTTCGTGGCGCCCACCTTGTCGCCCGCGAGCCGCGTGAAGACGTACACCTCGTCGGCGGTCATGCCCTCGACGTGCGAGACGGCCTTGCCGCCCGCGTACGCGGTGGCCAGCGGGATCCACTGGCCGCTGCCGTCGAACTCGCCGTCGGCGGGGAGCTTGCCCGTGCCGTCGATCTCCGCGGCCGGGGAGTCGCCCGTGAACTTGGCGACGTACAGGGTGCCCTCGTCGAGGAGGGTGAGGTTGTGCTCGCGCGCCCAGCGCGAGTTCCCCTTCGCCATCCGCTTGCTGCTCACGAACTTGTACACGTAGTCGAAGCGCTCGTCGTCGCCCATGTAGACCACCGGGCGGCCGTCGTGGGTCAGCCGGGGCTGGGCGCCCTCGTGCTTGAAGCGGCCGAGCGCGGTGCGCTTGCGCGGCACGGAGTCCGGGTCGTACGGGTCGAGCTCGACGACCCAGCCGAAGCGGTGCGGCTCGTTCGGCTCCTTGGTCAGGTCGAAGCGGTCGTCGAACCGCTCCCACTTGCGCTCGGACTCGCCCCCGACGACGCCGTAGCGCTTCAGGCGCGCGGCCCGGTCCGGGTCGGTGACCTTGTCCGCGTGCGCGAAGTACTGGTTGAAGTTCTCCTCGCCGTGCAGCGTGGTGCCCCACGGGGTGGTGCCGCCGGAGCAGTTGTTGAGCGTGCCGAGGACGGTGGTGCCGCGCGGGTCGGCCTTCGTCCGGACGAACTCGCTGCGGGCGGCGGGGCCGGACAGGTGGAACGTGCTGGTCGCCGTCAGGCGCCGGTTCAGCCGGTGGCGGGGCACGGCACGCAGCGCGCCGGTCTTCCGCTCGCCGTCGACCACGACCACGGACAGGCCGTGCGCGGCCCAGGCGATCTCGACCTGCTCGCGGGTCGGGTTCTTGGCGTCGTAGCCCTTGAACATCAGGACTTCGTCCGTGTACTCGTGGTTGGCCACGAGCACCTGGCGGCCGTGCTCCTCGCTCTCGCCGCGCAGCGGCAGCAGGCTGAGGAAGTCGTTGTTGTAGCCGAACTGACCGGCCTGGGCCTTCGCGGACTGCTTGTCCGCGTCGAAGGCGGGGGCGCCGCGCAGGATGGGCTCGCCCCAGCGGATCACGACGTTCTGGCGGTAGCCCGCGGGGACGGTGACCTGGTCGGCCGTGTTGGGCGCGACCGGCGTGAACCGCAGGCCGCGGGCGCCCTTGCCGCCCTTGGGTTTGTACGCCGCCGGGGCCGCGGCCGCGGCCTCGCCCGCGCCGGGGCCCAGGGTGACGCCGCCCGCCGCGGCCGTGGCCACGGTCACCACGGCCGCGGCGCGCATCACGGAGCGGCGGCTCAGGGCACCGGCTATGACGTCGCCGACGTACTCGTTGTCGCTGGTGTTCGGCACCGGGTGGAAGCAGGCGTCGCCGCAGCGGAACCGGCACGTCATGGCCGAGCGGCCGCCGGTGCCGCCCGGGTGTGAGGTGATCAGGGGCAGCAGCTTGCGCACGGGTTCCTCCAGGGTGGCTGAAATGGGCTGCGACGTGGCTGTTTTCACTCGATTCACAGCGGTCCGGCTGGAGGCTAGGGGGGGCTGCCAGCAGCCCGGGGGACTGCGGGTGAACGGAGCGTGAACCGCGCCTGGCCCCTGGGGTCGGCCGGGGGGTCCGTGCGGCCGGGGAGGCGGCGGATACCCTTACGTGTCCTTGTGGCCAGGGGGCCGGTCGGGGACTCACTCACGCCGAACTCATATTTAGGGGTGCGCACATGGGCATTCTGGATCGTCTGCGGAGCGCGTTCCGGCGGGGCCGGGCCAACCCGACGCCCCCCGCTCCCCAGCCCGAGCCTCTGGCCCCGGCTGCCCCCCAGGCCTCCGTCCCGGCTCCGGCGACCCCGGCGGAAGACCTCGTAGCAGCAGCCTTCGACAACGTAACGGTCCGCCCCTCCGGGGCGGCCCCTCTCGCCCACCCGCCCACCCATGACGGGGAACCCACCCCCGCTGCCGCTGCCGATGCCGATGCCGATGCCGCTGTGGGCAATCGTCCCGCAGGGCGAGTGGGGCATCCCCTGCTCGAGCGAAGCCGAGAGCTTGGGGAAGGGTGGGCACAGCCCGAGGTGCCGAGCAACCGTGCAGCAGAGGCACCCCCGGCGGAGGAGCCCCAGGCCATAGAGCCCCCGGCCGAGCCGGAGCCCGAGGCGGCAGCCTCGGAGGAGGCCCCGGCCGAGCCGGAAGCCCCGGCCCAGGCGGACGCCCCCGCCAAGCCCGCGCTCAGCCTGGCCAGGCTCAAGGCGCGGGCGCCGGGGCTCGCCCAGGCCTACAAGGCAGCAGGCGCGGCCCTGCGCAAGCAGGGCCTGACGGGCACCCGCGCCCGGGTCTACCTCGTCCTGGACCGCTCCGGCTCCATGCGCCCGTACTACAAGGACGGCTCCGCCCAGGCCCTCGCCGACCAGACCCTCGCCCTGGCCGCCCACCTCGACCCCACCGCCACCGTCCACGTCGTCTTCTTCTCGACGGACGTCGACGGCACCGGCACCCTCACCCTCACCGACCACGAGAACCGCGTCGACGAGCTGCACGCGGCCTGCGGCCGCATGGGCCGCACCAGCTACCACCGCGCCGTCGAGGAGGTCGTGGCCCACTACGAGAAGTCCGAGGGCGAGGGCCCCGCCCTCGTGGTCTTCCAGACGGACGGCGCCCCGGACACCAAGGGCCCCGCCACCCAGGCCCTGGCGGACGCCGCCCGGCACCCGCTGTTCTTCTCCTTCGTCGCCTTCGGCGAACAGGACAGCAAGGCCTTCGACTACCTGCGCCGCCTCAAGGCGGACAACGCCGCCCACTTCCTCGCGGGCCCCGCCCCCAAGGAGCTCACCGACAAGCAGCTCTACGAGGGCCTCCTGGCGGCCTGGCGCCCCCGGCCGTGAGGTGAGTGGATCTTCGTCGGGCCGTTAGGATTTCGACCATGGCGGCCACTGGATCCGAGAAGCAGGGGGCGGACGAGAGCGCGAAGGCGTTCTACGTCTCGACCCCCATCTACTACGTAAACGACGCTCCTCACCTGGGCCACGCCTACACGACCGTCGCAGGCGACGTGCTCACGCGCTGGCACCGTCAGCGCGGCGAGAAGGTGTGGTACCTCACCGGCACGGACGAGCACGGTCAGAAGATCATGCGCACGGCCGAGGCGAACGGCGTGACGCCCCAGGAGTGGTGCGACAAGCTCGTCGAGGAGGCCTGGCGCCCCCTCTGGGAGCACCTGGAGATCGCGAACGACGATTTCATCCGGACGACGGAGAAGCGGCACACCGACCGGGTGCAGGAGTTCGTCCAGGACCTCTACGACAAGGGCGAGATCTACAAGGGCGGCTACGAGGGCCCGTACTGCGTCGGCTGTGAGGAGTACAAGCTCCCGGGCGAGCTCCTCGACGGCGAGGGCGCGTACGAGGGCCAGAAGCTCTGCCCGATCCACAAGAAGCCGGTGGAGCTCCTCAGCGAGGAGAACTACTTCTTCAAGCTGAGCGAGTACGGCGACAAGCTCCTGGAGCACTACGCCGCGAACCCGGGCTTCATCCAGCCCGAGTCGGCGCGCAACGAGGTCGTGAACTTCGTCAAGCAGGGGCTCCAGGACCTGTCGATCTCGCGCTCCACCTTCGACTGGGGCGTGAAGGTGCCGTGGGACGACAAGCACGTGATCTACGTGTGGGTCGACGCGCTGCTCAACTACGCCACGGCCGTGGGGTACAACGAGAACCCGGCGAAGTTCGACGGCACCTTCCCCGCGAACGTGCACCTCGTCGGCAAGGACATCCTCCGCTTCCACGCGGTCATCTGGCCCGCGATGCTGATGGCCCAGGGCCTCCCGCTGCCCGGCAAGGTCGCCGCGAACGGCTGGCTGATGGTCGGCGGCGAGAAGATGTCGAAGTCGAACCTGACCGGCATCAAGCCGCAGGACCTGACCTCGCACTTCGGCGTCGACGCCTACCGCTGGTACTTCCTGCGCGCCATCGCCTTCGGCCAGGACGGGTCCTTCTCCTGGGAGGACTTCACCGCCCGCTACACCAGCGAGCTGGCCAACGACTACGGCAACCTCGCCTCCCGCGTGGCCGCCATGGTCGGCAAGTACTTCGGCGGCGCGCTGCCCGCGGCCGCGGCGGACGGCCCGGCGGAGGCCGCGGTGCACGAGGGCCTCGCGAAGGCCGTCGCCACGGCGGACGCGAAGATCGGCGACGACCTCGACTTCCAGGGCGGCATCCTCGCCGTCTTCGACTTCGTGAAGCAGGTCAACGGCTACATCACGGAGCAGGAGCCGTGGAAGGTGGCCAAGGACGAGAGCGAGCAGGGCAAGGCCCGCCTCGCGACCATCCTGTACACGGCCGCCGAGTCCCTGCGCGCGGTCGCCGTGCTCCTCAACTCCGTCATGCCGGACACCTCCCAGAAGCTCTGGGACTCCCTCGGCGCCGAGGCGTCCCTGGGCGCGCTCGCGGACCAGAGGGTCCAGGACGCGGGCGCGTGGGGGCAGCTCCCCGCGGGCTCGACGGTGACGAAGGGCGCGGTCCTCTTCCCGCGCCTTGAGGAGCCGAAGAAGGCCTAGCCGGACACGCGGCACAGCGCGACAGAAGGGCCCGGAACCACGCGTTCCGGGCCCTTCTCGCGTCTCCGCACGCCGTCGGTACGAGGCGTCGTGTCAGCCCTCGTACGTCCGGACGAGCCGCGCCAGCTGGCGTCCGGCCGCCCGCAGGGGCTCCTCGCTGCGGTTGACCTGCGCCGTCACCTCGGCGCCCTCCAGGGTGCTGATGACCGTGGTGGCCACCTCGCGCGCGTCGGTCTCCGTGAAGCCGCAGGCCAGGAGCTTCTCGGCGACGATGTTCTCCCAGCTGCGCAGCGCCTCGCCGCACACCCGCTGGATCTCCGAGTCCGTGCCCAGGGTCTCCAGGGCGGCGGCCGTGATGGGGCAGCCGTCGGTCCAGTCCGACGCGCGCAGGTCGACGGCCAGCCGCACGGCGCAGGCCTCGATGGCGGCGGCCGGGTCGCCCTCGGGGCGGAGCGTGTCCTGGAGCAGCCAGCCGAACTCCCTCTCCCCGTGCTTGATCGCGGCCACCGCGACGGCTTCCTTGCCACCCGGGAAGAAGTGGTAGACGGAGCCGAGCGTGGCCTGCGCCTCCTTGGCGATCTGTTTGATGCCGGTGCCGACGTAGCCCTGCCGCTGGATGAGCTGCGCGGCGACCACGACGATCCGCTCGCGCGTGCTGGGGGGCGCGCTGTACATGCTCATCCCGCCACCTTACCCACCCTCTGAGTAGAGCGTTCGTTCTAGTGTCGTGCTACGTTACTCCTGGCTCTGGATAGAGCGTTCGTTCTAGAGGTACTGAACAGAGAAGACGGGAGACAGCCATGTCACAGTCCGTAACCGTTCTGGGGCTCGGTCCGATGGGGCAGGCCATGGCGGGCGCGTTCCTCGACCGGGGCTACGAGGTCACGGTGTGGAACCGCACCCCCTCGCGCGCCGCCGCGCTCGTCGAGCGGGGTGCCCGCCTCGCCGCCACCCCCGAGGAGGCCCTGCGCGCCAATGACCTGGTGGTGCTCAGCCTGATCGACTACGACGCGATGTACACCGCGCTCCGGGGCGCCGAGGCCGCGGTGGCGGGGCGGGTTCTGGTGAACCTCAGCTCGGACACCCCGGAGAAGGCGCGCGCGGCGGCGAAGTGGACGGCGGAGCTCGGCGGCACCCACCTGACCGGCGGCGTCCTGTCCCCGCCGCCCACCATCGGCAGCCCGGACATGTCCACCTTCTACAGCGGCCCCCGCGAGGCCTACGACACGCACCGCGCGGCCCTGGAGGTCATCACCGGCAAGACCGACTACCGCGGCGAGGACCCGGGCCTCGCGGCCCTGATGTACCAGCTCAACATGGTCGTCTTCTGGCCCGCCATGCTCGCCTACTGGCAGGCCGTCGCCCTCGCCGGTGCGCACGGCATCTCGGCCTCGGAGCTGGCTCCGTACGTGTCCGGCAACTACGAGGGCATGCGGCAGTTCATCGACTTCTACGCGCCCCGCATCGACGCGGGCAACCACGCGGGCGACGTGGACCGCATCTCGATGGGCGTGGCGAGCATGGAGCACGTCGTCCACACGAACGCGGACGCGGGCGTGAACACGGCGTTCCCGCAGGTCGTCCTGGACGCCTTCCGGCTCGGCATGGACGCGGGGCACGGCGCCGACAGCTTCAGCAGGCTCGTGGAGCTCCTGAAGGACCCCGCCTGACCGCCATGCGCGCGGCAGCGGCGCGCGGCTCGCACGAGTGGCTTGATCTCTACCCCGTCAATGAGCTCTTGATCACTTCGTGACCGGACTCACTCCCTCTTCACGCCCGCGCACGTACGCTTCACAGCATGGCCACGAATCCCGCTTCCGAACCGCGGCGCCCCCAGCGCACCGCGGACGAGGTGAACGAGGAGATCCGTGCGCTGTGGCTGCGCTGCGGCGGGCGGTTGAGCACCGACCAGCGACGCGAGTATCAGCGCCTGGTGACGGAGTGGGCGACGGCGGAAGCCGCGGACCAGCAGGACTCCCCGACCAGAGCGGCGTAGGCGTCAGCCGCTGGGCACGACGCAGTCGCGCGGCTGGGGGCGCCCCTCTGGCCACCCGAGCCCCACGAACCTCAGCTTGCGCGTGCGGGGGTCGAGTTCGACCACCGCCACCGGCTTGTCGTAGGGGTTGCCCGCGTTGGTCAGACACACCCACCCACTGGTTCCGGCCACCCGGTGCGCGGACTCCAGGCGCGACCACTGGGCGGCGACCCGCTCGCGGGGCGGCACCGACCCGGCCGACCGGGCGTTGGCGAGGAAGACGGCCCGGGAGATCGTGAGCACGCCGTCGTGCACCAGCATCGTGCGCGAGTCGCCGTAGCGGACGGGCCCGATGTCACCGGCCCCCTGTCGGTCGGTGAGCGCGCGCAGCTCGGCCAACTCCCGCTGCGGCTCGGTTAGGTGGGCCGGTCGGCCCTTCGCCCCGGCCAGCGCCCGCGTCCAGGCCTCGGGGTGTCCGGGCGCGGTGTACTGCACGGTGACCGTGGGCTCCTTGGCGCCCGCGTCACCGCGCAGCCTCCGCCAGTCCGCGTCGCTCATGTAGCGGTCCAGGGTCGCCGCGCCCGAACCGCTCACCACGGTGTACCGCTTGCCCCGGCACGGCACCTCCGCGAGCTTCAGCGCGAACAGGCGCAAGTGCACCGGGCGGCCCGCGAAGTAGACGACCTTCGCCCGGGACTGGCAGATGTTGTGGCCGATCAGCGAGAAGTCGTTTCCGGTCTCGCCCGGGTCGCCGATGGACGGGGACGTGAACTCCTGGTCCTTCGCGCCCGCCGGGCCCTTCTCGTCCCCGCTGAACGCCCGCGCGAGCGACTCCACATAGATGTCGTCCGGGCGGGTGTCCTTGACCAGGACCGTCTCCTCGTCGCGCAGGCCGTGGTGGAAGGCGGCGAGCGCCGCCGCCTGCTGCCGGTTGGTGGGGATCACCCGCGCGAGCCCGGGGAAGCGCGGCCTGCCCTCGCGCCGTTCTACGTTGGCGAGTTCGTCGGCGCTGGCCCGGCTGATGAGGACCGGGATGCGCAGCTCGTTCGTGAGCCGGTCCACGGCGTCGACGGTGTGCCGCAGGCTCAGGTTGAAGCCGGTCACCGCGCGGAGGTTGTGCTTCCGGTCGTCCGCGAGCTCGGCCAGGCCGTCGACGACGCGGGCCTGCTGGGCGTAGTTCCGGCCGGGGTTGGCGAGCACCAGACGGATCAGCGGCTTCTGCTCGGTGCGGTTGGCGCGGTACTGGGCGAGATAGGCGCCCTGTATGTCGCTGCGCAACTGGGTGCGCTCGACGGCCGACTCCGGCTGGAGGGGCAGCATCATCGCCACGGTGACGTGCGGCTCGCCGTCGATCCGCCGGTTCTCCCTGGCGATCGCGGCGCTGACCCCGCTGATCTCGGACGTGCCGAAGTCATAGCCGGAGCCGTTGATTCCGACGCATTCGCCGCCGTGCTTCTCCACGCCGTCCGCGCAGCGGTCGGGACCGCCCACGGCGGGCGGCACCAGGATGCCCACGGCGGTTCCCACGGCCGCCACGACCAGGATCGTGACGGCCTTCTTCAGGCGTGTGGCCCACACGTGGTTGTACAGCCAGTTCAGCACCGCCGCTCCCTTCGCCCCGCCATCCGCCGTCCCTTCGCCCGCGGCGCCCCGGTGGCGTCCGCCCGGCCCGTCAGCCGATGTGCCGCGTGCACGCGCACGGCTTCAACGGCTGTCGCTCCCCGGCCCGTTCGGCCCACTCCCCGGCCGTGCGCGACAGCACCTCGACCCC
Organism: Streptomyces sp. NPDC053474; assembly: GCF_044544845.1. NCBI lineage: Bacteria > Bacillati > Actinomycetota > Actinomycetes > Kitasatosporales > Streptomycetaceae > Streptomyces > Streptomyces sp. NPDC053474. The sequence continues at coordinate 359,149 of NZ_JBITXV010000002.1, forward strand.
CGGCACGGGCTCGTCGCCGAGCCGGTCGAGCAGCTGCCGCCAGGTGCCCGTCACCGCCGGGTCCACCGGGCCCGTGCGGTCCTCGTACAGCCACACCGCGTGCAGCAGCCGGTCCACGCGGCGGCGCAGCAGGTCGTCGCCGGGCGCGGGCACCTCCCCGAGCGCGCGGGCGTGCCGGTCGTCGGGCGTGCCCGCGAGCGGCGCCTCGCAGGGCGCGCCCGCGACGGCGAGCAGCTCCCCGCACCAGTCGGCCATGGACCTGCGCGGGTCGCGCGCGGGGAACGACCGCGTCAGGTGGTCGACGGCCCGCGCGGCCCCGGACGCGGCCAGGTCGTGGTGCGCGGCGTGCGCGGCGGCCGAGCCGAACAGCTCGTCGGCGGCGTCCTCGCCGGGCCCCGCGGCCGGGGGCGGCGACCCGAAGTGGTCCCGCAGCAGCGCGTGGTCGGCGCGCCACACCGCGCCCCGCCCCCGGCCCGCCCCGCCCGTCATCGCGTACAGGCGCCGCATCAGGAGGTGGCGCAGGCCGCGGTCGCCGATGAAGTGGCGCGGGCAGTGCGGCCAGCCGTTGTCCTGGAGGAGTTCGGCGACGCGGTACGCGGACAGGCGCTCGTCCCGCTCGCCCTGCCGGGCCCGGATCAGGCGCTGGGCGCAGGGCCCGGTGTGCGCGACCGACAGATGGCTGAGCAGGTCGAGCCAGTGGCCGTGCTGCTCGGGCGGCAGTTCCTCGGGGAGCTGGCGCCCGACCAGATCGTCGAGGAGCAGCTCGGCGACGGGCCGCGGTGGCGCGTCGGACGCCTCCCGGCAGCGCACCGGCGCGTCGAGCAGGGACCAGTCGGTGAGCGCGGCCGGGTCCGGGACACGCAGCGCGGCCGCGGCCTCGCCGAGGCGGGTGACGAAGCGGGGGCGGCCGCCGCTGAGCCGGTGCACGGCGCTCTCCACGCGCAGCCGCGCGGCGTGCTCGTCCGGCCGGTGGCCCGCGTCGCGGCCGCGCCCCTGGAGCCGGGCCAGCTCGTGGTTCTGCTGCTCGGGGGTCAGCAGCGGCATCCGGACGAGCAGTACGCCGCGCGCGGGCGCGACCAGGCCCGGAACGCCGCCCTGTCTTCGCGTCCAGCCGGGCAGGCCGCCGTCGGCGGGGCTCCAGACGGCCGGGGCGTCCGCGGCCCCGTCCGCCGCGTCCGGCGAGCGGTACAGGAAGCGGCCGCCGTCGGCGCGGCGCGCGGTGGCGAGGACGACCACGCGGTCGTGGTGGCCGCTCTCGCGGTCGAGCAGCACGGACCGGACCAGGCGGCGGCCGACGCCGTTGTCGGCGTGGTCGAGCAGGACGGCGGGCCGCCCGGCCCGCGCCACGCGGCCGCGCACCGAGGCGTACGCGGCCTCCACGTCCTCGCGCAGGGCCCGGAACAGGAAGCTCTCCGCGTGGGCGCGGGCCTCACCGCCCTGCTGGAAGTCGACGCTCAGCGCGTGCAGGCCGAGCCGGGGGTGTCCGGCCGCGCCCGAGTAGGAGCCGTAGCAGGCCTCAAGGGCGGCCTTGCCCTCGGACGAGGTCCGCTCGAAGAGCTCGTCGAGTATGGAGGTGATCAGCGGGGTGGCCAGCGGCTGGGCGACGAGGAGCGCGCCGAGCGCGGCCAGGTAGGCGCGGAAGGCGCGGTGCAGCACGCCGCCCCAGAACGAGCCCCTCGGCAGCAGGTCGTCGTATCGGCGCACCTCGCCCAGGCCGTCGGCCGGGCCCGCGAGGGCGTCCCCCGCGGCGACCGCGACCAGCCCCGCGTACAGGCGCGGGGCGCCGATCGCCCCGCCGTCGCCGCTCCAGGCGCCGAACTGGACGGCCAGCTCCCGCAGGGCCTCGGTCGCCTCCGAGCGGGTGCTGCGCCGCTGGTCGGCGCCTTCGCGGAACACGGGCGCGGCGCAGTCGACGTGCGCGGCCGGAACGTAGCGCCCGAACACGTCGCGCACGCAGGCCAGCAGCCGCCCCTTGCCCATGCCGGGCCCGCCGGTGACGAGCACCACCGGCAGGTCGGGCCCGTACAGGAGCGGGCGGTTGCGGCCCTTGGCGGTCTTGCCGAGCAGCCGGGCGAGAAGGCCGTCGTCGTCCAGCAGCTTGCCGAATCCCAGGTCGTCGGGCACCGGTCCCCCGAAGCGTGATGGATCGTCAGGGTAAGGGCACGACAGGGGCGTTGAGGAGACCCCGCCGGGTCACGATTGGCCGTCAGGCTCCGGTGAGCGCGGGGTTCGGGGTGAGGATGCGGCGCAGGATCGCCTCGACCTCGGCCCGGGTCGGCGGGGTCTGCGAGGCGAGGGAGCGCAGGCTGATCCCCATGAGCGCGGCTCCCGCGGCGGCGGCGGTGTCCGGGTCGGTGTAGTGGGCCAGGGCGCGCAGGATGTGCCCCTGGTGCTCCTCGGCGATGTGCCGCAGCGCGGGCCGCCGCAGCGCGGCGAGGTACAGCTCCAGGTCGACCACCTGCTGGGCCCGCTCGGGCCCGCCGAGCGGCGGCAGGACCGCGTCGGCGAGGAGTACGGCGTGCTGCTCGGGCGTGAGCTCGGGCCGCCGGGCGACCCACTCGTCGAGGTACGCGGCGAACCGGTCGACGGACCGGCGCAGGGCCGCCGCGATCAGGTCGTCCTTCGTCGCGAAGTGGTACGTCGTCGCCCCGAGCGGCACCCCCGCCTCGGCGGCGACGGCCCGATGCGTGAGCCCCTCGACACCACGCTCGGCGATGACGCGCTCGGTGGCGGCGGCGATCTCCTCGATCCGCCGAGCGGGATCACGCCGACGGGGCTCGGCGGCGGCCATGGGTCCCTCCTACGACGCGGAAACAGTACATCCGTACTGTAGCGTCACGGGGGGTGGTCCAGCCCGTCCGGCGCTTGAGGACGAGGCGCGAAGCGCCAATGAGGGGGAAAGGGGCGAAGCCCCAAACGGAAGCCCCAGACGAAAGGGGGCCCGGGGACCACCAGGCCCCGGACCCCCCACCGCAAGCCAGAGGCTTACTTCTCGGCCTGCTCACCCTTGGCGGGAGCCTTACGCAGGGCGATGTTCAGCTCCTTGAGCCGCGCCTCCTCCAGAACCGTCGGCGCGCCCATCATCAGGTCCTGGGCGTTGCCGTTGAGCGGGAAGGCGATGGTCTCGCGGATGTTCGGCTCGTCCGCGAGGAGCATGACGATGCGGTCGACGCCCGGCGCGATGCCACCGTGCGGCGGGGCGCCGAGGCGGAAGGCGCGGAGCATCCCCGCGAACTCCTGCTCGACGGTCTCCGCGTCGTAACCCGCGATCTCGAAGGCCTTCAGCATGACCTCGGGCTCGTGGTTGCGGATGGCGCCGGAGGACAGCTCGATGCCGTTGCAGACGATGTCGTACTGCCAGGCGAGGATGTCCAGCGGGTCCTTCTCCTCCAGGTCCTTCATGCCGCCCTGGGGCATCGAGAAGGGGTTGTGGGAGAAGTCGATCTTGCCGGTCTCCTCGTCCTTCTCGTACATCGGGAAGTCGACGATCCAGCAGAAGCGGAAGACGTTCTCCTCGAAGTGGCCCGCGCGCTTGGCGGCCTCGACGCGGACCGCGCCCATGATCTTGGAGACCTCGTCGAACTCGCCCGCGCCGAAGAACACGGCGTGACCGGCCTCCAGGCCGAGGCGCTTGGTCAGCTCCGCCACGTTCGCCTCGGTGAGGAACTTGGCGATCGGGCCCGCGAAGGACCCGTCCTCGCCGACGCGGATCCAGGCCAGGCCCTTGGCGCCGTGCTCGACGGCGTACTCGCCGAGGCCGTCGAAGAACTTCCGGGACTGCCCGGCCGTGTCCGGCACCGGCAGCGCGCGCACGTGCTTGCCCGCGAAGGCCTTGAACTCCGAGCCTTCGAAGACGTCGGTGATGTCGACCAGTTCGAGCTTGGCGCGCAGGTCCGGCTTGTCGTTGCCGTACTTCAGCATCGACTCGCGGAACGGGATGCGCGGGAACGGCGAGGTGACCTCGCGGCCGCCGCCGAACTCCGTGAACAGCTCGGTCATGAGCTTCTCGATGGGCTGGAAGACGTCTTCCTGCTCCACGAAGCTCATCTCGACGTCGAGCTGGTAGAACTCGCCCGGCGAGCGGTCCGCGCGCGCGTCCTCGTCGCGGAAGCACGGCGCGATCTGGAAGTAGCGGTCGAAGCCGGAGATCATGAGCAGCTGCTTGAACTGCTGCGGCGCCTGCGGCAGGGCGTAGAACTTGCCCGGGTTCAGCCGGGAGGGGACCACGAAGTCGCGCGCGCCCTCGGGGGAGGTCGCGGTGAGGATCGGCGTCGCCATCTCGTTGAAGCCGAGGGCCACCATCTTGTGGCGGATCGCGGCGATGACGGCCGAGCGCAGCATGATGTTGCGGTGCATGCGCTCGCGGCGCAGGTCGAGGAAGCGGTACTCCAGGCGCCGCTCCTCGTTGACCCCGTCCTCCGCGTTGATCGTGAAGGGCAGCGGGGCCGCGGCGCCGAGCACCTCGACGTCGGCGGCCTCGATCTCGATCTCGCCGGTGGGCAGCTCCGGGTTCACGTTGTCCGCGCCGCGGGAGACGACCTTGCCGTCGACCCGGACGACCGTCTCCTTGGAGAGCTTGTCCAGGGCCTCGGCGGCGGCCGTGCCGGGACGGGCGACGAGCTGCGTGATGCCGTAGTGGTCGCGCAGATCGATGAAGAGGATGCCGCCCAGGTCGCGCCGATTGTGCAGCCAGCCGCTCAGCCGGACGTCCGTACCGACGTCAGAGGCGCGGAGCTCACCGCACGTGTGGGACCTGTACCGATGCATCGTCGTTCATCCAGTCTTTCGAGATCGGGGGACGCTAACGCTCAAGGCTACCGTTTGTGAGCGCCCCGCAGGGCGCGGGGAGCTACCGTTTGTGAGCGCCCCGAAGGGGCGCGGGGAACTGCGCGACCAGCCGCAGCAAACCCGCAGCCGCGAAATCGAGCGAAGCGATACGGCGGCGGCGCAGCCCCACCGAGAAGGCAAGGCCCCGGCACTCAGTGGCGGCTGATCCGTACCTGTTCCTACAGTGAAGCAATGCGCACCAATGAGCCCCGCGAGCAGAGGGGTGACGCCTCCCTGCCGCCCGGCCAGGGCGCACTGCCCCCGGTGGAGGACGTACTCGCCGCGATCGCCACCGGCCTGTGGCGGTGGGACAACGCGAGCGGCACCGTCACCCTCGACGCGGAGGCCGCCCGGCTGCTCGGCCTCGCGCCGCGCGCCCAGACCACCACCGAGGTCGGCGTGCGCTCCCGCTTCCACCCGGTCGACTGGAACGAGATCCACGGCATCGTGCAGCTCGCCGTCGCCGAGGGCACCCTCGCCGAGGCCCGACTGCGGATCATGGACGAGCAGGGGCGGCACGTCCTGCGCACGGTCCGCAGCCGCACCAAACCGGTCGTCCACGACTCCTCGTCGACGGCGTACGAGCTCATCGGCACCCTCCAGGAGGTCACCGAGCCGGGCCCCGGCGCCGCCGCCCGCGCGCCCGTCACCGGCGACTGGCGCCGCTCGCGGGAGGCCTTCCTGCTCGACGCGGGGCGCGCGCTCGCGGAGGCGCGGTCCACGGAGGAGGTCCTGCGAGTCGCCGCGGGCCTGTCCATGCCCGGGTTCTCCCCGGACGGCCTCGCCGTCTTCGGCTCCACCGGCGACCGGCTCACCGTCGTCGGCCACCACGGACACCACGGCTACGGGGACGACGATCCGCTCGCCGCCATGCCCCTGGACACCGACTACCCGGCCGCCGAGGTGCTGCGCACCGGCCGCGCCGTGTATCTGTCGTCGCCGCAGGAGTACCGCCGCCGCTATCCGACGACGTGGCCGCTGGCGTCCCGCTTCAAGCGGCAGTCCTGGGCGTTTTTGCCGCTGACCGTGGCGGGCCGCACGATGGGCGCCTGGATGGCCGCGTTCACGTACCCCGTCTCGTTCACGCCCGACGAGCGCTCCGTCCTGACGACCGTCGCCCGGATGCTGGCGCAGGCCCTGTCGCGGGCCGGGGTCGCCGAGTCCGAGCGGGAGCTGACCGAGGGCCTCCAGCGGTCCATGATGCCGACGCTCGGCCCCGAGATCCCCGGCATGAGCGTCGCCGCGCGCTACGTCCCGACCGGCGGCGGCCTCCAGGTCGGCGGTGACTGGTACGACATGATCCCGCTGCCCAGCGGGCGCATCGCCTTCGTCATCGGCGACGTACAGGGCCACGACGTCCGGGCGGCGGGCCTGATGGGGCAGCTCCGCATCGCCCTGCGTGCGTACGCCTCGGAGGGCCACCGCCCGGACGCGGTCCTGTCCCGCGCCACCCGCTTCCTGTCCGGCATCACGGACGGCATCACCTACGGGTCCACGGACTCCCGGGACGACCCCGACCACGCGGCCACGGACCCGCGCTTCGCGACGTGTCTCTACGTAGAGGCCGATCCGGCGACCGGCCTCCTGGAGATCGCCCGCGCGGGCCACCCCGAACCCGTCATCCGCATGTCCGACGGAACAGTCCTGCAGCGGCCCATCGCGGGCGGCCTGCCCCTCGGCATCGACCCGGACGCGGACTACCCCACGACCCGGCTCGTCCTGGACACCGGCGAGACGATGCTGATCTGCACCGACGGCCTGATAGAGACCGGCGGCCACGACCTGGAGACCGGCTGGACGCGGATCCGGCGCATCCTGGAGAACTACGACGGCTTCTCCGAGTACGCGGAACCCGCGGGCCCGGAGTACGAGACCCGGTCCCGTCCCTCCGGGGCGGACGACGACCTGGAGACCCTCGCCGACACCCTCGTCCAGGCGGTGCACGGCCCCTCCTCGCACCACACCACGGGGCCGCTCGCCGACCGCCGCGAGGACGACATCGCCCTCCTGCTGCTGCGCCGCACCGGGCGCCCCGAGGAGCGCGTCCGCATCCGCCGCACGATGCTGACCATCGCGCAGGCCGAGCCGGAGCGCGTCGCGGGCGCGCGCGGGCACCTGCGGGACCTGCTGCACGACTGGGCGGACACCGACCAGGTCGACTCCGCCGTCCTGCTGATCTCCGAGATGATCACCAACGTCCTGGTGCACACCGACGGCGACGCCCTCCTCGTCGCCGAGGTCACCGGCGAGAACGGCACGCGCAGGCTGCGCGCGGAGGTCACCGACAGCAGTGACGACCTGCCGCACAAGCGCCACCCCGGCGAACTCGCCTCCTCCGGGCGCGGCCTCGTCCTCATGGACCTGCTCGCCCACCGGTGGGGCGTGGACCCGCGCGGGGAGGGCAAGAGCATCTGGTTCGAGCTCTACGAAGGCTCGGCCTCGGCCGAAGGGGATCCCGGGGATGGCCCCGCGGCCGCCTTCTCCGCGTAGCGGGCCCGCAACTCGCTGAGCACCCCGAAGGCCGCGGCCGTCAGCGGCACGGCGAGCAGCATGCCGATGATCCCGGCGACGGACGCGCCCGCGGTGATCGCGAGCATCACCACCGCCGGGTGCATCTGCACGGTCCGGCTCTGGATCACCGGCTGGAGCACATGCCCCTCCAGGACCTGCACCGCGAGCACCACGCCGAGCGTCCACAGGGCGATGGCGAGGCCCCGGTCGGCGAGCGCCACGAGGACGGCGATGGCCCCGGACAGGAACGCCCCCAGGTACGGGATGTAGGCCCCGACGAACACCAGGGCGCCGAGCCCCCACGCCCCCGGAACGCGCAGGATCAGCAGCCCGACGGTGATGCACACCGCGTCGATGAGCGCGATGAACGTCGTCCCGCGCATGAACCCCTCGACGGCCGTGAAGGCCCGCCGCGCCATCGCCTCCACGGTGTCCCCGGAGTGCGCGGGCACGAGCGAGCGCAGCGTGCTCGCCGCCTTGTGGGAGTCCCGCAGGAAGAAGAACACGAGCAGCAGCGCGAGGACGGCGGTCGCGATCATCTCGCCGACCACGCTCAGGCCGCTGACCACCCCCGAGGCCGCCGTGCCGCCGAACTTGCCGAGGAGGTCCTTGGAGTTGGACGCCAGGTCGTCCAGGGAGGTACCGGCCGCGCCGAAGTGCTTCGACAGGTCGTGCGCGGCGTCCTTGAGGGAGCCCACGATCTGGCCGCCGGTGTCGATCAGGGCCTTCACGACGATGTACGTCGTCCCGCCGACGACCGCGAGCACGGCCGCGCAGGTCAGCCCCGCCGCGAGGGACCGCTGCACCCGCATCCGCACCAAGCGCCGGTACAGCGGCCCGAGCAGCGCGGTGCCCAGCAGCGCGAGCAGCACGGGGGTGACGGCGGTCTTGAAGACGACGCACAGCCAGACCCCGACGGCCGCGACGCCCGTGACGAGCAGCGCCACCACACACCAGGCGGCAAGCCGCCGCACCACCTCAGGCAGAAGGGAGGACACCCTCCCACCCGAACACGGCGGTGGGAGCGCCGCACGCCGGGTCCGCCCTATGGGCAGGTGGCACCCGCTCCGCGCAGGAGGGCACCCGCCCCGGCCAGAGGGGCTGGCGCCCAGCCCAGGGGGGCAGGCGCCCGGCCCAGGGAGGGGCAGGCGCCCGGCCCAGGAGGTCACATCCCGTGCACCGCGGGCACGGACCCGAGCCTCCCCTTCTGGAAGTCCTCAAACGCCTGCTGCAGCTCCTCACGCGTGTTCATCACAAACGGCCCATAGTGCGCCATCGGCTCCCGAATCGGCTGCCCGCCCAGCAGGACGACCTCCAGATCCGGCGTGTGGGAGTCCTGCTGCTCGTCCGCCCGGACGGTGAGGGAACCCCCCGCCCCGAAGACGGCGGTCTGCCCCACCTGGACAGGCCTCCGCTCCGCGCCCACGGACCCGCGCCCGGCCAGCACGTACGCGAGCCCGTTGAAGTCCTCCCGCCAGGGCAGCGTGACCTCGGCCCCCGGCCGCACCGTCGCGTGGACCATGGTGATCGGGGTGTGCGTGATCCCGGGCCCCTCGTGCCCGTCGAGCCCACCCGCGATGACCCGCAGCAGCGCCCCGCCGTCCGGCGAGGTCAGCAACCGCACCTGACCGCCGCGGATGTCCTGGTAGCGGGGGGCCATCATCTTGTCCTTGGCGGGCAGGTTCACCCACAGCTGGAGCCCGTGGAAGAGGCCGCCGGACATGACGAGCGACTCCGGCGGCGCCTCGATGTGGAGCAGGCCGGAGCCTGCCGTCATCCACTGGGTGTCGCCGTTCTTGATGGTGCCGCCGCCACCGTTGGAGTCCTGGTGCACGAACGTGCCGTCGATCAGATACGTCACGGTCTCGAAGCCGCGGTGCGGGTGCCAGGGCGTGCCCTTGGGCTCTCCGGCCGCGTACTCCACCTCGCCCATCTGGTCCATCATGATGAACGGGTCGAGGTACTTGTAGTTGATCCCGGCAAAGGCCCGGCGCACCGGGAACCCTTCGCCCTCGAAGCCGCTCGGCGCGGTCTTCACGGCGAGCACGGGCCGCGCCGTGGTGTCGGCGGGCACGGTCACGCGGGGCAGGGTCAGCGGGTTCTCAACGGTCACTGCAGGCATGGTTCGGACCTCCTCTTGCGCTCAGGTTAGTTGAACGTAGAACTTTCTGCCACCTGGAACGCGGCATGGCCCGAGGGCATTCCCACCGCCCGCCCCGCCACACACCCCCCTGACCGAAACGCGCCCCTCGATCCCCCCGGCCCTCCTCCGCACCTCGCCGCACTCCCGTCCCGCACCAGCCGCCACAAGATCACCAAATATCCCGCATATAGAGACAACGACTTCCCGGAAGGCACCCAAAGAAGAGCAACCCATTGACAACGTGAGCCACAGACCGATTCACTCACCACGCAACAACAGGAGCGCATTTCTCGGCACCCTTTGGGGCGTCCGTGATTTGCCGCTCCTAAACCACTGTTTCCGCGTACTCAAAACGCAGGGAGGGAGGGTTTTACATGGCTAAGATCATCAAGGCCCTTAAGGCCGCCACGAAGAAGAACGAGCCGAGCCTGAAGCAGTCCGCCTGGTACATCTGGTACTGAACGCCCCGCTGATCCGGGCCCGGACCGCCCGGCACGTCCGGTACTGACCTTCGGGCCCGTGGGCCCGCGCACGGCACAGGAGCCGGTTTCCTTCCGTTCCGCCGCGCGCGGGCCCCTCATTCCGGAGACCTCCGTATGTCATCCATCGAGTACAGCCAGAATCAGCGGAGCCACAAGACGGGGAACGCCACCGTAAAGAATTCAGAAAGCGCGGCGGCGCGTGGAACCGGCGGCCCAGGAAATCCATCGGCCCCTACGCGGACGCATCCGCGAAATCGCCGCACCACCGTTTTCGCGCCACGGCTTCAGGCCCTCCTCGACGAGCACACCGGCAAGGATCTCGTACGGCTGGAACCCGACACGGTCGGCATCGCGGGCGCGGAGCTCTCCGACCGCGTCCTGGCCGCGCGCCGGGCCACCGAGACCGAGCGCCCCACCTTCAAGCCCCTGCACGGCCGCTCGATCTCCAAGGCCGAGGCCGCGTCGGTGATGCGGACCGTCGGCCGGGACGTCCGCGCCGCCCTGGACGGCCCCGACCCGCTCCCCGCGGACACGGACCTGTCCGGGCCGTGGCCGATCACCGGGCACCGGTTCCTGCGCGACCTGGTCCTGCGCGACGACCCCTGGCGGCTGCGCGTCCTGATGTCCCGCCTCCTGGAGATCGACACCAAGGTCACCTGGACGACGATCGTGACCGGTGCGGCCCTGCCCCGCCGCCCCCGGCCAGGGCCGCACCTGACCCACCTGGCGAACCTCGTCGCCGAGGCGGAGACCTACCAGGACCGGCGCTACGCCATGGGCATGTACCGTCGCGCCGCCGCCCCGGTCTGCTTCACCGTCTCCACCCTCGTCGCCAACGCCCTGTGGCTCGGCTCCCCCTTCGACGACTCCGCGTCCGACCGCGCCGTCCTGTACGAGGCCATGCGGCTGCTGCCCCCGTCGTGGAACCTGCTGCGCAACCGGTCGCCCGAGTACCCGGCGATCGACGACCGGATAGGCCCCGGGGACGACATCCTGATGCTGCCGCTGCTCACCCACCGCGACCCCGCCCTCTGGGACGCCCCGGACGAGTTCCGGCCCGAGCGCTGGGACGCGCTCGACCCCGACGACACCCCCGGCTACCTGCCCTTCGGCCACGTCAGCGAGCGCTGCTGGGGCCGCCATCTGGTGCTGCCGCTCGCCGAGCTGCTCCTCGGCCACATCCGCAGGACCGGCCTGGTCGTCGCCCCCGGCCAACGCACCGCGGAGGTACCGCTGCTCGGCCTGCTCGGCGTACGGACCGTCCACGTGGGCCACCGCGACAAGGTCCGCCGGGCCTGACGGGGGACCGGCCCCTGACGGGCGGTCAGCCGTACATGCGGCGCATCGCGAAGTCCACCATCTGCTCGACGGCCTTCGCGTCGAACACCATGCGGTGCTCGCCCTCCATGTCCAGGACGAAGCCGTAGCCGGTCGGCAGCAGGTCGATCACCTCGGCGCCGGTGATGACGAAGTACTTGGAGTCCTTGCCCGCGTAGCGGCGCAGCTCCTTGAGCGACGTGAACATCGGGATGACCGGCTGCTGGGTGTTGTGCAGCGCGAGGAAGCCCGGGTTGTCACCGCGCGGGCAGTACACCTTCGAGGTCGCGAAGATCTGCTGGAAGTCCTCGGCGGACATCGAGCCCGTGGTGAACGCGCGCACCGCGTCCGCGAGGGACGGCGGCGACGGCTCGGGATACAGCGGGGGCTGCTGGCCGTAACCACCGGGCATCTGCGCGTGCTGCTGCGGCTGCTGCGGCGGGGCGTACCCCTGGCCGACACCGGCGTGTTGGTCGTAGCCGTACATGACCCCCAGCCTACCGAGAGCGGCGTGGCGGGCCGCCGGAATATTTATCTAGCGACCGCTAGACAATGACGCGGCGACTCGGCTACAGTTTCTGTAGTGGCAGCTACAGATAGCCGTGGCCGCCGGAACCGGAGGGGGACTCCCATGCCCGCACACCCGCAGACGCCGACCTCAGCGACGGATTCGCCGGTCGCGACCGCACCCGCGCCCGGCGCGACGTTCGCCCGCACGGCCGCGGGCACCGGCCCCGGAGTGCTGCTCGCCCACGGCGCGGGCGGCTCGATCGCGGCCAACTACGGCCCGGTTCTTGACGCGTTGACGCCGACACACCGCGTCGTCGGCGTCGACTACCCGGGCACGGGAGCCACCCCCCGGTCGCAGACCCCGCTGACCCTGGACGCGCTCGCGGACGAGCTGGTCGCGGCGGCCGACGCCGAGGGCCTGGAGACCTTCGCCCTGGTGGGCTATTCGCTGGGCACGGCCGTGGCGCTGCGGGCGGCGACGCGTCACCCGCAGCGGGTGACGGCCCTGGTCCTGACGGCCCCCTTCGCCCGCCCGGACACCCGTACGCGGCTGACGGCCGAGGTCTGGCGCGGCCTCGCCGCGTCCGGTGACCGGGACACCCTGGCCCGGTTCCTGCTGCCGCTCGCGCTGAGCCCGGCGGCCCTGGAGTCCCTGTCCCCCGAGGACCTGGAGGCGACCCTGCGGGGCACGGCGGACACGGCCCCCGAGGGCACGGCGGACCATGTGGACCTGGTGGCCAGGGTCGACGTGCGGGCCGACCTGGCGGGAATCGCGGTGCCGACCCTGGCCGTCATCACGACCGAGGACCAGCTGGTCCCGCCCGCGCTCCAGCGCCAGGCGGCGGCGGGCATCGCGGGCGCCCGGACGGCGGACCTCGCGACGGGCCACCTGCCCTTCGCCGAGAAGCCCGCCGAGTGGCAGCGGCTGATATCCGACTTCCTGGACGGCCTGCCCGCGCACGGGGGCGGGAGGAAGTAGACCCAGCTCACACTTGGACGCTCAGGGGTTGCCTCTTATTACCGACGGGTAGCATCATTTAAGACCACAAGCTACTTACTGGTACGCCTACGAGGTCCCCGCCTCCCAAGCCACTACGGAGCCGTCGCCATGGGGCACTACAAGTCGAATCTCCGCGACATCGAGTTCAACCTCTTCGAGGTCCTCGGCCGCGACAAGCTGTACGGCACCGGCCCGTTCGCGGAGATGGACGTCGAGACCGCCAAGAGCGTCCTCAGCGAGCTCGCCCGCCTCGCGGAGAACGAGCTGGCCGCTTCCTTCGAGGACGCCGACCGCAACCCTCCGGTCTTCGACCCGGAGACCAACACCGCCCCCGTGCCTGCCTCCTTCAAGAAGAGCTACCAGGCCTTCATGGACTCCGAGTACTGGCGCCTCGGCCTGCCCGAGGAGATCGGCGGCACCACCTCGCCCCGCTCCCTGATCTGGGCGTACGCGGAGCTGCTCCTCGGCTCTAACCCGGCGGTCTGGATGTACTCCTCGGGCCCGGCGTTCGCCGGGATCCTCTTCGAGGAGGGCAATGACGTCCAGAAGAAGATCGCCGAGATCGCCGTCGAGAAGCAGTGGGGCTCGACGATGGTCCTCACCGAGCCGGACGCCGGTTCGGACGTGGGCGCGGGCCGCACCAAGGCCGTGCGCCAGGAGGACGGCTCCTGGCACATCGAGGGCGTGAAGCGCTTCATCACGTCCGGCGAGCACGACATGTCGGAGAACATCCTCCACTACGTCCTCGCCCGCCCCGAGGGCGCCGGCCCCGGCACCAAGGGCCTGTCCCTCTTCCTCGTCCCGAAGTACGAGTTCGACTTCGAGACCGGCGAGCTCGGCGCCCGCAACGGCGTGTACGCGACGAACGTCGAGCACAAGATGGGCCTCAAGGCGTCCAACACCTGCGAGATGACGTTCGGCGACCAGCACCCCGCCAAGGGCTGGCTGATCGGCGACAAGCACGACGGCATCCGCCAGATGTTCCGCATCATCGAGTTCGCCCGCATGATGGTCGGCACGAAGGCGATCTCCACCCTCTCCACGGGCTATCTGAACGCGCTGGAGTACGCCAAGGAGCGCGTCCAGGGCCCCGACCTCGCCCAGTTCATGGACAAGAGCGCGCCCAAGGTGACGATCACCCACCACCCGGACGTGCGCCGCTCCCTCATGACGCAGAAGGCGTACGCGGAGGGCATGCGCGCCCTGGTCCTGCACACCGCCGCCGTCCAGGACGAGATCGCGGTCAAGGAGGCGGCGGGCGAGGACGCCACCGCCCTGCACGCGCTCAACGACCTGCTGCTGCCCATCGTCAAGGGCTACGGCTCCGAGAAGGCCTACGAGCAGCTGGCCCAGTCGCTCCAGACCTTCGGCGGCTCGGGTTACCTGCAGGAGTACCCGATCGAGCAGTACATCCGCGACGCCAAGATCGACACGCTCTACGAGGGCACGACCGCGATCCAGGGCCAGGACTTCTTCTTCCGGAAGATCGTCCGCAACCAGGGCGCCGCGCTCAACGGCATCGCCGAGGACATCAAGAAGTTCCTCGCCGTCGGCACCGGCGGCGAGGAGCTCGCCGGGGCCCGCGAGGAGCTGGCCAAGGCCGCCGTCGAGCTGGAGGCCATGGTCGGCGTCATGCTGACCGACCTCGCCGCCACCGAGCAGGACGTGAAGTCGATCTACAAGGTCGGGCTCAACACCACCCGCCTGCTGCTCGCCTCCGGTGACGTGGTCGTGGGCTATCTGCTGCTCCGCGGTGCCGCCGTGGCCGCCGAGAAGCTGCCGACCGCTGCCTCGAAGGACGTGCCCTTCTACCAGGGCAAGATCGCCGCGGCCCGGTTCTTCGCGGCGAACGTCCTGCCGGGCGTCGCCACCCAGCGCGCCCTCGCCGAGGGCGTGGGCCTCGACCTGATGGAGCTGGACGAGGCCGCGTTCTAGGCCCCGCCGAGGCTCTGGTGGCCCGCTCCCGTCCGGGGGCGGGCCACCGGCGTCGGGTGACGGCCGCCGCGGCGGGCGGAAGGGACAGGACCAGGGGCGCCCCCGCGGCCGGAGGCCCCGCACAGGGCCCGAGGGCCTGGTTAGGCTGAGCGGCATGCGCACACGCCCCCGCTTCGATCGCGGTCACACCGACGACCTGATGTCCTTCCTCGCGGCCAGCCCGTCGCCGTACCACGCGGTGGCGAGCGCCGCGGAGCGACTGGAGAAAGCGGGCTTCAGGCAGGTCGAGGAGACCGACGCCTGGGACGCCTCAAGTGGCGGCAAGTACGTGCTGCGCGGCGGCGCGATCATCGCCTGGTTCGTGCCGGAGGGCGCCAGCGCCCACACCCCGTTCCGCATCGTCGGCGCGCACACCGACTCCCCGAACCTGCGGGTGAAGCCGCTGCCGGACGTCGGCGCGCACGGCTGGCGCCAGGTGGCCGTCGAGATCTACGGCGGACCGCTGCTCAACTCCTGGCTGGACCGCGACCTCGGCCTCGCGGGCCGCCTCACCCTGCGGGACGGCTCCACCCGCCTGGTCAACGTGGACCGCCCGCTGCTGCGCGTGCCCCAACTGGCCATCCACATGGACCGTTCGGTGCCCACCGAGGGTCTCAAGCTCGACAAGCAGAAGCACATGCAGCCCATCTGGGGCCTAGGCGACGACGTGCGCGAGGGCGACCTGATCCGCTTCGTGGAGGAGGAGTGCGACCTCGCCCCCGGCGAGGTGACCGGCTGGGACCTCATGACCCACTCCGTCGAGGCGCCCGCGTATCTGGGCCGCGACCGCGAGCTGCTCGCGGGCCCGCGCATGGACAACCTCCTGTCCGTGCACGCCGGTACGGCCGCGCTCGCCGCCGTGGCCACCGCCCCCGGGGCCGACGCGCTGCCGTACATCCCGGTGCTCGCCGCGTTCGACCACGAGGAGAACGGCTCGCAGTCCGACACCGGCGCCGACGGCCCGCTGCTCGGCGGCGTCCTGGAGCGCTCGGTCTTCGCCCGCGGCGGCCGCTACGAGGACAAGGCCCGCGCCTTCGCGGGCACGGTGTGCCTGTCGTCCGACACCGGGCACGCCGTGCACCCCAACTACGCGGAGCGGCACGACCCGACGCACCACCCGCGCGCCAACCAGGGCCCGATCCTGAAGGTGAACGTCAACAACCGCTACGCCACCGACGGCAGCGGCCGCGCGGTGTTCGCCGCCGCGTGCGAGAAGGCGGGCGTGCCGTTCCAGTCGTTCGTCTCCAACAACGCGATGCCCTGCGGCACGACCATCGGCCCCATCACGGCGGCCCGGCACGGCATCAAGACGGTCGACATCGGCGTCGCGATCCTGTCCATGCACAGCGTGCGCGAGCTGTGCGGCGTCGACGACCCGCCCATGCTGGCGGACGCGCTGCGGGCGTTCCTCGAAGGCTGACCCCTTTCGGGCCGTCCCCGCACGCGGGAGGCGGAAACATCCCGTTTGCGGGTACTCATGGGCGCATGAGGCTTCTCGTACGCGACCGTCTGTTCGGCATCGGTGACGACTACTGGATCGAGGACGACCGGGGCCGCAAGGTCTTCCTCGTCGACGGCAAGGCCATGCGGCTGCGGGGCACCTTCGAACTGAAGGATCCGCAGGGCCGGGTGCTCATCGACATCCACGCCAAGATGCTCGCCCTGCGCGACACGATGGTGATCGAGCGCGAGGGCGAGCCGCTGGCCAGGATCAAGCGCAAACGGCTCTCGCTGCTGCGCAACCACTACCGCGTGGAGCTGGCCGACGGCAGCACCGTGCTCGACGTCAGCGGCAAGATTCTCGACCGCGAGTTCGCGATCGAGTACGAGGGGGAGCTGCTCGCGGACATCTCCCGCCGCTGGTTCAGCGTGCGGGACGCCTACGGCCTCCACATCACCCGCGACGACGCCGACCCGGCCCTCCTGGTGGCCATCACGGTCTGCGTCATCCGCCTCGCGGAGAAGGAACGGGGCGAGGACTGAGCGCTTCGCCTGCGGGTCGTCCGTGGCTGGTCGCCCAGTTCCCCGCGCCCCTTCGGGGCGCCGCCCAGCCGTCAAAGCCGGGGCTCGGCCACGCCCAACCGCCGGTCCTTCAGCGCGGGGAACTGCTCCCGGGTCTCCGCGACCTTGGCAAGGTCGAGGTCCACCGTCAGCACCTCCGCCCCGGAGGGCCCCGCCTCGGCCAGCACCTCTCCCCAGGGGTCAACGACAACGCTCGCCCCAGCCTGCTCCACCCCCGCATGCGCCCCCGCAGTCCCGCACGCGAGCACGAACACCTGGTCCTCCACCGCCCGCGCCCGCGCGAACAGCGACCAGTGCGCGCGCCGCCGCGCAGGCCACCCCGCGGGCACCACGAAGACCTCGGCCCCCGCGTCCACGAGCCCCCGGAAGAGCTCGGGAAAGCGCAGGTCGTAGCAGGTGGCGAGGCCGAGCACGGCCTCCGGCGTCCGGACGGTGACCAGCTCGTGGCCCGCGCCCATCAGCACGGCCTCGCCCTTGTCGAAGCCGAAGCGGTGGATCTTGCGATAGGCCCCGGCGAGCTCACCGGCGGGCGAGAAGACGAGGGAGGTGTTGTAGAGGGCGCCGTCGGAGCCGCCGTCGGACGGGGCGCGCTCGGGAACGGACCCGGCGTGCAGCCACACGCCCGCGTCGCGCGCGGCCTCGGCCATCGCCTCGTACGTCGGGCCCTGAAGCGGTTCCGCCTCCGTGGCGAACGCCTCGTACCCGAAGGCCCCGGTGGTCCACAGCTCGGGCAGGACGATCAGATCGGGGCCCTCCCGCTCGGCCACCTCGCGCACCAGCGAAGAGACCCGCAGCCGCCGGGACTTGACTGATTCGTCATCCTCTACGTCGATCTGGAGGAGAGAGGCGCGCACAGTACCACCGTCCTGGCATTCGAACCGTCAAGTAGGCCTACGATCGTCACACGAAAGCACTGCCGGGGTGCCCACGGGCAGCGTAACTTAAAGCCCCAAGACACCCACCGCCCGCGTACGACCGCCGAGGGGTCCCGTGAGTCTCCATCCCAGCCTGCAAACCTACGCCGATGCCTGGGCCCACGCCGTGGAAGCGATATCCGAGCTGGTGACCCCGCTCGCCGAGGGCGAGTGGAACCAGCCAACCCCGTGCCCGGGCTGGTCCGTCCGGGACATCGTCTCGCACGTCATCGGCCTGGACTGCGAGATGCTGGGCGATCCGCGCCCGATCCACACGCTGCCGCGCGACCTGTACCACGTGAAGACCGAGGGCCAGCGGTACATGGAGATGCAGGTGGACGTCCGCCGCCACCACACGGCACCGGAGATGACCGCCGAGCTGGAGTACACGATCATCCGCCGCAACCGGCAGATCCGGAACGAGTCGCGGGCTCCGGAGACCAAGGTGCGCGGCCCCCTCGGCACCGAGCAGAGCCTCGAACTCGCCATGCGGATCCGGGCCTTCGACGTGTGGGTGCACGAGCAGGACCTGCGGGTCACGCTGGGCAGGCCGGGAAACCTCGACTCGCCGGGCGCGTACGTCGCCCGCGATCTGATGCTGCACGGCCTCGCGAAGGTCGTCGCCAAGAAGGCGGGCGCCCCCGCGAACTCCGCCGTCGTCGTCGACGTGAGCGGCCCCGTGGAGTTCCTGCGCACGGTGCGCGTGGACGCGGAGGGCAGGGGCACCGTCGACAACACGCCCTCGCTGGGCCCGCTCGTCACCATCGCCACCGACTGGGAGACGTACGCGCGTCTGGCCTGCGGGCGCGTGACGCACGCGGCGGTCCGCGACCGCGTGAAGGTCGAGGGCGACCAGGAGCTGGCCGAAGCGATCCTGGGGGACTTCTCCGTCACCCCGTGACCCGAGCCCAAGTCCGTCACCCCGTGACCCGGGCCCAAGTCCGTCACCCGGTGACCCGGCCCCAAGGAGACGCCTCCCCACGACGCGGCTCGGGGGAGGGGGCGAGCCCCCTCCCACCGCCTCACGCCGCGGGCACGTGCACCGTCTCCACCCGGCTGGCGACGAGCCGCTCGCGCTCCCGGCGCGCCGCGCGCCCCCGCAGCCGCAGGATCTGGCTCACCCCGAGCGCCTGGAGGACGAAGACCGAGGAGAACGCGATCCGGTAGTCGTCGCCCGTGGCGTCGAGGAGGACGCCGACCGCGAGCAGCGTGGTCATGGACGCCACGAAGCCGCCCATGTTGGTGATGCCCGAGGCCGTGCCCTGGCGCTCCGGCGGGTTCGCGGGGCGCGCGAAGTCGAAGCCGATCATCGAGGCGGGGCCGCACGCCCCGAGCACCACGCACAACACCACGAGCAGCCACGTCGGCGCGTGCGCGCCGGGGTAGACGAGGACGCCCGCCCAGACGGCCGCGGTCGCGCCCACCGTGCCGAGCGCCAGCGGAAGCCGCGCCGCGTGGTGCCGGGCCACGATCTGGCCGAAGACCAGGCCGACCGCCATGTTCGACAGGACGACGAGGGTCAGCAGGTCGCCCGCCGCGCCCCGGCCAAGGCCCTGCGCCTCGACCAGGAACGGCAGGCCCCACAGCAGCAGGAACACCATCGCCGGGAACTGCGTGGTGAAGTGCACCCACAGGCCGAGCCGGGTGCCGGGCTCCCGCCAGGACCGCGCGATCTGCTCGCGCACGAAGCCGGGCCCGGCCGCGTCCCGGGCGGCCCGCGGCGGCGGCTCGTAGCCCTCGGGGTGGTCCTTCAGGAACAGCGCCATCAGGACGAGGACGACGACTCCGGCGAGCGCGCTGCCCACGAACGCGCGGGTCCAGCCGACGTCGTGCAGGAGCCGGGCCAGGACGAGCGTGGAGACCAGGTTGCCCGCCATGCCCACCAGGCCCGCGAGCTGCGCGACCAGGGGCCCGCGCCGGGCCGGGAACCAGCGGGTGCCGAGCCGGAGCACGCTGATGAACGTCATCGCGTCGCCGCAGCCGAGCAGCGCGCGGGCGGCGAGCGCCGTCCCGTACGAGGGCGCGAGCGCGAAGCCGAGCTGCCCCGCGGTGAACAGGACCGCGCCGAGCGTGAGGACCTTCTTCGTGCCGAGCCGGTCGACCATCAGGCCGACGGGTATCTGCATGCCCGCGTACACGAGGAGCTGGAGGATCGAGAACGTCGACAGGGCCGACGCGTTGACGTGGAAGCGGTCGGCCGCGTCCAGGCCCGCGACGCCGAGCGACGTACGGAAGGTGATGGCGACGAAGTAGACGGCGACACCGATCGACCACACGAACACGGCCCGCCGCCCGCCCGGCGGATCCCCGGGCAGCCGCCCGGCCCTGGTGGCGGAGGAGCTCATCGCGTGGCCCCCCGGGCCAGGTCCTGGAACCAGCCGACGTGCCGGGTCACGACCGCCACCGCGGCGTCCGCGTCCTCGGCCGTCAGCGCGGCCAGGATCTCCTCGTGCTCGGCCAGGGTCTTGGCGATCCGGTCGGGGTGGGAGTGCAGCACCGCGACGCCCATCCGCAGCTGGCGGTCGCGCAGCTGGTCGTACAGGCGCGCCAGGATCTCGTTGCCGCCGCTGCGGACGATCGTGGCGTGGAAGCAGCGGTCCGTGGTGGCCGCCCCCGCGAGGTCGCCCGCCGCGGCCTGGCCCCGCTGCTTCTCCAGGAGCTCGGCGAGCCGGTCGAGCAGGCCCGGGGGCGCGGGCACCGCCTTGCGCACCGCGTGCGTCTCCACCAGGAGCCGGGTCTCGACGACGTCCGCGATCTCCTGCGCGGAGACGGGCAGGACGAGCGCGCCCTTCTTCGGGTAGAGCCGGAGCAACCCCTCCACCTCCAGCTTCAGGAGCGCCTCGCGCACCGGGGTGCGGGACACCCCCACGGCCTCGGCCAGCTCGCCCTCGGTCAGGAGCGTGCCGCCCTCGTAGTGCCGCTCCAGGACGGCCCGCTTCACGTGCGCGTAGACGCGCTCGGCGGCGGGGGGCTGTTTGCCGGAGGCGGCGGGGGTCGTGGCGGGGGCGGCGAGGTCGGTCGTGGCGGGGGCGGGGGCCGGGGCGGTCGGAACGAGGGGAGCGGTCGGCATGCGCACAGCATAGATACAACAGGTATGCGATGGATCTTGCGTCCACGATCCGGACACGATCCGGACAACGCGCCCACCCCGATCCGGCCACCACCCCTGCCGCGCCCGGCCCCCACTCCCGCCCCCTCCGGCCACCACCCCCGGCCCCGCCCCGGCGCGGCCCCAGCCCCGTCCGGACACCGCACTCGTACGTACGTGACCATGCGACAACTTTCGGGTCACTTTTTCCGTCGTCCGTGCATCCTTCACGCCCCGTCGCGAGTCTTGTCCGTGGCGGCTCCCCCATGTCCTCTGTAATTCAGGGGCTTTGGGGCGCGGGCCGCCCAACTTACGCATCAGGGACAATGGAGCGTTTACTTTGAGAATCCGGACAACAGGCATGCGCCGGGCCTCGGCCGCCGCCGTCATCACGGCCGGAGCCGTCATGACGACGACGGTCATCACGGTCCCCGCCGCGCACGCCGCCGCGCCGCCCAAGCCGTCGATCTCGGCCAAGGGCGGCTTCCTCATGAACAGCGGCACGGGCAAGACGCTGTTCACGAAGAGCGCCGACAGCCGCCTCAAGACGGGGTCCACCACCAAGATCGCGACCGCGCTCACGGTGCTGAACCAGCCGAACCTGAACCTGAACCGCAAGGTCAAGTACCAGAAGGCGTACAGCGACTACATCGTCCGCAACGGCGCCTCCTCGGCCAAGGGCCTGATCGTCGGCGACACCGCCACGGTCCGCGAGCTGCTCTACGGCCTGATGCTGCCGTCCGGCTGCGACGCCGCCTACGCCCTCGCCGACACCTACGGCAAGGGCTCCTCGCGCGCCGCCCGCGTGAAGTCCTTCATCGGCAAGATGAACAAGACCGCGCGCGACCTGGGCCTGCGCAACACGCACTTCGACTCGTTCGACGGCATAAGCAATGGCGCGAACTACTCCTCGCCGCGCGACCTCACCAAGCTGACGGTCAAGGCGATGAAGAACTCGCTCTTCCGCACCGTCGTGAAGACCAAGGGCTTCAAGGCCAAGCCCAAGATGCCCAACGGCGGCACCCGCGGGATGCCGACCTGGGGCAACACCAACCAGCTGCTCGGCACCTACCGCGGTGCCATCGGCGTGAAGACCGGCTCCGGCGCCCAGGCCAAGTTCAACCTGGTCTTCGCCGCGACCCGCAACGGCAAGACGATCGTCGGCACGGTCCTGACCGCGCCCACGAAGGAAGCCCGCTACAAGGACGCCAAGAAGATCATGGACTACGGCTTCCGCGTCGCGTAACTCCCCCGCGAGCAGGACACGGGAAAGGGGGCCCGCCGCACACCGCGGCGGGCCCCCTTCTTCCGTACGCGCGCGACTACGCCCAGGTCATCAGCCGCTTCGGCTGCTCCAGGATCGCCGCCACGTCGGCGAGCACCTTCGAGCCCAGCTCCCCGTCCACCAGGCGGTGGTCGAAGGAGAGGCCGAGGGTGGTCACCTGGCGCGGCTTCACCTTGCCCTTGTGGACCCACGGCTGGAGCTTGATCGCGCCGACCGCGAGGATCGCGGACTCGCCGGGGTTCAGGATGGGCGTGCCCGTGTCGATGCCGAAGACGCCGATGTTCGTGATCGTCACCGTGCCGCCCTGCATGGCGCCGGGCGACGTCCGGCCCTCGCGGGCCGTGGCCACCAGCTCGCCGAGCGAGGCGGCCAGTTCGGGCAGGGTCTGGGCGTGCGCGTCCTTGATGTTCGGCACGATCAGACCGCGCGGGGTCGCCGCGGCGATGCCCAGGTTCACATAGTGCTTCTGGACGATCTCCTGGTTCGCCTCGTCCCAGGCGGCGTTCACCTCCGGGTTGCGGCGGATCGCCACCAGGAAGGCCTTGGAGATCAGCAGCAGCGGGTTGACCCGCAGGCCCTCGAAGGCCCGGTCCTGCTTCAGCTCCTCGACGAGCTTCATCGTGCGCGTCACGTCCACCGTCACGAACTCCGTGACGTGCGGCGCCGTGAACGCCGAGCTGACCATCGCCTGCGCGGTCGCCTTGCGGACGCCCTTGACCGGGACGCGGGTCTCCCGCGCGTCCCCGGCCGCCACCGCCACGGGCTCCTGGACCCCCGCGGCCGCGGGGGCCGCGGGCGCGGGCGCCGGGGCCACCGCCGCGTGCACGTCCTCGCGGGTGATGACGCCGTCCGGGCCCGTCGGCGTGACCGTGGCGAGGTCCACGCCCAGGTCCTTGGCGAGCTTGCGCACGGGCGGCTTGGCCAGCGGCCGGGCCCCGGCAGGCGCGGGGGCCGCCGCCTGGGGGGCGGGCGGCGCGCTGTGGCCGTTCAGCTCGGCCTGGACGGCGGCCGCGGCGGGCGAGGGCTCGGCCTGGCCCGGCACCTGCTTGCGGGCGCGGCGCTTGGTGGAGGACTCCGACACGCCGTACCCGACGAGGACCGGCTGGCGCCCCGAGGGCGCCGCGGGCTCCGCCGACGGCGCGGGCTCCGGCGCGGCGGCGGGCGCGGGCGCCGCCGCCTCGGGCGCGGGCGCCGCGCCCCCGGACACGTCCACGGTGATGATCACCTGGCCGACGTCCACGGTCGCGCCCTCGGCGAACCGGAGTTCACGGACCGTGCCGTCGAACGGGATCGGCAGCTCCACGGCCGCCTTGGCCGTCTCCACCTCGCACACGACCTGGCCGTCGGTGACGGTGTCGCCCGCGGCCACGTACCACTTGAGGATCTCCGCCTCGGTGAGTCCCTCGCCCACGTCGGGCATCTTGAACTCGCGGACGGCCGACGTGGTGTCAGTCATTGTCGTCACGACCTCTTCCCTCAGTACGCAAGCGAGCGGTCGACGGCGTCGAGCACCCGGTCGAGGCCCGGCAGATAGTCCTCTTCCACCCGCGCGGGCGGATACGGCGAGTGGAAGCCGCCGACCCGCAGGACGGGCGCCTCCAGGTGGTAGAAGCAGCGCTCGGTGATGCGCGCGGCGATCTCCGCGCCCGAGCCGAGGAACACCGGCGCCTCGTGCACGACGATCAGCCGACCGGTCTTCTCGACCGAGGCCTGCACCGTGTCGAAGTCGATCGGCGAGACGGAGCGCAGGTCGACGACCTCCAGGGACTTGCCCTCCTCGGCCGCGGCCGCGGCCGCCTCCAGACACGTGCGCACCATCGGGCCGTACGCCACGAGCGTCGCGTCCGTGCCCTCGCGGGCCACGCTCGCGCCGTGCAGCGGGTCCGGGATGGCCTCGGTGTTGACCTCGCCCTTCTCCCAGTAGCGCCGCTTGGGCTCGAAGTAGATGACCGGGTCGTCGCTCTGGATGGCCTGCTGGAGCATCCAGTACGCGTCAGAGGAGTTCGAGGGAGAGACCACCTTCAGGCCCGCGACGTGCGCGAACAGCGCCTCGGGGGACTCGCTGTGGTGCTCGACGGCGCCGATGCCGCCGCCGTACGGAATGCGGATGACGACCGGCACCTTGACCTTGCCGAGCGACCGCGCGTGCATCTTCGCGAGCTGCGTGACGATCTGGTCGTACGCGGGGAAGACGAAGCCGTCGAACTGGATCTCCACGACCGGCCGGTAGCCGCGCAGGGCCAGGCCGATCGCGGTGCCGACGATGCCGGACTCGGCGAGCGGCGTGTCGATGACGCGGTCCTCGCCGAAGTCCTTCTGCAGCCCGTCCGTGACCCGGAAGACGCCGCCGAGCTTGCCGACGTCCTCACCCATCACGAGGACCTTGGGGTCGGCCTCCAGGGCCGTGCGCAGGGATTCGTTGATCGCCTTGGCGACCGGCAACTTCTTCACGGCCATGGCTACTTGACCTCTCCGCCGGTGACGGCGTCCGCAGGGGCGTCCGCGAACGACGCTTGGTAGGCGGCGAAACCGGCCCGCTCCTCGTCCACGAGAGCGTGCCCGTCCGCGTAGATGTTCTCGAAGATCGACATCGGCTCGGGGTCGGGCATGGACCGCACCACGTCCCGCACCCGCTTGCCCAACGTCTCGCTCTCCGCGTCGAGTTCCGCGAAGAACGCCTCGTCCGCGTGGCCCCCGGCCTCCAGATACGCCCGCAGCCGCTTGATCGGGTCCTTGGCCTCCCACGCCTCGCGCTCCTCGTCGCGGCGGTAGCGCGTCGGGTCGTCGGAGGTGGTGTGCGCGCCCATCCGGTACGTGAACGCCTCGATGAGGGAGGGGCCCTCGCCGGTGCGCGCCCGCTCCAGGGCCCACTTGGAGACCGCGAGGCAGGCGAGGACGTCGTTGCCGTCGACGCGCACGCCCGGGAAGCCGTAGCCCTGCGCGCGCTGGTACAGCGGTACGCGGCTCTGCTTCTCGGTCGGCTCGGAGATCGCCCACTGGTTGTTCTGGCAGAAGAACACCACGGGGGCGTTGTAGACCGCGGAGAACGTGAAGGCCTCCGCCACGTCGCCCTGGCTGGTGGCGCCGTCGCCGAGGTACGCGACCACCGCGCCGTCCGCGCCGTCCTTGGCCACGCCCATCGCGTAGCCCGTCGCGTGCAGCGTCTGGGAGCCGATCACGATGGTGTACAGGTGGAAGTTGTTGCTGTTGGGGTCCCAGCCGCCGTGGTTCACGCCGCGGAACATGCCGAGCAGCAGCGTCGGGTCGACGCCCCGGCACCAGGCGACGCCGTGCTCGCGGTAGGTGGGGAAGACGTAGTCGTCGTCGCGGGTCGCGCGGCCCGAGCCGACCTGTGCCGCCTCCTGGCCGAGCAGCGAGGGCCACAGGCCCAGCTCGCCCTGGCGCTGGAGCGTGACGGCCTCGGCGTCGAAGCGGCGGGTCATCACCATGTCCCGGTACAGCGCGCGCAGGTCCTCGGGGGTCACGTCCGCCACGTACTTGTCGTACGCGGGGTTCTCGACCCGCTCGCCCTCGGGCGTCAGCAGCTGGACGAGCTCGGGCTCGGTGCCCGGGCCCGCGGCCTTCTTGGCACTCGCGCTCTTCTTCGCGCTCGCACTGGCGCTCTTCGCGCTCGCGCTGGCGCGCTTGGCGCCGCTGCCTGCGCGGCGCGGCGTACGCGCGGCGGTGCTTTCCACGGTCACGTGTGCTCCTCCGTCGGTCCGGCCCCCGGGGTCCACCGGCAGGCCAGTACGGCTCGCCCGATTCCAGCCCGTCGCACGGGGTGGGTGCGGCTCAGCGGGATTAGGCGTGACAGTCGTCCCGGCGAGCGCCCTTCTCCAAGCACGTTACCCAGTGCGTACCGAAACTGTGAAACCCCGTCTGACCTGCAATTTTGCTTGGATTTCCAAGTAAAGGCCCACTAGGAAATCCAACTAAACCGAGAAGCCGGGAAACACATGCTGGTCACGCCACTGATCACAGCCTGGCAGGGGGCCGGAACACCGGCACGTTATCCCGGCCACCCCGGGCACGGGAAGAGTTGATGTGTGACACTGGCACCGTGCGCGAACAAGGAAAAATCACGGTATTCCTGCTCGATGATCACGAGGTCGTGCGTCGCGGAGTCCATGAGCTCCTCTCGGTGGAGTCCGACATCGAGGTGGTCGGAGAGGCGGGCACGGCCGCCGACGCCTTGGTGCGCATTCCGGCCACGCGTCCGGATGTGGCGGTGCTCGACGTCCGCCTTCCCGACGGCAGCGGGGTCGAGGTCTGCCGTGAGATCCGTTCGCAGGACGACTCCATCAAATGCCTGATGCTCACGTCCTTCGCGGACGACGAGGCCCTCTTCGACGCCATCATGGCCGGTGCCTCCGGATATGTCCTGAAGGCCATTCGCGGCAATGAACTCCTGACCGCCGTGCGGGACGTCGCCGCCGGAAAGTCCCTGCTCGACCCGGTCGCCACGGCCCGCGTCCTGGAGCGCCTGCGCGACGGCAGCGGCGCCAAGGGCGACGACCGCCTGGCCAACCTCACCGAGCAGGAGCGCAAGATCCTCGACCTGATCGGCGAGGGCCTCACCAACCGCGCCATCGGCGAGCGCCTCCACCTCGCCGAGAAGACGATCAAGAACTACGTCTCCAGCCTGCTGTCCAAGCTCGGCATGGAGCGCCGCTCGCAGGCGGCGGCGTACGTGGCGCGCATGCAGGCCGAGCGCCTTCGCTGAGCGCTTCGCGGGAGGATGGACACAGCCCCGCGCCCCTTCGGGCGCTCCCGTACCGCAGCGGCCCGGACCCTCGGGACGTACGTCGACCCTCGGGACTTACGTCCCTTGTTTACGGGGCGGGCGGCTCTTCTCCCGCCCCGCGCGCGTGCCGCACGGTAGGGACATGCCCTCCGACTCCGACCAGCAGCTCGCCTTCGCCCTGCTCCGGCGCACCGCCTACGGCCGGGTCGCGACCAGCATGCGCGCCCTGCCCTTCCTCGCGGCGGCCCGCCACATCGTGACCGACGGGCACGTCCTGCTGCGCATGCACCGGGGCTTCGGGTACCACGACGCGTGCGTCGGGAGCGTCGTCGCGTACGGCGCGGACAACCTGGGCACGCCCTCGGCGGCCGCCGAGGGCCAGTGGACGGTCCAGCTCGTCGGCCTCTGCGAGGCCGTGCGCCCCACCACGGCGGAGCTCGCGCGCTTCGGCGCGCCCCCGCGCTTCGTGGACGGCGAGCCGTACGACGCGGTGTACCTCCGCATCGCGCCCCAGAAGGCCGTGGTGCACACGCTCAGCCCCGCGGTGAGCGGCGCCGTCGCCTTCCCCGCGATGGGCTGAGCGGGCGGGTCACTCGGAGTCGGACCCCTCGCCGCCCTCCGTGCCACCGTCGTTCCCGCCGTCATCCGGCGGCGTGACCGGATCGGACGGCTCCGTGGGCGGATCCGTGGGATCGGTGGGCGGGTCCGTCGGATCGGTCGGCGGATCCGTGGGCTCCGTCGGCTTCGTCGTCGGCTCCGTCGGCTTCGTCGTCGGCTGGGTCTGCTGATGCGTGGGCCGGGTCGACTGCTGCGGGTAGTCGTTCTGCCCGCCGGTGCCGTCGCCACCGGGCTGCGTGTTCTGGTCCGCCGTCTCGTCGTCGTCCGCGCTCTTGCTCGGCTTCTTCTCCTGCGACTGCTTGGTCGAGGGCGTCTTGGAAGGACCGCCGTCCTTCTTGCCGTCGCTGTCGTTCCCGGACAGCGCGAACGCGACGCCCACCGCGACCGCGATCACCGCCAGCACGGCCAGGATCCACACCTTGCCCGCGCGGCCCCGCCCGCCGCCGTCCCGGTGACCGCCGTCGAAGCCGCCGTCGTCGCCGCCCGGCGGCCGCAGCATGGGGCTCGGGATCTGCTGGGTGCCGCTGTCCCCGGGGTGCGGCATCACGGTGGTGCCGCCGACGCCCATCGCCGGGGTGTGCGCGCCCTCGTGCCCGTGCACGGCCGTCACCGGGCCAGTGTTCCAGGTCCCCGTGTGGCTGCCCTGCTCGGCGAGCATCTGGAGCGCGTACTGGATCAGACCGCGCATCTCCTCGGCGGTCTGGAAGCGGTCGTCGGGGTCCTTGGCGAGGGACCGCATGACGAGCCCGTCGAGCTCCGGCGGCGCCGCGTCGGACACCTCGGACGGCGGTACGGGCGTGTCCTGGACGTGCTGGTAGACCACCGACAGCGGCGTCTCACCGGTGAACGGCGGCCGCAGCGCGAGCAGTTCGTACAGCAGACAGCCCGTCGCGTACAGGTCGGACCGGTGGTCGACGGCCTTGCCGAGCGCCTGCTCGGGCGACAGGTACTGGGGCGTGCCCATGACCATGCCGGTCTGCGTCATCGTCGTGGACGCGCCGTGCAGGGCGCGCGCGATGCCGAAGTCCATCACCTTCACCGCGCCGGTGTTGGTGATGGAGACGTTCGCGGGCTTGATGTCGCGGTGCACGATGCCGTGCTGGTGCGAGTAGGCGAGCGCCTCCAGGACGCCCGACACGATGATCAGCGCCTGCTCGGGCCCGGGCGCCTCCGCGTTGATCAGCAGATCGCGGATGGTGCGGCCCTCGACCAGCTCCATCACGATGTACGGGACGGAGTTCCCGCCGATGAAGTCCTCGCCGGAGTCGTAGACCCCGACGACCGCGTGGTGGTTCAGACCGGCGACCGACTGCGCCTCGCGCGTGAAGCGGGCCTTGGACACCGGGTCCTCGGCGAGGTCGGCGCGCAGCAGTTTGACCGCGACCGTACGTCCCAGACGCACGTCCTCCGCGGCGAACACCTCGGCCATGCCACCACGGCCGAGCCGGTGGGTCAGGCGGTACCTACCGTCTCCGACCAGGCCACCGTTCCCCCACATCTCGGGCACGTCGGACATACCGCCGCCAGTCGCCTCGGGGTCGGACGGGCCCTGAGCGCGCTGCGTCTGTGCCATCAGTCCTCGCCGTCGTTCTGATCGTGGTCCGCCCGTGGAGGGCGTGCACCGGATACGTGATAGGAGCGGTACGGGGTACTCCGCCGTGCCACGCTACAGCCTCCGCGCGGCATGCCGGTCCGAGGTGGACCGGCCATCAAACCCGCCGAGGGCCCCCCGAGGCAAACTTGTAACGCTTCCGAGACTCTTCTTGCGCGTACGGTCACGGAACGGGCACCGAGCTTGACGTGGCATCCCCCTCGGGCAGACTTGGCCAGGAATAGCGGATCGATCACCGTCTTCTGGACGTCATCGGTCGCAACCCATAGCCACAGTCACAGCCGCGGCGCCGTCTCGCGTCCGCGCCGATGGGGGACGCACGACATGAGCCAGGACGGCGCTCAGGGCCGGTACGCGGGCAGTTCACTGGCCGGCGGCCGCTATCAGCTGCGCGATCTGCTCGGCGAGGGCGGCATGGCCTCGGTGCACCTCGCTTACGACACGGTGCTCGACCGACAGGTCGCGATCAAGACACTCCACACCGAGCTCGGCCGTGAGCAGTCCTTCCGCGAGCGCTTCCGGCGCGAGGCCCAGTCCGTGGCCAAGCTCACGCACACGAACATCGTGTCGGTCTTCGACACCGGCGAGGACGACCTTGGCGGGTCGACCATGCCGTACATCGTCATGGAGTACGTGGAGGGCAAGCCGCTCGGCTCCGTCCTGGACGCCGCGATCCGCCAGCACGGCGCGATGCCCACCGACCAGGCGCTGAAGATCACCGCCGATGTGCTCGCGGCCCTGGAGATCAGCCACGAGATGGGCCTAGTCCACCGCGACATCAAGCCCGGCAACGTGATGATGACGAAGCGGAACGTCGTCAAGGTCATGGACTTCGGCATCGCCCGCGCCATGCAGTCCGGCGTCACCTCCATGACCCAGACCGGCATGGTCGTCGGCACCCCGCAGTACCTGTCGCCCGAGCAGGCCCTCGGCCGCGGCGTCGACGCCCGCTCCGACCTGTACTCGGTCGGCATCATGCTGTTCCAGCTCGTGACCGGCCGCCTCCCCTTCGAGGCGGACTCGCCGCTCGCCATCGCGTACGCGCACGTCCAGGAGGAGCCGGTCGCCCCGTCCTCCGTCAACCGCTCGCTGCCCCCGGCCGTCGACGCCCTCGTGGCCCGCGCGCTCAAGAAGAACCCGAACGAGCGCTTCCCGACCGCCGAGGCGATGCGCGACGAGTGCCTGCGCGTCGCGCAGTCCTTCCAGGCGGCGGCCCCCAGCATCGTCCCGGGTGCCCGGACAGCGAGCGGCGCGGGCGTCGGCTCCGCCGTCTTCCCGCCGGTCGACTCGACGAACCCGCAGGCCCCGGGCAGCGTCCAGACGCCGTACCAGCCGGGCCCCTACGGCCCCGCGACCCCGGCCGCCCCCACCCCGCAGCCCGGGTACGGCTACCCGCAGCAGGGCTACCAGACCCCCGCGCCCACCAACGCGTACGCCCCGGCCCCGCAGGCGGCCCAGACCCCGCCCCCGTACTCGCTGTCCCCGCAGCCCGCCACGGCGGCACCGGCCGGTGGACGGGGCGGCTCGGGCGGCTCCGGGGGCGGCAAGCGGACCATGCCGGTCGTCATCGGCTCGATCGTCGTCGCCCTGCTCGCCATCGGCGGCGTGATCACCGCGATCTCCCTGAACGGCGACGGCGACGACGGCGGCTCCAAGGAGCCGAAGAAGCCGGTCG
The DNA here is from genome assembly GCF_044544845.1 of Streptomyces sp. NPDC053474. Lineage (NCBI taxonomy): Bacteria > Bacillati > Actinomycetota > Actinomycetes > Kitasatosporales > Streptomycetaceae > Streptomyces > Streptomyces sp. NPDC053474. The sequence goes on from NZ_JBITXV010000002.1 coordinate 389,871, forward strand.
CCGGGCACCGCGGCCCGGACCGCACGAAGACGATCGAGAAGACGGAGTGCACCGAGCCGGACACGGCGTACAACGACCCGGACAAGATCAAACTGCCCGACTTCTCCTACAAGGACTGGCGCTCGGTCCTTTCCTGCCTCCAGGCGGCCGGGTGGCACTACGACAAGCAGAAGCTCGACGAGAACACGTACGGCGAGGACACCGTCATGGGGCAGATCCCCAAGGCGGGCTCCGACGTCGACCCGAAGAACGTGGAGATCACCTTCCAGATCTCGACGGGCAACCCCTCGTAGCGCCTCCACGTGGGCCCTCCTAGCGCCTCCGCGTGGGCCCTCCTAGCGCCTCCGCGTGGGCCCTCGCCGCGCCTTCGCATGGGCCCCTCGCAGGGTCGGCCGGTGGGCCTTCGCAGGGCCACCGGCCGCCGTGCCCGGAAGTTTCTTCCGCGCACCGGTCACATTCCCTCCTCCCGCTCCGTCAGTGAAGCAACAGACCGAGCGGCGCGAGAGCGGCACAGAGGAGACCAGCCATGCAGGCCCGTATGAAGAACCCGGCGTACGTCCTTCCCACCAGCCTCAAGGGCATCGGCAGCATCATGCAGGCCATCGCCGAGAGCGGCCTGCCGCAGGAGCTCCAGGAGATCGTCGGCCTGCGGGCCAGCCAGATCAACGGCTGCAGCGCCTGCATCCACAGCCACACGGCCAACCTGGTCAAGGCCGGGACGAGCACCGAGCGGCTCGCCGCGGTGGTGGCCTGGCGCGAGGCGCCGTTCTTCACGGACGCCGAGCGCGCCGCGCTGGCCCTCACGGAGCACGTCACGCGGCTCGCGGACCGCTCCACGCAGGCCGTGTCCGACGAGCTCTGGGACGAGGTCGCCGACCACTTCGACGAGCGGGAGCTGTCCGCCCTGATCCTGGTCATCGGCGTGACGAACCTGTTCAACCGGATCAACGCCACGATTCAGGAGCCCGCGGGCCGTACGTGGGGCTGAGCCCGGCCGCCCCAGACCGAGGGCCCGGTACGCGGGGTGCGTACCGGGCCCTTCGTGTCCGAGCCGCCCGGGGTGCGGGCGGCGCCTCCGCGTACGGGCCAGGGGTAGGGCCTAGAGGTGGGGGCTTAGAGGTAGGGCCCCGGAGGTAGGTGCCTAGAGGTAGGGGCCGCCGCTGCGGCCCGCCACGCCGCCCTCCTCGTCGCCCTCGTGGCCGCCCACGCCCGGGGGCAGCGCGCGGCGCATCTGCTCCAGCTGGGCCCGCGCGGCCATCTGCTGCGCGAACAGGGTCGTCTGGATGCCGTGGAAGAGGCCCTCCAGCCAGCCCACCAGCTGGGCCTGCGCGATGCGCAGCTCCGCGTCGCTCGGCGTCGCCTCCTCGGTGAACGGCAGCGACAGGCGCTCCAGCTCCTCCACGAGCTCGGGCGCGAGGCCGTCCTCCAACTCCTTCACCGAGCTGGCGTGGATCTCCTTGAGGCGCACCCGGCTCGCCTCGTCCAGAGGTGCCGCGCGCACTTCCTCCAGAAGCTGCTTGATCATGCTGCCGATGCGCATGACCTTCGCCGGCTGTTCGACCATGTCCGTCACCGGGACCTCGCGGGCGTCGTCGCCGCCTGCGCCTCCGCCGCCGCCGAGCGCCATGCCGTCCTGGCCGACAACCAGGACCTGGGGATTCTCCGGCGACCGTTCGTTCCTCGGCATCTCCATGCCGCCATTCTCTCGCACCCGTTGTCCACACATCCTTGGTGCCCCCATTCGCCGGTGATCCACCGTGTACGGGCTCGCGGAACCGGGGCTCGTGGGCGGTCAGCCCCGGCGCACGCGCAGCCCCAGGAACCCCAGGCCGAGGCCGATCAGGACCAGGCCCGCGCCGAGCGGCAGGACGCGCAGGCCGGGGATGGGCGGCCCGGTCGCCGTACGCCGTGCGGACGACGGCTCGGCGATGTCGGCTGCGGCGGGCGGCGGCCTCGGCTCGGTGCGCGGTTTCCGGGCCGCCGGGGGCGGCAGCGGACGCCAGCCCCGCGGATCGGGCACGACGAGCGGCTCCGCACGCCCCGGCCGGGCCCTCCCCTCGCCCGCACGGCTCCCGGCGAGCGCCACCTCGTCGTAGTACGCGGCCGAGGGGGCGGGGGACGGGTCGGCGGCGTACCCCGGCGCCGGGGCGAGCACCACGCTCACCAGCGCCACCGGTACGACCGCACGCGCAGCACGGCACAGCCACGACGTCACCGCACGACTCCCTCCCGCAGCCGGGTCACCAAGATCGCGGGCGTGCGCCCAGCGTCACACGGCACGCCTCATCCGGCATCTCGACGCCGAGCGCTTTGAGCCCGCCCAGGCCCTCCCAGCCCGTCCGGCGTTTGAGGACGAGGCGCGCAGCGCCGATCACGGGGGGTCCGGGGGGCGGAGCCCCCTGGTTTCGGGAAGGGGCGGGCCTGGGGCGCACCCGCGAGGGCCCGGCTACCGCACCAGCACCACCTTCCCCATGTGCCCACCCCCCTCCAGAACCTGATGCGCGGCCCCCGCGTCCCGCATCGGCACCGCCCGATCCACCACAGCCCGCACCTGCCCCGCCCCGATCAACGGCCACACATGCTCCCGCACCGCCGCGACGATCGAGGCCTTCTCCGCGACGGGCCGGGCCCGCAGCGAGGTCGCGGTGACGGCGGCGCGCTTGCGCAGCAGCGTGGCGATGTTCAGCTCGCCCTTGACGCCGCCCTGCATGCCGATGATCGCGAGGCGGCCGCTGACCGCGAGCGAGTTGACGTTCCGCTCCAGGTACTTGGCGCCCATGATGTCCAGGATCACGTCCGCGCCCGCCCCGTCGGTGGCCCGCTGGATCTCCTCGGCGAAGTCCTGCTCGCGGTAGTCGATGAGGATGTCCGCGCCCAGGTCGGCGCAGAACGCCAGCTTCTCCTTGCCGCCCGCCGTCACCGCGACGCGCGCCCCGACGGCCTTCGCGAGCTGGATCGCCATGGTGCCGATGCCGCTGGCGCCGCCGTGCACGAGGAGCGTCTCGCCGGGGCGCAGATGGGCCACCATGAACACGTTCGACCAGACCGTGGCCGTGACCTCCGGGAGCGCGGCCGCCGTGACGAGGTCGACGCCGTCGGGCACCGGCAGGACCTGCCCCGCCGGGACGGCGACCTTCTCCGCGTAGCCGCCGCCCGCGAGCAGCGCGCACACCTCCTGGCCGACCGCAAGACCGGCGACGCCGGGGCCGAGCGCCGCGATCCGCCCGGAGCACTCCAGGCCCGGGTACGGGGACGCCCCGGGCGGCGGGTCGTAGAAGCCCTGCCGCTGGAGCAGATCGGCACGGTTCACGGCACTGGCCGCCACGTCGATGAGGACCTCGCCCTCACCGGGTACGGGATCGGGGACCTCGGCCCACTGAAGCACCTCGGGCCCACCGGATTCGGGGATCGTGATCGCATGCATGCGGGCGAGGCTACTCCCGCGCCCTGTGGCCGGAAGGGGCGCGCGCACGAACGACACGGCCCCGGCCCTCCCGGGCACGGGGCCGTGTCGGCACTCCGGGCAGCGCCTGCCTCAGTCCAGCGGCCGAGCCACCCGCCGCGCGTCCGCCGCCGGTGGCTCCGGAGCCGGGGAGGCCCGGACGATCGTGATCAGCCGGTCCGTCAACTGGAGCTCGCCGATGGCGGGATCGTCGTACGCGAGCAGCCTGTGCCCCCGTACGACGCTGACGACGAGGTCCTTCATATCGCGCACCCCGCGCCCCACCTCGGCCTTTATCACCGGCCGTTCCACCAGGTCGAGGCCGCTGCCCTGCTGGATCAGGTCCTCCATGACCACGCCCGCGCTCGGGCTGAGCACCGAAAGGCCGAGCAGCCGTCCCGCCGCGCTGGCACTGGTGATGACGGCGTCGGCACCGGACTGCCGCAGCAGCGGCGCGTTCTCCTCCTCGCGCACCGCGGCCACGATCTTCGCCTGCCGGTTGAGCTGCCGGGCGGTGAGCGTGACCAGGACCGCCGTGTCGTCGCGCTGGGTCGCCACGATGATCTGGCGGGCCTTCTGCACCTCGGCCCGCAGCAGCACGTCGCTGCGCGTCGCGTCGCCGACGACTCCCGCGTAGCCCTCCGCCGTGGCCGCGTCGACGACCTTCGAGCTGGGGTCGACGATCACGACCTGCTCGGGCTTGAGTCCCGTCGCCTGCACGGTCTGGATCGCGGAACGGCCCTTGGTGCCGAAGCCGACGACGACGGTGTGGTCACGCAAGTTGGACCTCCAGCGGGAAAGCCGCCATTCCTCACGGGTGCGTTCCGTCAGCACTTCGAGCGTGGTGCCGACGAGGATGATCAGGAAGAGCACGCGCAGGGGCGTGATCAGGAAGATGTTGGCCATCCGCGCGCTGTCGCTGTGCGGGACGATATCGCCGTACCCGGTGGTGGAGAGCGTCACGGTGGCGTAGTACGAGGCGTCGAGGAAGTCGATCGTCCCGTTCGCGTTGTCGTGGTAGCCGTCGCGGTCGACGTACACGATGAGGATGGTCAGCCCCAGCACGACCATCGCCATCAGCAGGCGTTTGCCGACCTGGCGCAAGGGGCGTTCGACGACGCGCCTGGGGAGTTTGACGCGGTGGGTGACGAGGTGTTCGTCGGCTTGGCGCGCGATCGCGTCATGGCCGGGCAGTTTCACGTGAAACACACCTCGCCGAAGGGGTCCGCCGGTTTCACGTGAAACACACCTCGCTGAAAGGGTCCGCCGAGCCGTCGGGCCCCAACTCGCCGTGTGATCCGCCTGGTTCGGTCCAGGGCAGATCGAGAATCTCCACTTCTTGCCGACGGCGCGCGCCGCCCGGCGGCACCACCGCGAGCCCGTCGGCGACCGCGATGCCCCGCAGCATCGCCGGGCCGTTGTAGTGCAACGGCACCGCGTACTCGGCCCGCAGGACGACCGGCACGAGGCGCGTGTCGTGCGGATGCCCGTGTACGTCGTCCCGCAGCGGCGCGGTGTACGGCTCGGCGCCGGGACGGCCCGCGAGCCCGCGCAGCAGCGGCTCGGCCAGGGTGAGCAGGCCGGAGACGGCGGCGAGGGGGTTTCCGGGGAGGCCCACGAGGTGCCGGGCCGGGGGTCGGGCCGCCTCGGACCGAGGTGCCTCGGGCAGACGGGCGAGCAGCATCGGGTGGCCGGGGCGCACCGCGACCCCGTCGACGAGCAACTCGGCGCCGAGGCGGTGCAGCGCGGGGTGGACGTGGTCGACGGGCCCGGACGCGGTACCGCCGGTCGTCACGATCACGTCGGCCGTGGACCGGGCCAGGGCTTCGTAGAGGGCTTCCGCGTCATCTCCGAGGCGGCGTACGGCCGTTACGACCACGCCGAGCGCGCGGAGCCAGGGCGGCAGCATCGGACCGAGCGCGTCCCGGATGCGGCCTTCGTGCGGCAGCCCTTCGGTGAGCAACTCGTCGCCCAGGACGAGCACTTCCGCGCGGGGGCGCGGGGCGACGGGCAGCGCGTCGTACCCGGCCGCGGCGGCGAGGCCGAGCACGGCAGGTGTCACCAGGGCGCCGGGCGGAAGGAGTTGATCGCCCGCGCGGCACTCCTGGCCGCGCGGCCGGATGTCCTGGCCGGGCACGACGTCGCGCTGGGCGTGCAGCTTGCTCTTGTCGTCCACGCGCGCGTGCTCGCTGCGGATGACGGCGGTGGTGTCCTGCGGGATGCGGGCACCGGTCGCGATCCGCACCGCCTCGCCGTCACCGAGCGGCTCGGGCCGCTCCTGTCCGGCCAGGACCCCGCCCGCGAGGACCGTCCAGGGCCCCGGCCCCGCCACGGCCCACCCGTCCATCGCCGAGGTGTCGAAGGAGGGCAGGTCGGTGAGGGCGGCCAGAGGCGAGGTGAGGACCCGGCCCAGGCTGTCGGACAACGGCGTGACCACGGGGGCGGTACCCCCCGGAGCCCCGGCCCTGCGGGACACCGCGCGGGCTTCGGGCCAGGAGGTGGCGCGAGCACGCTGCCGCGCGCCACCGTGGCCCGCCGGGTCGTCGCCGGGACGCTGGGGCCCGGGGCGACCCCGGCCAGGCGTGGACGGCGCCGACGGCTCGCGGCGGGAGCGGGGGGCGACGGGCTCGTCGCGGTGGGAGCGGGATGCGACGGGCTCGTCGCGGTGGGGCGGGGTGCCCGGCCCGGTGGGCGGCACGCCCGCGGAGACGGGCCCGGGCCCGGTCTTCGGCCCGGGGGTGGATGCGGGGCCCGGGGCGGGGGCGGGCGGGTCGTTCGCGGCCTTGGGGGCGGGCGAAGTGCGTGGGGTCCCTGGGGTGGGCAGGGCGCTGGGTGCCCCAGGGGCAGGCAGCACGCCGGGTGCCCCTGGGGTGAGCGGGGCGCTCGCGGCCTCTGCTGAGGGTGACACGCTCGGTGCCCCGGCGGCAGGCGCAACGTTGGGCGCCCCGGGGGCGGGCGCAACGCCGGGTGCCCCAGGGGCGGACGGAACGCCAGGTCCCCCTGGGGCGGACGGAGCTCTCGCGGCCTCTGCTGCGGGCGCAACGCTCGGCGCCCCAGGGGCGGGCGGAGCGCTGGGTGCCCCAGGGGCAGGCGCAACGTTGGGCACCCCGGGGGCAGGCGGCACGCTCGTGGCTCGGGTGGTGGCGCGGTCCTCGTTCGCCAGGGCCAGTGCCTCGTCCAGTTCGGCGTCGGCCGATTGGTCGCCGGTCATCGGGCGCCCGGATTCTCGTCGGCCGGGGCGGCCTGCGCGCTGCCGGACGGCGCGTCCGGCGCCGCACCGGTGGGGGTGCCGGACCCCGGCGGCGGGCTCCCGGCCGCGGGTGCCCCGCCCGGGTCCCCTTCCTCGGCCCAGCGGGCCGCGAGCGCGGCCGCCTTGCGCGTTGCCTCCGCGACGGCCCGCGGCCCGCCGCTCGCCCCGGCGAGCCCCGCCGCGTACCCGACCAGGAAGGTGGTCAGCGGCGCGGCGGGCCGGGCCACTCCGTGCGCGGCGTCGCGGGCGAGGTCGAGGAGGGTGCCGGTGTCGACGTCGAGGTCGATGCCCAGTTCGTCCTTGACTGCGGAAATCCATTCATCCAACAACACGTGCCCATGCTCCCTGATCCGCGCGCGGGCGGCGGCGATGTCGTCCCAGGTGTCGCAGTCGAACGCGGCCAGCGGCTCGGCGATCCGGACCAGGTCGAGGCGTTCGGTGAGCAGCCGCAGCGGCAACCCGGCGAGCCCGGCTCCCGCGCGAACGGGCTTACCGGCCGCGATGCGGGGAGGGCCCCCGGCCGCGCCCCGGGCGGAATCCCCCGCGGCGGCCCGGGCGGGGCCCTCGGCCGCGATGCGGGCCAGTTCCCGTCGCAGCGCGGCGCCGCGGTACACGGCGACCAGTGGCTGGTCACGGCCGTCGGGATCGGTGAGCAGCGCGCCGTCCGCCGTGCCCACCGCCGCGAGGAGGCCGCGTACCGTCTCCTCGCGCAGGAACGGCAGATCGGCGGAGAGCATCAGCACCAGTTCGGCGGCGGTGTGGCGCAGGCCCGCGTCGAGCGCGGCCAGGGGCCCGCCGCCCGCGGGCTCCTCGCGCGCCCACACCACGGGCCGCCCGGTGGGCCGGGGCGCCGCCACGACGACGGTCGTCGTCGCGCCGGAGCAGGCGCTCAGGACGCGGTCGAGCAGCGTCCTGCCGCCCACGCGCACGCCGGGCTTGTCCGCACCGCCGAGCCGCGCCGCGCGGCCTCCGGCGAGCACGACGGCGTCGAACGCCGCCGTGCCGGGGGCCGTGTTCGTGGTCATCCACCGAGTATGGGCGCCCGAGATGTCAACGCCACCCCTGATGGGTGCCCCGCAGGTCTCATGTTCCTCACGGGAGGAGGCACCCGGCGGGTGAGGGCACCACCCGCTGAGGGCGCTCGGAGGTGACGCCCGGGCGCCACCGGGGCGGGGCAACCCTCAGCAGGTGGAGCCCGGTCACACCGTGCGCAGCAGTACCGCCGGCTGTTCGACGCAGTCCGCCACGAAGCGCAGGAAGCCGCCCGCCGTGCCGCCGTCGCACACCCGGTGGTCGAAGGTGAGCGACAGCTGGACGACCTGCCGGACCGCCAACTCCCCCTGGTGCACCCATGGCTTGGGCACGATCCGGCCGACGCCGAGCATGGCCGCCTCGGGGTGGTTGATGATCGGCGTGGATCCGTCGACGCCGAACACTCCGTAGTTGTTCAACGTGAACGTGGACCCCGTCAGTTCCCCGGGCGTGAGCGTCCCGGCCCGGCCCGCCTCCGAGAGGCGGGCGAGCTCGGCGCTCAGCGACTCCGTGTCGCGCGCGTGCGCGTCCCGTACGACGGGCACGACGAGCCCGCGCTCGGTCTGCGCGGCGAAGCCGAGGTGGACCTCGGCGAGCTGGACGACCTCGCGCGCCTCCATGTCGACCGTGGAGTTGAGCTCCGGATGGCGGGCGAGGGCCGCCGTGCAGATCCGGGCGAGCAGCGCGAGCAGGGAGACCTTCGGGCCGCCCGCCGCGTTCATCGCCGCGCGCGCGTTCAGCAGTTCCGTCGCGTCCGCGTCGACCCACGTGGTGGCGTCCGGTATCTCCCGGCGGCTGCGGGACAGCTTGTCGGCCACCGCACCGCGCACACCGCGCAGCGGCACGCGCGTGCCGGACGCGGCGGCGCGCCCCGCGGCGGGCGCGCCCTCGCGGGTGCTGCCGAAGGTGGCGCCAAGGCCCGTCGCCGTGGTGCGCGCGGCGGCGGACGCCGGGGCGGGGCCCGCGGAGGGCGCGGCCGTGGCCGCCGACGCCCGCATGACGTCCTCCACGTCGGCCCGCAGGATCAGCCCGTCCGGGCCCGAACCCGCGAGCTGCCGCAGATCCACGCCGTTCTCCCGCGCCAGCCTGCGGACGAGCGGCGAGATCACCGGCACGGGCCCGTCGTCGTGCTCGGGGCCCTGTCCGGCGTCGGGGGTCCGGCCGGAGCCGGTCCGGGGCGCCTCGGGCGCCTCCGCGCGGGCCTCTGTCCGGTTGGCCTCCTGGGAGGCCGGGGTGGCCGTTTGCGAGGCCGGAGTGGCCGTCACGTCCAGCGCGGGGCGTATCCGCCGCCGCCTGGCGGGGGCCGCTCCCGTGCCGTAGCCGACGAGTACGTTCCCCGAGGTCTCGTCCGTCGGGGCCGGGCCGCTGTCCGCGGCTCCACCGCGCGCCGGTGCGCCCACCGCCGGGGTGCCCACCGCGACCGTCAGCAGGGGTGCCCCCACGGGCAGTTCGGTGCCCTCCTCGCCGAAGCGGGCGGTGACCACGCCCGCGTACGGGCACGGGACCTCGACCATCGCCTTGGCCGTCTCGACCTCGACGACCAGCTGGTCCACTTCCACCACGTCGCCGACCTGCACCAGCCAGCGGGTGATCTCCGCCTCCGTGAGCCCCTCACCGAGGTCGGGCAGCTTGAACTCCAGGACCTGGGCCATCAGCTTCGCGCCTCCCACTGCAACCGCGCCACGGCGTCCAGGATGCGGTCGACGCCCGGCAGATGGTGCCGCTCCAGCATCGGCGGCGGGTAGGGGATGTCGAGCCCAGCGACCCGCAGCACCGGCGCCTCCAGGTGGTGGAAGCAGCGCTCGGTGACGCGCGCGGCGATCTCCCCGCCGGGCCCGCCGAAGCCGCTCGCCTCGTGGACCACGACCGCGCGCCCGGTGCGCCGCACGGACGCGGCCACCGTCTCGTCGTCGAACGGCACCAGCGAGCGCAGGTCGACCACTTCGAGGTCCCAGCCCTCGGCGCGCGCCGCCTCCGCCGCCTCCAGACAGACCGGCACGGACGGGCCGTACGTGATCAGTGAGGCGCTGCGCCCGGTGCGCCGCACCACGGCCCTGCCGATCGGCTCAACCGGCTCCGGAGTGTCCGGATTCCACTCGGCCTTCGACCAGTACAGGCGCTTGGGCTCCAGGAAGACCACGGGGTCGTCGGAGGCGATGGCGGCCCGCAGCAGGCCGTACGCGTCGGCGACCGTGGCGGGCGTGACGACATGGAGCCCCGGCGTCGCCATGTAGTACGCCTCGGAGGAGTCGCTGTGGTGCTCGACGCCGCCGATCCCGCCGCCGTACGGCACGCGGATGGTGAGCGGCATGGGCATCGCGCCCTTGGTGCGGTTGCGCATCCGCGCCACGTGCGAGATCAGCTGCTCGAAGGCGGGGTAGGCGAACGCGTCGAACTGCATCTCCACGACGGGCCGCAGGCCGTACATCGCCATGCCGACCGCCGTCCCCAGGATGCCCGCCTCGGCCAGCGGCGTGTCCGTGCAGCGGTCGTCGCCGAACTCCGCGGCGAGTCCGTCGGTGACGCGGAAGACGCCGCCCAGCGTGCCCACGTCCTCGCCCATGACGTGCACGGTGGGGTCGTCGGCCATCGCGTCGCGCAGGGCGCGCCCGAGCGCCTGCCCCATGGTGGCCGGTTTCACGGCGACAGTGGTCATCGGCCCGCTCCGTCCGACTCGGTCTCGGCGTCGAGCTCGGCCCGCAGCTGGGCGGCCTGCTCGCGCAGTTGGGAGGTCTGCTCGGCGTACACGTGGGTGAACAGGTCCATCGGGTCGAGCTCGGCGTCCTGGTTCATCCGTTCCCTCAGGTCCGCCGCCATCGCCTCGGCGTTCTCGCGCACCGTGGCGGCGCGGTCCTCGTCGAGCAGCCCGCGTGCGGTCAGCTCCCGCTCCACGAGCAGGACCGGGTCGTGGTCGCGCCAGGCCTCCACCTCGTCGTCCTGACGGTAGCGCGTGGCGTCGTCCGCGTTGGTGTGCGCTTCCAAGCGGTACGTCACCGCTTCCACGAGGGTGGGGCCCCCGCCCTCGCGCGCGCGGCGCACGGCCTCGCTGAGCACCTGGTGCACCGCGACCGCGTCGTTGCCGTCCACCAGGCGGCCCGGCATGCCGTAGCCGACGGCCTTGTGCGCCAGGGAGGGGGCGGCTGTCTGCTTGGCGAGCGGCACGGAGATCGCGAAGCCGTTGTTCTGCACGAGGAAGACCACCGGTGCCCGCCACACCGCCGCGAAGTTCAGCGCCTCGTGGAAGTCGCCCTCGCTGGTGCCGCCGTCGCCGACCATGGCGAGCGCGACCACGTCGTCGCCCTTGAGGCGGGCGGCGTGCGCGAGGCCCACGGCGTGCGGCAGCTGGGTGGCAAGCGGCGTGCACAGGGGCGCTATCCGGTGCTCACGCGGGTCGTACCCGGTGTGCCAGTCACCGCGCAGGAGCGTCAGGGCGCGCACCGGGTCGAGGCCGCGCGCCACGGCCGCGAGCGTGTCCCGATAGCTGGGGAAGAGCCAGTCGCGCTCCTCCAGGGCGAGCGCGGCGCCGATCTCGCACGCCTCCTGGCCGGTGCTGGACGGGTACACCGCGAGCCTGCCCTGCTTGGTGAGGGCCGTCGCCTGGGTGTTGTACCGCCGTCCACGCACCAGTTCGGCGTGCAGGCGCAGGAGCAGCTGCGCGTCGGCCGAGGCGGCGGCCTCGGTGCCGAGCACCCGATACGGCGCCGCGTCGGGCAGCAGCGGCTCAGGGTCGGTCCTGAGCTGCCATGCGGGGGGCGGGGCGGGTCGATAGGCGCCCCGCTGCTCCATGACCGTCATGACGGCACCTCCTGGGGGGATGCTGAGGGAAGCGGTCTCCTCGTGGGAGCTGCAAAAGAGGCGCGGCGATGTGATGCGCCTCACCTACCGATTGTTCGGTCGTTGGCACATTTTGGCTACAGGCACCTCCAGGCTGTGGACAAACGGTTCTGCACAGCCTGGGATGGACGCATTACGTCCATGGTAAGGAGGCGGGGGGACATGGCAGCTGAACGAATGGCCGACAAGCAGGACGGGAGCCGACCGGAACCGCCGCCCCGTCCGCTGGACGCCATCGACCGCGACATCCTGCAGATCCTGCACACGGACGGTCGCGCCTCGATACGTTCCGTGGCGGAGCGCGTCCACGTGTCGCGGGCGAACGCCTACGCGCGCATCAACCGGCTCATCGAGGACGGAGTCATTCGCGGCTTCGGCGCCCGGATCAACCACGAACGGGCAGGCCAGGGCGCTTCCGCGTACATCACCCTGAAGATTGTCCAGAACACCTGGCGCACGGTCCGCGACCAGCTGCGCACGCTGCCGGGCGCGTCACACATCGCCCTGGTCAGCGGCGACTTCGACGTACTGCTCCTGGTGCACACGCCCGACACGCGGGCGCTGCGCGAGCTGGTGCTCACCCGTCTGCAGTCCATCCCCGAGGTCCTGAGCACGCGCACGCTGCTGGTCTTCGAGGAGGACGACCTGGAGACGGAGGGCTGAGGCGCCGACCGTACGCGCCGGTGGTACGCCGACGGGGTTCAGCCGTCGGCGTACCACCGGCTCTCAGCCATCCGTACGCAACCCCGCGAACGCCAACTGCACCACTGCTTCAGCGACTTCCGTCCCGCCGACGGCACCACGACTGTCCGGCCGGTACCACTCCACGATGGAATTGATCATTCCGAAGAGCAGCCTGGTGGCGAGGCGCAGCTCGACGTCCGAGCGCAGATCGCCGTCGGCCACGGCCTCCTTGAGGAGCGCCGCGACCTGGTGGTCGAAGTCCCTGCGCCGCTCCATCGCCCACCGCTCGGTGTCGGTGTTGCCGCGCACGCGCAGCAGCAGCGTCACATAGGGCAGCTCGGCCACCAGCACCTCGACGGTGCGCCGCGTGACGTACTCCAGGCGGTCCACCGCCCTGCCCGCGCGCGCGTGCTCCTCGTCGAGGACGGCGAAGAGGCCGTCGAGCGCCCGGCTCACTGCGCGCCGCAGCAGCTCCTCCTTGCCCGCGACGTGGTGGTAGATCGACGACTTGGAGATACCGGCCGCCTTGGAGAGGTGCTCCATGGACGTGCCGTCGTAGCCCCGCTCGTTGAAGACCCGCACGGCGACCTCAAGGAGGGTCTGCGGGGTGTAGGTGTCGCGCCTCGCCGTGGTCATCCGTTCTCCTCCTGAGCGGCCGCGAGGCGCAGCCCCGGAGAGGGGGCGTAGCGCCCCGAGGGGTACTCGCTGTGCACGTCGTCGAGGAACTGGGCCACCCAGGAGAGGCCGAGCCCCGCCCCCCAGGAGAGCGGTCCGCGCGGGTAGTTGACGCCCAGGCGCATGGCGGTGTCGACGTCGTCCGCGTCGGCCACCTCGCGCGCGACGGCGTCGTGCGCGATGTCCACGAGCATCGCGACGGTACGGGCCACGATCATGCCCGGGGTGGCCCGGATGACGCTGACCTTCTTGCCGAGCGCCTGGAAGAGGCCCACGGCCTCGCTGAGGGCCCCATCGCTCACCCGCACGTCACGGGCGAGGGCGACCCGGGTGGCGCTCGCGTAGTCGAGGGCCAGGTCGAACTCGATCGTGGGCATCTCCATGGCGTGCACGGACGTGCCGGAGACGAGGGCGAGCCGTGCTCCGCCGGGCAGCTCGATCCAGCCCGGGTAGGGCGCGCACGCGGACTCCTCGCGGTCCACGCGGATGCCCGCGGCCTCGATGAGCCCGACGAGGGCCGCGGCCTGGAACAGCTCGCCGTGCAGGGTGACGGCCGCCGGTGCGTCGGCGGGCTCCGCGGTGTGCGGCTCGGCGGGCGGGGCGTCGTCCCCGTACGCGTACCAGCCCTGGCCCGACTTGCGTCCCAGGCGGCGCGATTCGACGAGGCGCCGCTGGGCGAGGGACGGCGTGAACTTGGGGTCCTGGAAGAACGACTCCCACACCGAGCGCGTGACGGCCTCGTTCACGTCCTGACCGATGAGGTCGGTGAGCTCGAAGGGGCCCATCCTGAAGCCGCCGCACTCGCGCAGCACGGCGTCGATCGTCGCCGGGTCCGCGACCCGCTCCTCGTACGCGCGCAGCGCCTCGGCGTAGAAGGGGCGCGCGACGCGGTTCACGATGAACCCGGGGGTGTCGGCGCAGCGCACCGGGGTCTTGCCCCAGGCCTTCGCCGTGTCGTACGCGCGCGTGGCGGCCGTCTCGTCGGTCGCGAAGCCGCTGACGACCTCGACGAGGGGCAGCAGCGGCGCCGGGTTGAAGAAGTGCAGGCCCACGAAGCGGCCGGGCCCGGTCAGCGCGCCCGCGATGGCGGTCACGGACAGGGACGAGGTGTTCGTGGCGAGCAGACAGTCCTCGGAGACGACGCCCTCAAGGTCCTGGAACAGCTTCTGCTTGACGTCCAGTTGTTCCAGGACGGCCTCGACCACGAGCCCGCACCCGGCGAGCTCGGCCAGGTCGTCGACCGCCGTGAGGCGCCCGGCGGCCGCGGCACGGGCGGCCGCGTCGAGGCGGCCCTTCTCCACCAGCCGGTCAAGGCGGGCGGTGATCGCCTCGGCTGCCGTCTTCGCGAAGCCGGGCGCGGCGTCGTACAGCCGCACCGGGTGTCCCGCCACCAGGGCGACCTGGGCTATGCCCTGGCCCATGGTGCCGGTGCCGACCACGGCGACCGGGCTGCTGAGATCGAGTGCTGTCATGCTCGCGATCCTCCCGCACAAGGGTCTTGGCCAGGGGTTCGGGGTGGGCGGGGAGGTTTTCCACAGCTTTGGCAGACCCTCTTGTCCCGACCGATCGTTCGGTTACTCTAGCTCTGTCCAGCTGTTCCTGCCCACCGTCCCTGCCCAGCTCGCCAGCTCGAAGGAGAGCTGACTCGACGAGGAGTTGGTCCCTCATGGCCGCCGAAGTCACCGCGCACCAGCTGATCGCCAAGCACCGGCCCACGCTCGACCAGGCCCTCGAGGCCATCAGCACGCGCGCGTACTGGTCGCCGCACCCCGAGCACCCCAAGGCCTATGGGGAGAACGGCAGCCTGAGCCTGCCGGAAGGCAAGGCCGCCTTCGAGTCCCTCCTGAACGGCCGCTTCGACCTCGACCAGCCCGGCACGGACGACTGGACGGGCGCGGAAGTCTCCCCCTTCGGCCCCGAGTTGGGCATCACGTATCCGCACCCGGACGTGGACACCCTGCTCCCCGCGATGCGCGCGGGCCTGTCCGGCTGGCGCGACGCGGGCGCCGAGGCGCGCGCGGCGGTCTGTCTGGAGATCCTGTCGCGCATCAGCGCCCGCACGCACGAGTTCGCGCACGCGGTCATGCACACCAGTGGCCAGGCCTTCATGATGGCGTTCCAGGCGGGTGGCCCGCACGCCCAGGACCGTGGCCTGGAAGCGGTGGCGTACGCGTATGCCGAGCAGGCCCGCACCCCCGGCACCGCCGAGTGGAACAAGCCCCAGGGCAAGCGCGACCCCCTGGTCCTCACCAAGCGCTTCACCCCGGTCGGCCGCGGCATCGCCCTCCTGATCGGCTGCAACACCTTCCCGACGTGGAACGGCTACCCGGGCCTCTTCGCCTCCCTGGCCACGGGCAACGCGGTCCTGGTCAAGCCCCACCCGCGCGCCGTGCTCCCGCTCGCCCTGACGGTGCGGGTCGCCCGCGAGGTCCTCGCCGAGGCGGGCTTCGATCCGAACCTGGTCGCGCTCGCCGCCGAGCGCCCCGGCGAAGGCATCGCCAAGACCCTCGCCGTCCGCCCCGAGGTCAAGATCATTGACTACACGGGCTCCACGGCCTTCGGCGACTGGCTGGAGACCCACGCCCGCCAGGCGCAGGTCTACACGGAGAAGGCAGGGGTCAACACGGTCGTCATCGAGTCGACCGACAACTACAAGGGCATGCTGGCGAACCTCGCCTTCTCCCTGTCGCTGTACAGCGGCCAGATGTGCACGACCCCGCAGAACCTCCTCATCCCGCGCGAGGGCATCTCCACGGACGCGGGCGCCAAGTCGTACGACGAGGTGGTCACGGACCTCGCCGCCGCGGTGAGCGGCCTCCTGGGCGACGACGCCCGGGCCAACGGCATCCTGGGCGCCCTGGTCAACCCGGACGTGAAGACCCGCCTGGACGCCGCGCCCGGCATCGGCGAAGTCGCCCTGCCCTCGCGGGAGATCGCCAACCCGGAGTTCCCGGACGCCGTGGTGCGCACCCCGGTGATCGTGAAGCTGGACGGCGCGAAGCCGGATGCCGAGGCCGCGTATCTGAGCGAGTGCTTCGGCCCGGTGTCGTTCGCCGTCGCCGTGGACTCCGCGGCGGACGCGGTGGACCTGCTGCGGCGCACGGTGCGCGACAAGGGCGCCATGACCGTCGGCGCGTACACCACCTCCGCGGACGTCACCTCCGCCGTCGAGGAGGCCTGCCTGGAGGAGAGCGCCCAGCTGTCGCTGAACCTGACCGGCGGGGTCTATGTGAACCAGACCGCGGCGTTCTCGGACTTCCACGGCTCCGGCGGCAACCCCGCCGCGAACGCCGCGCTGTGCGACAGCGCCTTCGTGGCCAACCGCTTCCGCGTGGTGGAGATCCGCAAGGAGGCGTGAGCGCACGGCCCCGGGCCCGGGGCCGCGGGGGCGGAGGCTCAGTCCTTCGCCCCCGGCGGTCCGTCCGCCGGGCCGTG
This sequence comes from Streptomyces sp. NPDC053474, assembly GCF_044544845.1. Classification (NCBI taxonomy): domain Bacteria; kingdom Bacillati; phylum Actinomycetota; class Actinomycetes; order Kitasatosporales; family Streptomycetaceae; genus Streptomyces; species Streptomyces sp. NPDC053474. The sequence goes on from NZ_JBITXV010000002.1 coordinate 406,223, forward strand.
GAGCGACGACCAGTGGAACAGCGTCATGCCGACGCTCGTCGCCAGGTTGTAGCTGGAGACCTGCGGCCGCATCGGCAGGGACACCAAGTGCTCGGCGCGGGCCCGCAGCTGCGGAGACAGACCGCTGCGCTCGGACCCGAAGGCGAGGACGGCGTCGTCGGGGAGCTTGAGCCCCCGGATGTCCTCGCCCTCGGCGTCGAGGGCGAACACGGGGCCCGGGGGCAGCTCGTCGACGTCCAGGCGCTCCACCGCCGTGGCGAAGTGCAGCCCCGCACCGCCACGGACCACCGTGGGATGCCAGGGGTCGAGCGTGCCGGTGGTCACCACGCCCGCCGCGCCGAAGCCCGCGGCGAGCCGGATCACCGCCCCGGCGTTGCCGAGGTTGCGCGGATCGTCCAGGACGACGACGGGCGCGGTCCTCGGCCTGCGGGCCAGCACCTCCAGGTTGGCGGCGCGCGACGGACGTACCGCCAGAGCGGCCACCGCGGTGGGGTGCAGCCGGGGCACCAGGGCGCGCAGCGTCGCGTCGTCGGTCTCGGCGAGCAGCCCGTCGAGCGCGTCCGTGACGTCCGGCGCGAGGTCCTCCGCAAGAGCGAGCGCGGCCGCCTTGTCACTGGTCAGCGCCACCGGGACCCGCGCGCCGAAGCGCAGCGCGTGCTTCAGCGCGTGAAAGCCGTCCAGCAGCACCGACGTAGCGGCGAGCCCGCGCCACACACGCACCGCGTCCGCCGTGCCCGGCCCGTCGCCCTCATCCGTACCGCTCATGCACCGAAGCCTACGCGCGCGTGCTCGGCGCCCTCCTGTGCGCTCCGGCCGCCCTGCGGGGCCGTCTGCGGCTCCGCAGGGGCCCGGGCAGGGCCGGAGCCCCGGGAGAGGCGGGACAGCGGCAGACGGGCGGACAGCCCACCACGCGCGCGTGCCGCCCACGTCCCGAGCCGCCGCAGGAACGACGTCGGCAGGAACACCGCGTCGGCCGCGATCATCGCGAGCGAGAAGAACGGCAGGCCGAGGACCACGGCGATGACGGCGTGCTCACAGATCATCAACGTCAACAGCACGTTCTTGACGCGCCGGTTGAGCAGAGTGAACGGGAAGGCGACCTGCACGATGACTGTCCCGTAGGTGATGATCATGATCATCACGCCGTGCGAGGACAGCAGCTCCGACAGCGCGGGCCAGGGCGAGAAGTAATCCAGGTTCAGCGGGTAGTAGACCGCCGTCCCGTCCTGCCAGCGACTGCCCTGGATCTTGTACCAGCCCGCCGTCGCGTAGATCAGACACGCCTCGACCATGATCACGAGCAGGGCCGCGTTGTGCACGAGGTTGGCCACGACGTCGAGCAGCAGCCGCGGCGCCCCGCGCGGCGCGTGCCGTCCGGCGGCCCACCACAGGCCCTGGGACGCCCACAGCCCCCAGAAGAGCACCAGCCAGAACCAGCCGAACTCATCCATGCCCGTCACGAGAGCCAGCGCGAGCCCGAGCGCCCCCCACAGCGCGGGACCGACCCGGTCCACGCCGTCCGCACGCGCGCGTGTCCGTCGTCGCGCGTCCAGGGACCACACCTGGCCGCAGCGCGTGAACACCAGGTAGATCGCCATCAGATGGATGACGTTGTCGCCGCCGTCGCCCATGAAGATGCTGCGGTTCTGCAGCGAGAGGACACCGATCATGAACAGCACGGACATGGTCCGCGTACGCCATCCCACCAGCAGCAGCGCGCTGGTGAGCATGGCGAAGCCGTAGACGAACTGGAACCAGAGCTGCGCGTCGGACCACATGAGCACCGTGAAGGCGTCGTTCTCGGAGAGCACCTGGCGCGCCATGTCCCAGCCCCACGGGCCGTCGGGCCCGTACAGCTCGTTCCGGTGCGGCAGTTCGCGCAGCAGGAACAGCAGCCACGTCGCCGCGAAGCCGATGCGGACCACCGCGCTCTGGTACGGCCCGAGGGCCTGCGCGGTGACGCGCTGGAGCCCCCGCGCGAGCGGTTCGAGACGCGGCACTTGACGCTCCTTCGGGCGGCTCACCGGGCACCACTCCCCTCGGCGACGTCCCGCCTCGCGCGCGTGTCGTCGGCCAGCGGCAGGTCGTCCGGGGTCACCGACCACCACGGCAGCAACCGGAGGACCGGTTTGGCGTTGTTCTTCTCGTCGCTCCACTTCGGCGGCCGTACGCCCGTCGTCCGCGAGCGGACCTGCACCTGGTCGATCGCCTCACCGCGCGCGAGCGGCTCGTGGCGGTCGATGCGCAGCAGCACGATGCGGCGGACGTAGCGCTCGGAGATCTCGCCGCGCAGACCGGTGGGACGATTCTGCGCGTCGTGCGTGGACACGAAGAAGTCCCAGGCCCGGCGCAGTTCGTTCTGCTGGGTGTGGCTCGGCAGGAGATTGTGGTCGATGGCCGCGCCGTCCTGCGCCGACAGGTCGTACCAGCGGGTGACCCGGCGGCCGCCGTCGGCGGTACGCAGCTGCGCGCGGGCCTGCACCGCGACGTTCTGCTGCAGCGGATTGGGGGCGAACAGCTTCCAGTTCTGCTCGAACTCTGGATACACCCAGTCGTAGATCTTCTTGCCGTGCTCCTTGCTCACCGTGTTCGCCGGGGCGACGTGCAGGAACAACATCCCCAGGTGCACGCAGACGGTGACGGCGATCAACGCGAGCGCGAGGGCGGCGACGAGCTGGTAGCCACGGGGGAGACCGGCGATTCCTGTGGGCAGGCCGGGGCCGGATCCGGGGCCGGTGGGGAGGTCGAGGCCGGTGGGGACGCCGGGCGGGGGGCCGCCGCTGTTCTGAGGAGCACCCGCGGTCGAGGACTCCTGCGGCGCCACGGAGTCCGCCTCGGCCCCCGAGCCAGCGTCAGCGGGGAAGCCTCCGTCGGCCGAAGGAGCACCATCCGCGGAGGAAGCGCGGTCGGCTGAAGGGGCACCACAACACATCGCAGGGGTGCCATCAGCCGCAGGGGCGCCATCGGCCGCAGAGGCACCACCCGTCACAACGGCACCGTCAACGGAAGAGACGCCACCGTCGACCGAAGAGACGCCACCGCTGCGGGAACCGCTATCGGTCGTGGGGCCTTCGTCGGCCTCGTGCGCCCCATCCCTCACGGATGCCTCATCCGTCCCGAGCAGCTCATCCGCCGCAGGCGCCCCATGGACCTCTTGCACCTCCCTCACCCCGGGAGTCTGCTCAGCACCACCCGACGCTGAAGGCGCAACGGCCTCGTCCGGCGCGGAAGGCCCGTCGGCCCCGTCCGGCACAGGGGACCCGTCAGGCCCGACAGGCCCGTCCCGCGGGCCCTTGTCGTAGGCGTCCATTCCGTCCCGTTTCCCGTTCCCGCACCGAACCCTGCCGCCGGAACCGTACTCAGGCCCGCCCGCCAGGCACAGCGGCACGGAGGTTATCCACAGGGTTGACACCTTATGGCGAGGCGCCGCACCATTGAATTCCGGCGGACCGAACGATCGGTCGGGAGGTCGCCGGAGGACGCAGAGACTGCCCGAGGTCGAGGGGGACCGAGATGGCGACAGCGCACCAGGCGCCCGACGCGGCGACGGACAGGGCCGCGCCCGGCCCCACGGCCACCGGCGCCGTCCCGGACACCGCCGAGCTCGAGGCCCTCTTCGACGCCGCCGTGGCGGCCGACGAGCGCATCGAGCCCCGCGACTGGATGCCCGACGCCTATCGCGCGACGCTCGTGCGCCAGATCGCGCAGCACGCGCACTCCGAGATCATCGGCATGCAGCCGGAGGCGAACTGGATCACGCGCGCCCCCTCGCTGCGCCGCAAGGCGATCCTGATGGCCAAGGTCCAGGACGAGGCGGGCCACGGCCTGTATCTGTACAGCGCGGCGGAGACGCTCGGCGTCAGCCGCGACGAGCTGCTCGACAAGCTGCACTCGGGCCGCCAGAAGTATTCATCGATCTTCAACTACCCGACGCTGACCTGGGCGGACGTAGGCGCCATCGGCTGGCTCGTCGACGGCGCGGCGATCACCAACCAAGTCCCCCTGTGCCGCTGCTCGTACGGCCCGTACGCACGCGCGATGGTCCGCGTCTGCAAGGAAGAGTCCTTCCACCAGCGCCAGGGGTACGAACTGCTGCTGGCCCTCAGCCGCGGCACCCCCGAGCAGCACGCCATGGCCCAGGACGCCGTGGACCGCTGGTGGTGGCCGTCCCTGATGATGTTCGGCCCCCCGGACGCCGAGTCGTCGCACTCCGAGCAGTCCATGACCTGGAAGATCAAGCGCCACTCGAACGACGAGCTGCGTCAGCGCTTCGTGGACATCTGCGTCCCCCAGGCCGAGTCCCTCGGCCTCACCCTGCCCGACCCCGACCTGCGATGGGACGAGGAGCGGGGACACCACGCGTTCGGCCCCATCGACTGGAGCGAATTCTGGTCGGTCCTCAAGGGCAACGGCCCGTGCAATGAGGAGCGCATCACCCAGCGCAGGCGCGCCCACGAGGAAGGCGCCTGGGTGCGCGACGCGGCAGCGGCGTATGCCGCCAAGTACAGCGACCACGACAAGAACCGCCGCCCCGCGGCGCTCGGCACCCCCGCGGAGGCGACCGCATGAGCAGCTCGACCGAATGGCCCCTGTGGGAAGTGTTCGTGCGCTCGCGCCGCGGCCTCTCGCACACCCACGCGGGCAGCCTGCACGCCCCGGACGCCGACATGGCCCTGCGCAACGCCCGTGATCTGTACACCCGCAGAAGCGAAGGCGTCTCCATCTGGGTCGTGCCCTCCGCCGAGATCACCGCGTCGTCCCCGGACGAGAAGGACTCCTTCTTCGACCCGGCCGCCGACAAGCCGTACCGCCACCCGACGTTCTACGACATCCCGGAAGGAGTGAAGCACCTGTGACCACGACGCCCCGCACCGCCGACGTCGCGGCCCTCGCCCTCGGCGACGACGCACTGGTGCTCTCACACCGCCTGGGAGAGTGGGCGGGCCACGCCCCCGTCCTCGAAGAAGAGGTCGCCCTGGCGAACATCGCCCTGGACCTCCTCGGCCAGGCCCGCATCCTGCTGTCCCTCGCGGGCGACGAGGACGAGCTGGCGTTCCTGCGCGAGGAGCGCGCCTTCCGCAACGTCCAGCTGGTCGAGCAGCCCAATGGCGACTTCGCCCACACCATCGCCCGCCAGCTCTACTTCTCCGTGTACCAGAACCTGCTGTACACCCAGCTGGCCACCACGGACAGCGAGTTGACGCCCCTGGCCGCGAAGGCCGCCAAGGAAGTCGCCTACCACCAGGACCACGCCGAGCAGTGGACGCTCCGGCTCGGCGACGGCACGGCGGAGAGCCACCAGCGGATGCAGCGCGGCCTGGACGCCCTGTGGCGGTTCACGGGAGAGCTGTTCCAGCCGGTACCCGGCCTGGACATCGCCTGGCAGACGCTGCGCGAGCAGTGGACCGCCACGATCACCGGAGTCATCGAGAAGGCCACGCTCACCGTCCCGGAGGGCCCACAGAGCGGGGCCTGGACAGCGGGCGCGGGGCGCGAGGGCCTGCACACAGAGCCGTTCGGCCGGATGCTCGCCGAAATGCAGCACCTGCACCGCAGCCACCCGGGGGCGTCATGGTGAGCGTCGCGCCCACCGCCCTCGAAGCGCGCCTGCTCGCCCTGGCGGGTTCGGTGCCCGACCCCGAGCTGCCCGTCCTGACCCTCGCCGAGCTCGGCGTGGTCCGTGCCGTCCACGCCAGCGGCCCCGGCCGGGTCGAGGTCGAGCTGACGCCGACGTACACCGGCTGCCCCGCGATCGAGGCCATGTCCGCCGACATAGAGCAGATCCTCCACGAGCACGGCGTGGCCGACGTCCAGGTGCGTACGGTGCTCTCCCCGGCCTGGTCCACGGACGACATCAGCGCCGAAGGCCGCCGCAAGCTCGCCGAGTTCGGCATCGCCCCGCCCCGCCCGCACGCCGCCGAAGGGCCCGTTCCGCTCACCCTCGCCGTCCACTGCCCGCACTGCGGCTCCACCGACACCGAGCTGCTCAGCCGCTTCTCGTCCACGGCCTGCAAGGCGCTGCGCCGCTGCGTGGCCTGCCGTGAACCCTTCGACCACTTCAAGGAGCTGTGATGGCGCGCTTCCACCAGCTGCGCGTAGCGGCCGTCGAGCAGCTCACCGACGACTCCGTGGCCCTGACCTTCGAGGTCCCCCCGGACCTGCGCGAGGACTACCGCTACACCCCGGGCCAGCACCTCGCCCTGCGCCGCGTCGTCGACGGCGTGGAGATCCGGCGGACCTACTCGATCTGCTCCCCGGCACCCGCCCCCCAGGACGCCGAAGCCCCCAGGACGTTGCGGGTCGGTGTGCGCGTGGTGGACGGCGGCGCCTTCTCGACGTACGCGCACAAGGAAATAGCCGTGGGCGACGAGCTGGAGGTGATGACCCCCGCGGGCCGCTTCACCCTGGACCCCGCCCCCGGCCGGTACGCGGCGGTGGTCGGCGGCAGCGGCATCACCCCGGTGCTCTCCATCGTCACCACGCTCCTGGAGCGGGAGCCGCGTGCCCAGTTCTGCCTCATCCGGAGCGACCGCACCACGGCGTCCACGATGTTCCTCGAGGAGGTCGCCGACCTCAAGGACCGCTGGCCTGACCGGTTCCAGCTGGTGACGGTGCTCTCCCGCGAGGAGCAGCAGGCCGGGCTCACCTCCGGGCGGCTCGACCAGGAGCGGCTCGCGGCCCTGCTGCCCGCGCTGCTGGCGGTACCCGAGGTCGACGGCTGGTTCCTGTGCGGCCCGTACGGCCTGGTGCAGAGCGCGGAGCGGACCCTGCGCTCCCTCGGCGTGGACCGCCGCCGCATCCACGAGGAGATATTCCACGTCGACGACGCCCCCACGGCCGCCGCGGCCGCACCGGTGCGCGAGCACAGCACCGTCACCGTGACCCTCGACGGCCGCTCCGGCACCTGGCCGGTACAGCCGGGAGAGACGCTCCTCGACACGGTGCTGCGCAACCGCGCGGACGCGCCGTTCGCCTGCAAGGGCGGAGTCTGCGGCACCTGCCGGGCCTTCAAGGTCTCCGGTGACGTCCGCATGGACCGGAACTTCGCGCTGGAGCCGGAGGAGACCGAGGCCGGATACGTCCTGGCCTGCCAGTCCCACCCGACCACGGACAAGGTGGAGCTGGACTTCGACCGCTGAGCCGACCGCTGCCGCGCGGATGTGCCCACCACTGGTGGCAGCGACTGTTCCCATCCGCTAGAACCTGTTCTATCTTGACGGCCCGTCAGACACGGTGACGGGGCGAACGGACACGACCAGGCCGGCGCGCGGGAGGACGACCAGTGGACTTCACCTTCACCGAGGAGCAGCAGGCAGCACTCGAAGCGGCCCAGGCGGTCTTCGCCGACGTCGCACCCGACGGCGTGCCCAGCCCCTCCCTCGCCCCGGGGGCCGTCGCCGACGACTTCGACCGCGCCCTGTGGGCCAAGCTCGCCGAGGCCGACCTGCTCAGCCTGCTCCTCGCCCCCGAGTACGGCGGCTCCGGCCTCGACGCCATCGCGCTCTGCCTCGTCCTGCGCGAATCCGCGAAGGTACTCGCCCGCGTCCCACTCCTGGAGTCCAGCGCCGCCGCGTACGCCGTACAGACCTACGGCAGCGACGAGTTGAAGCAGCGGATCCTCACGAGGGCCGCTCGGGGCGAGGTCGTCCTGACCGTGGCCGCGCACGGCCGCACCGGACACGACGGAGCCGAGCTCGCCGTCACCGCACGGCCCGACGGCGCCGACTGGCTCCTCGATGGCGTCCAGACCGCCGTGGCCTGGGCGTACAACGCCGACTTCGTCCTCGTACCGGCCACCGCCCCCGAAGGCCGCACCGTCCTCGCCGTCGTCCCTCGCACCGCCCCGGGCCTGAGCCTGGCCGAGCAGATCTCCACCAGCGGCGAACGCCTCGGCGAGCTGCACGTGGACTCCGTACGCGTCGCCCACTCCGACCTCATCGCCGCCGACGGGGCCTGGGACTTCCTACGCGACCTGCTCACTACCGGCACCTGCGCGCTCGCGCTCGGCCTCGGCACCAGGGTGCTGCGCATGACCAGCGAATACGCCGGAAAGCGCGAGCAGTTCGGCCACCCCATCGCCACGTTCCAGGCCGTCGCGGTCCAGGCCGCCGACCGCTACATCGACCTGCGCGCGATGGAAGCGACCCTCTGGCAGGCCGCCTGGCGCCTCAGCACACCGGACCGCACGGCCCCCGGCGACGGGCTGCTCCCTGCCGCCGCCGACATCGCCGTGGCCAAGGCCTGGGCCTCGGACGGCGTACGCCGCGTCGTCCAGACCGCACAACACCTGCACGGCGGCTTCGGCGCCGACACCGACTACCCCCTGCACCGCTACCACGCCTGGGCCAAGCACCTGGAGCTCTCCCTCGGCCCGGCGGCAGCCCACGAGGAAGCACTGGGCGACGTACTCGCCGCCCACGCCCTCGGCTGAGTCGACACGCGACAGCGGCCGTGGCCCACCCGACGGGGCACGCGGCCCGCGCGGGAGAGAGCCAGCGGCGGCAGCGCCCTAGATCACGGTGCCCGGCTGTCCCTTGTCATCGACGACAGGCTTGCCGGAGGCCTCCCAGACCTGCATGCCACCGTCCACGTTGGCCGCGTCGATGCCCTGCTGGGCGAGGTACATCGTCACCTGCGCCGAACGGCCCCCGGACCGGCAGATCACGTTCACCCTGCCGTCCTGCGGCGCCGCCTCAGTCAACTCCCCGAAACGGGAAACGAACTCACTCATCGGAATGTGCAGCGCATCCGCCGCGTGGCCAGCCTGCCACTCATCGTCCTCACGGACGTCGAGCAGAAAGTCGCCGTCCGAGAGATCAGCGACCGTGACCGTGGGCACACCAGAACCGAATTCCATGCCACCGACGCTACCCGACCCCGCGCCACAGCCCCGCCCGACCGCCCGCAGCCGCCGGGCCACCGCAGCCACCCGGCCGCCGCCGCTCACGTCGCGGTCAGCCGCTCCAGCTCCGCCTCACGCTCCGCGACCTGCGCGAGCAACTGCTCGGCGATCTCCTCCAGCAACCGGTCGGGGTCGTCGGGCGCCAGCTTCAGCATCGCGCCGATCGCACTCTCCTCCAGCTCCCGCGCGACCACCGAGAGGAGTTCCTTGCGCTGCGCCAGCCACTCGAGCCGGACGTACAGCTCTTCGCTGGGGCTGGGCCGCTGATCCTCGGGCACCGGCCCCGCGTCCCACTCCTCCAGGAGCTCCCGCAGCAACGCCTCGTCACCACGGCCGTACGCCGCGTTCACCCGGGCGATGAACCCGTCACGCCGCTCCCGCTCCTGCTCGTCCTGCGCGAGATCGGGGTGCGCCTTGCGCGCCAGCTCCCGGTAGAGCTTGCGGGCCTCGTCACTCGGCCGCACCCGCTGCGGCGGCCGCACCGACTGATCGGTCAGCATCGCGGCGGCCTCGGGCGGCAGCCCGTCACCGTCCATCCAGCCGTGGAACAGCTCATCGACCCCCGGCATCGGCAGCACCCGCGCCCGCGCCTCATCGGCCTTGCGCCGGTCCTCCGGATCACCGGACCGCGCCGCCACCGCCTCGGCGATCTGCGCGTCCAGCTCGTCGAGGCGCGCGTACATCGGGCCGAGCCGCTGGTGATGCAGCCGGGAGAAGTTCTCCACCTCGACCCGGAACGTCTCCACCGCGATCTCGTACTCGATCAACGCCTGCTCGGCCGCCCGCACAGCCCTCTCAAGCCGCGCCTCGGGCCGCGCACCACCCTCGGGCGGCGCGCCCTCCGGCGTCTCGTCTGGCACCTGCTCGGCTTCCGGGCTCGTCACCAGCCCAGCGTAGGCCACACCCGGAGCTAGCCCCCTCCCAGATCCCGACCTCCGGGGCCCCTCCCCCTCCCCCCCTCCCTCCCCCTCAGCCCCCACGCCCAGCCCTTCGAACACACCCTGCCCCCAGACCGTGTCCGCTGTGTCAGCCCATCACCACTACAGACACGCCCTCGCCCCACCCACCCCTCAAACGCCCGCCTCCGCAGCCACCCGTCCCTCGCGCACGGCGGCGACAAGTCGGGCGTGGTCTGCCTCTGTGCGGTCGGCGTACGTCATCGCGAAGTCGGCTATCGCCTTGTCCAGTTCGTCGTTCTTGCCGCAGTAGCCTGCTATGAGCCGGGGGTCCGCGCTGTGGGCATGGGCGCGAGCCAGCAGAGCGCCGGTCATGCGGCCGTAGTCGTCCAACTGGTCGGCGGCGAGCGCGGCCGGGTCGACGCTGCCCTTGCGGTTTCTGAACTGCCGCACCTGGTAGGGGCGTCCGGCGATCGTGGTCCAGCCGAGCAGGAAGTCACTGACGACCTGCATCCGCTTCTGTCCCAGCACCACGCGCCGCCCCTCGTGGGCGGCTTCCTGCTCCTTGAACCCGGCCATCGGCAGGTGCGACAGCAGCGCCGAGGGGCACGCCTCCTTGACCTGGAGGACGAGCGGCTCGCCCCGGTGGTCCAGGAGCAGCACCACATAGGAGCGCAGCCCGACACTTCCCGTGCCGACGACGCGGAACGCCACGTCCTGGATCGCATAGCGCGCGAGCAGGGGCAGCCGGTCCGCCGACAGCGTGCTCCGGTACTCGCCAAGGGCCAGGGCTACCGCCGCGGCCTCGGCGTCCGGTATGCGGCGCAGGACCGGAGGCGCGTCGACGAAGCGCCGAGGGATGACGCCGCCGTGGTCGTCCCCGGCGGTGGGGACGGGCTCGGTCGACTTGGCCGCGAAGCGGGCGCTCGTGTTCTGCCGGGCCTTCTCCGCGACCCGGTCGAGGGTGCCGAGCAGGTCGCGTGCGTCGGTGTGGGAGACCAGTTCCTCGTCGGCTATCGCGTTCCACGCGTCGAGGACCGGGAGTTTGGCGAGGAGCCGCATCGTGCGGCGGTACGCGCCGACGGCGTCGTAGGCGGCTTCCTCGCAGGTGTCCTCGGTGGCGCCCGCCTCGCGGCCCGCGAGGACGAGGGAGGTGGCCAGGCGTTTGACGTCCCACTCCCAGGGGCCGTGCACGGTTTCGTCGAAGTCGTTCAGGTCGATGATGAGGCCGCCGCGCGCGTCTCCGTAGAGCCCGAAGTTGGCCGCGTGGGCGTCGCCGCAGATCTGTGCGCCGATGCCGGTGGTGGGGGTGCGCGCGAGGTCGTACGCCATGAGTCCGGCGGCGCCCCGCAGGAAGGCGAAGGGGGTCGCGGCCATCCTGCCGGTGCGGATGGGGGTGAGCTCGGGGATCCGGCCCTTGTTGGTCTCGGCCAGGACGGCGAGGGGGTCGGGGCGGTGGTCGTCCTCCACGTACTCCGCGTGTGCGGAGCGCGGGACGCGGGTGCGCAGGGCCTTGCCTTCCTGCTTGGGCCGCGGGTGGTGGCCCGCACCGTGCGCGGGCAGGCGGGCGAAGCCGTCCACGTGCGGCAACCGCCGGGCCCCTTCCGGCTCCCGCGGCCCCGGCACCACCGCCCCGGCCCCGGCCCCGGCTCCAACACCAGACGTGCCCGCCCCACCGCCGAGCGACCCGCCCAAGCCGGATGTGTCAGTCGTCTCAGTCACGGCCATCGCCCCCCGAATTCCGGCGTCCGCGTGGCCACGTCGGCGCGTGCGCCCCGTCTGGGGCGGAGCCGTAGCGCGGCGTCGCGAACATCAACTGGCTTCGACCGTACCGCCGCGAGCGAATCCTCGTCACAGCCTGTGGATAACTTCGGCCGGGCGCTCACACGAGCCACCGCGTGACATACATCACCGATCCGGAGGGGGATGGACGCCTCGCCAGACTCGACAGAAAGACGACCGACCGCACGCGCCAGCGACGGACCGAAGCGACCTCCAGCACAGTCCGGCCCTCACCGGCCGGGCCCGCCGGGTCAGGCCCGCAGCCCCACCTCGGCCCGGCACCAGGGCGCCCGGCACCCCGGCACAAGTCCAGGAAAAACAGAAAGACCCCAGATGAACTGGGGTCTTCACTGGTGGGGCACCGACGGAAGCATCTGACCAGCCATGTTCCAGGCGGGCCTGGGAGCGATTCCCGCGTTCAGGTTGAACGTTTCCCGTCGGGCAGGGCGGTCTCGGGGCGGCGGGCGCGGGGCACAGCTCACGGACTCCACAGCGCCGAGGGACGTACCGAAGGTGTGCGCGCCCCTGTCGGCACAGGGGGAAACAGCCCTGTCATGGCCCAGCTTGTGCCGGTGTCCTGCCAAACCGTGTCACAGCGGTAGACCTGCTGGCACGTTGGCGCCCCGTGTGGGGCAGTCGGACAAGCCTGGCGCCTTGTGTCGCCGCCCGCTTACCTTCCTCCGCCCCTGACACCGGAGGGCAGATTACCTTTCCTTTCCCGTTGCCCCCTTTCCAGGCATTTCTGCGCATTCGGAAATTGAGAAGCAAGAGGCACGCAGGCAGGGCTGACATGCAGGCCAGATACAGGTCATTTCCTTTCCTTATGCTACTTCTTTCGGGTGGGAGTTGGCCGTCGGGTTCGTTTTTGCCATCTCGGGTCAGATACCGTCAGGCTTATGTTTACTGACCTACCGCTAGAGGAAGCCGCCAAGGATCCACAGGCTTTCCTTCCGAAGTTCCAGCAAGAGATGGATGAGACTCGCGGGAAATTGCGGGTAATGGCTGGGATCGTGAAAGAGCTGCAGAAGATCGCGACCTCGACCGATAACTTGCGCTACATCGCCGAGCACGGCGTTCCCCGTCCACGCGAATCCGCAGAGGGTGCCAAGCGCGGCAGCCAGCAGAGGTCTGCCGACGGCGGTCCCGAGCAGGCCGAAGCATCGCCCTCGCGCCGCGAGCAGGTGCTGCAGCTTCTCGGGCAGCAGCCTCGTCGGCACTGGAAGGTCCGGGACATCGCGCGGGCTCTGCGGATCGAGAACGTAAAGAGCTTGCGGACCAGCATGGACGAGTTCGTCCGGGCAGGTGCGGTGCGCAAGAACCCCAACACCTCGACGTACTACTTGGAAGAGGCCGGAGACCAGACCTTCTTCTAGCAGCCGGAGACAAAGATGGCCGCCGTCGGTTTTCGCGGGCCGACGGCGGCCGTGATGCGGAAGCCACTGACCTACCAAAGTCCCGGGATTCACGCGTCGCTGCTCAATTTACCGTCTGGTTCATTGCGGTGGGGCGGCTTCGCGTGGAATCCGTATTCTCTTCGCTCGAAGGAAGTACGTTCCGTGCCGCTGTTCCCCAGTTCCTTCCATGCTGCCTCGTGTGGACTCCTCCGGTTTCATATGCGCCGCCCCGGCCAGAGGTCGGTATCCAGTGCCAGTTCGAGGCTGGCGATGGTCAGCAGGTCGGGCCAGCCGGTCCCGGCCAGGACGTTGGCGATGGTCTGGCGGTTGACGTCTGCTGCGGCCGCGAGGCGGTTCGCGGACAGTCCGCGGTGGTGCATCGCGTCGGCAAGCCGTCGTGAGAGGGCCTGGGCGACGCGGGCGCCGTGGTGGTCGGCGAGGTCGGCATGAGGCCACTGCCCGGAGAGCACGAATCCGCGCGGGCCTTTCGCGCGGGAGAAGTTGGCAGCCACGGCGCCCAGTGTGGACCACGATTGTCCGGATCCCCGGCGGTGGGGGCTGCGAGTGCGCTAGCGTGCGAGCCAAGTAGCACCCCTGCGGCTGGCGTCTACGCATGGCGGTACGTGATCTTGGGGCACATCGATTCCTACGTACCGCGCGCGGCGGGACCTAGGTGGGGGCGGGTCGCGCCGCTGGTGCGGCAGATCGTGCGGGAAGCAGACCCGCTGCTGCCGTACAAGACCACGGAACTGCTGGGTGTGCTGGCGAAGTTGGCGCTGTTCGCAGACGACCAGGGGATGGAGTCGTCTGCGAGGGTGTGGCTGTCGGCGGAGTTCATCGAGCGGTTCGTCCAGGTGGGCTGTCCCGGGGTGGGCGAGGCGACGCGGGGTAACTACCGCTCGCGGCTGCTGCGGCTGCGAGAGGCCGTGATCGGGCCGCCGCTGGTGACGGGGATGCCAGCGAAGCTGTCCGCCTCGGACGCATCGCGCCCCTACAGCCCCACCGAGCAGGCCGCATTGTGGGGCTGGGCAGCGGGCCAGCCGACGATGGCCCTGCGCTCGGGGTGCCGTGTCCTGCTGGCGCTCGGGCTGGGCGTGGGCCTGGACTCCGCGGAAGTCGTACCGGTGCGGGCGCACGACGTCCGCACCGTCGGAGCGGACAGTCCGGTGACCGTGGCGGTGCGTGGGCCGCGGCAGCGCCTGGTGGTGTGCCGGCGCCGGATCGAGCGGGTACTGGCCGACGAGGCCGAGGCAGCCGTACGGGAGGGACAGACCAGTTACCTGTTCCGTCCGGCGGCGATGGCCCGGGGAAAGAACACGGTGACCAACTTCCTGGCCCGCACCGTGAAGGACCCCAAGGTGCCCGCACTGTCGATGGGCAGGGCCCGGGCGACGTGGCTGGTCGCGCTGATCGACGAAGGGCTGCCGCTGACCGTGATCGTGGCCGCTTCCGGGGTGCAAACGCTGCACGGCCTGTCCCGGGTGCTGCCCTTCGCGCGCCCCGCCCACGCCCAGGCCGCTGCCGAGCTGCTGCGCGGCACGGCATGACCGTCGCCTCACACACCGGCCACTTCGCCGTCGCGCGGCGCGGACACGCCCGCATCGCCGACGCCGACGTCATCACGGCGTGCGAGCGGCTGCATGGAGGCGGTCTGCTCGACCTCCTTGAGCCGCTTGTGGCCCGCGACACCGGACGGCCCCGGCTGCTCACTCTGGAAGGGCTTTTGACCGGGATGCAGCTGTGTGCGGACCGGCACGACGGCGCCGTGCTGCTGGACCGCACCACCGATCTGCTCCAGTACCGGATCAGTCCCGGCATGCGCACCCGTTTCCGCATTCCCGAACGCCCCGAGACCGACCGCGGCTTCGAGGCCGCATACGCCTGCGCCCGGCGTCTCTTCCACACCCTTCTCGACGCTCTCGATCCGTCCCCGCTGCCCAAGAACCGGCAGTTGGACCGGGCCGAGGCCGACCGCATCGCGCTGGCAGCCGGCACCAGGGACCTGGCGGAACGGGCAACACGGCTGCAGAAGGCGGTCGGCCTGCTCATCGAGGACTCCCTGACTCCGGCCCGGCACCTGCTGGACGAGCGCTGGGACGGCTCCATCGCCCTGGACGCCACCCCTGTACGCACCTTCGCCCGCGGCACCCGCACCACCGGCCCAGTCACCGCGACCGACCCGGACGCGGGCTGGTACGTCCGCGAGGGCGACCACCGCGACCCCGACGACGCCACCGCACCGGCCAATCCCCATGCCAAGAACAGCGGGAGCAAGCAGAGCAAGAAGCCGTCCCGGCGGGCGAAGTACCTCTTCGGCTACGACGCCACCCTCGCCATCGCCCGCAACCCGGGACGCGACGGCAGTCCCACACCGCAGGGCCACGCCGACCCTGGACAACTGCCCGCCCTGGTCGTCGGCTTCACCCTCGACAAACCCGGCCACCGCCCGGGCCCCAACGCCGTCAACGTCCTCGCCGACGTACGCGTCCGCGGCCATCGCCCCGGCTACCTGGCCGGCGACCGCGCCTACAACAACACCGCACCCGACGCCTTCCAGCTGCCCGCCCGCGCCCTGGGCTACCGGATGGTCTTCGACTACCGCACCGACCAGCTCGGCATCCAGGCCGGGCACGCCGGCGCCCTCATGATCGAAGGCACCTGGTACTGCCCCGCCATCCCCCAGCCCCTCATCGACACCACCGCCGACCTGCACGCGAAACGCATCGACGGCGAGACCTGGACCCGGCGCATCGCCGCCCGCGTCCCGTTCCGGCTCATGCCCAAACAGCATCCCGATGCCGAAGGCCACCAACGGTTCATGTGTCCCGCCAGTGCCGGGAAACTCCAGTGCCCGATCAAACCCCGCAGCCTCGGCACCCGACCCCACCTCCCGCTCGCCGACCCTGAGCCCACCCCGGCTGGTCCACTCACCGTCTGCCGCCAGCACAGCATCACCATCGACCCCGAAGCGGGTGCCCAGCACCGGCAGGACCTCGACTACGGCGGCGAAGACTGGCAGCGCGTCTACTTCCGGCTCCGCAACAGCGTCGAAGCCTTCAACTCCTACGCCAAAGACCCCGCCTACGAAGCCATCGAGCAGGCAGGACGCCGCCGCATCCGCGGCATCGCCGCCCAGACCCTCCTCCTGGCCTTCCAGCTCGCCCACGCCAACCAGCGCAAACTCACCCGCTGGGTTGACACCCTCCCCGCTGTCGGCGCACGGCCCCGGCGAAGACCCACCCGAAGACGCCCCACCAAACCCCTGGGAACCTGGACCCCCACAGGCCACCTCACTCCTGTGTGAGATAGACCTCACACCACAACAGGCGAAAAGCTCCACCCCACTGCCAGCGGCCACCAGCCGCTGGCAGTCGTGCAGCCACCCCGGGAACCCGCCTGGCCTGCATCAAACACAAAGCGAAACGGTCGTCATCGTGATCACGATGACGACCGTTTCGTCGTTACTCAGAAGCACCTTTCATCGGTGCTCCCTGGTGCGCGAGGGGGGAGTTGAACCCCCACGCCCTTTCGGGCACTGGAACCTGAATCCAGCGCGTCTGCCTATTCCGCCACCCGCGCATGGGTGTTGTCTTTGGGTCTCTCACTGTGTGGTGCGAGCGCCTTCCGACATGCAGAAGATTAGCACGCTGCGGAGGGTGGATTCACATCCGTATGTGCGAGCACCCGCACGGCATGGGCGAGCGCCCGCGCGAGTCCCCCTGCGACCGCCCCCACCGCCCACCAGCCCGGCGACCTGCGCACCCACCGCCGAGTCGGCCTGCGCATCCGCCACCGGGCCGACCGGCGAACCACCGCTGAACAGCACCCCAGCCCTCCAGCCCGGACGGCCCCCGACCCCGCACCCCGGCACCACGCCAGGCGCCGCCCCAGGCACCGCCCAGGCGCCAGCCCAAGCACACAGCACCGCGGCCCAGCCGCCCAGGCACCCTCAGTCACACCGCAGCCGTCACACAGCCCGGCCGCGCGGGCCAACATCACCCCATCGACTCCCGCCCCGACGCAACCGAGCCGCCCGTCAAGTCCTCCTCCAGAGTCGACAGCCACGTACGGGACACTGTCTTGAGAGCCCCTCTACGATCCCTGGTAAAGAGGAACCCCGGCCCGGTCCGTAAGGACACCGGATGTCCGCCACGGACATGGGCGGGCGCCTGGAAGGGAACTCGGCGGACCCGAAGGCCACCAGGTCCGGGCGCCCCCGGTACGGGCGACCACGCGGGGCCGGACGGAAGCGACCGCGGACGATCCGCGGCGCGGCCCGGTAAAGGCCGCGGAAGGCAGGGACGACGGAGGAAGGAAGGGCTGGAGGCGAGGGCGGAGCGAGACGAGGCGACACGGAGCGAGCAGCGAGTGCGGCAGGACCTGAGCCGAAGGACCTGAGTCGAGGGACCAGAGCCACATACCGAACAGATGGATCCGAACCCGAGGACCCGAGCGCGAGCGCGGAGACTTAGGACGACGGCCTCCGAGGGAGACCTCAAGGCACCTCACAGGACCCCCGGGGCACCTGATCGGGGACCACGCGAAACCTCACAGAGGCTCCGCGAGGAAGCCCCGGAGGAGCCCGCGAGGAAACCCCCTGGAAGTCTCACGGGAGCCCACGAGGAGCCTCACAGGAGCCCGTGAGGAGCCCCACAGGAAGCCCCACCAGGAACCCCGCGAGAAGATCCGCAAGGAGATCCGCAGGAGCCCCCGAAGGGACCCGGCACGGCACGCGCCAGGGCCTCTCGAGGACGCCCCGAGGAGCCACCCGGGGAAGCCTCCACGGCGGCGTCCGCAGGACCCCCGCGGGCCCGCGGAACGCCCCGGAAACGGCGCCCCGCGATGGTTCCCGACGGAGCCCCTGAGGTGCCCCTGAAGATCTTCGGCGGATCTCCGCCGAAGGCTTGGGCAGGACCCTGGCGGGACTCCGGTGGAACCCTGAAGGAACCCGGAGGATCCCGGAAGAGCGGTGCGGGAATGCCTTGTGAGAGGCGACACTCGTGGTCTGGGCAGACAGGGGGAACCAGCTGATTTCCCGGCGCGTGGATACGATCAGTAAGCAGTACGAGGATGACAACGACGGAGGAGGTGCCCCATGGGAGTTCTGAAGAAGTTCGAGCAGCGACTCGAAGGTCTGGTCAACGGCACCTTCGCCAAGGTGTTCAAGTCCGAGGTCCAGCCGGTCGAGATCGCGGGCGCGCTTCAGCGCGAGTGCGACAACAACGCGACGATCTGGAACCGCGAGCGGACGGTCGTCCCGAACGACTTCATCGTGGAGCTCAGCGCCCCCGACTTCGAGCGCCTGAGCCCCTACTCCGGACAGCTCGGCGACGAGCTGTCCGGCATGGTGCGTGAGTACGCGAAGCAGCAGCGCTACAGCTTCATGGGCCCCATCAAGGTCCACTTGGAGAAGGCCGAGGACCTCGACACCGGCCTGTATCGGGTGCGCAGCCGCACGCTCGCGTCCAGCACCTCGCAGACCCCCGATGCCGCTCCCGGCGGTCCGGCGGGCCCTGGTGGCCCGGCAGGCCCGGGCGGCGGGCCCACGAGCGCGGGCCAGGGTGCCCGCGGAGGCTTCGGCCATCCACAGGGCCCCTCGGGCGCCCCTCCCATGCCCGCCGCGCCGCCTCCCGGCGCGGGCGCGGGCCGCGGCGCCCAGGCGCCGGGCCGCCTGCCGCAGGGCCCCGGCGCGGGCCCTGGCGCACAAGTACGGCGCTGGATTGAGATCAACGGCAATCGCCACCAGATCTCCCGCCCGACGCTGGTGCTGGGCCGCAGCACCGACGCCGATGTGCGGATCGACGACCCCGGCGTATCGCGCCGGCACTGTGAGATCCGGACCGGAACGCCCTCGACGATCCAGGATCTCGGGTCTACCAACGGCATCGTGGTAGACGGGCAGCACACCACCCGCGCTACGCTCCGCGACGGCTCGCGGATCGTCGTGGGCAGCACGACCATCATTTACCGGCAAGCCGAAGGGTGAAGCGGGGGCAATGTCAGAGCTGACCCTGACGGTCATGCGGCTGGGTTTCCTGGCCGTTCTGTGGCTGTTCGTGATCGTGGCCGTCCAGGTCATCCGCAGCGACCTGTTCGGTACGCGCGTCACTCAGCGCGGCTCGCGCCGTGAGGGCGGACGGCAGGCGGCCCGGCAGGCCGCCGCGCCACCGCCGCAGCGCCAGCAGGACGGCGGCGGCCGCGGACGGCAGGGCGGCGGGGGCGGCCGCCAGCGCCGTGGCGCCCCC
Source organism: Streptomyces sp. NPDC053474 (assembly GCF_044544845.1). Lineage (NCBI taxonomy): Bacteria > Bacillati > Actinomycetota > Actinomycetes > Kitasatosporales > Streptomycetaceae > Streptomyces > Streptomyces sp. NPDC053474. The sequence continues at coordinate 425,442 of NZ_JBITXV010000002.1, forward strand.
ACGAAGCTGGTCGTCTCGGAAGGGACGCTCACGGGTACGACCGTGGCCCTGCAGGGCCAGACGATCTCGCTCGGCCGGGCGCACGACTCGACCATCGTGCTGGACGACGACTACGCCTCCAGCAGGCATGCCAGGATCTATCCGGACCGTGACGGCCAGTGGATCGTCGAGGACCTCGGGTCCACCAACGGCACGTATCTCGACCGGACCCGCCTGACCACCCCGACGCCCGTTCCGCTGGGCGCGCCGATCCGCATCGGCAAGACCGTCATCGAGCTGCGGAAGTAGTACGACAATGAGCGAGCGGAGCGAGCGAGCCGACGCGGTCCAGATTCAGGACGCCAGCGCGCTCCCGACCGGAGGGTGGGCACCGTGCGGATGTACCCGGAGCCGACGGGCGAGGTGCGCATGAGTCTGTCACTGCGCTTCGCCGCCGGATCGCACAAAGGCATGATCCGGGAGGGGAACGAGGACTCCGGTTACGCCGGTCCGCGGCTCCTGGCCATCGCCGACGGCATGGGGGGTCAGGCCGCGGGCGAGGTGGCGAGCTCCGAGGTGATCTCGACGCTCGTCACGCTCGACGACGACGTGCCGGGTTCGGACATCCTCACCTCGCTCGGCACCGCCGTGCAGCGGGCCAACGACCAGCTGCGTCTGATGGTCGAGGAGGACCCGCAGCTGGAGGGCATGGGCACGACGCTCACGGCCCTGCTGTGGACGGGCCAGCGGCTCGGCCTGGTGCACGTCGGCGACTCGCGCGCGTATCTGCTGCGCGACGGCGTGCTCACGCAGATCACGCAGGACCACACCTGGGTGCAGCGGCTCGTGGACGAGGGCCGCATCACCGAGGAGGAGGCGACGACGCATCCGCAGCGCTCGCTGCTGATGCGCGCCCTCGGCAGCGGCGACCACGTGGAGCCGGATCTGTCGATCCGTGAAGTCCGCGCGGGCGACCGGTACTTGATCTGCTCGGACGGCCTCTCCGGCGTCGTGTCGCACCAGACGATGGAGGACACGCTCGCCAGCTACCAGGGCCCCCAGGAGACCGTGCAGGAGCTGATCCAGCTCGCCCTGCGCGGCGGCGGCCCGGACAACATCACGGTGATCGTGGCCGACGTCCTGGACATCGACACCGGTGACACCCTCGCGGGCCAGCTGTCCGACACCCCCGTGGTGGTCGGCGCGGTCGCGGAGAACCAGCTGCAGACGAGCGACGGCGGAGCCATGGAGACCCCGGCGGGCCGCGCCTCCGGCCTCGGCCGTCCCGCGCCGCCGTCCGCGGGCGGCTTCGGCCCGCCCGGCAGCGGCGACACCGCGGGGTACGTCCCGGAGGGCTCCTTCGGGGGTTACGACGACGAGGACTTCGTGAAGCCCGGCGGCGGCCGCAAGTGGCTGAAGAGATCGCTGTACACGGCCCTCGCGCTCGCCGTGGTGGCGGGCGGCCTCTACGGGGGCTACCGCTGGACGCAGACGCAGTACTACGTCGGTACGAACGAAGAGCACGTGGCGCTCTACCGCGGCATCGACCAGGACCTGGCCTGGGTGAGCCTGTCGAAGGTCGAGAAGGACCACCCCGAGATCGAACTCAAGTACCTGCCGCCGTACCAGCGCAAGCAGGTCGAGGAGGCCATCGTCGAGGACAGCCTCGACGACGCCCAGAGGAAGATCGAGGAGCTCGGCCTACAGGCGGCGGCGTGCGAGAAGGACGCCGAGCGGCGCAGGATCGAGCGGGAGAACAAGGAGCGTTCGGAGCGCGAGGCCAAGCCGAGCGCCAAGCCCGGTGAGGGCGAGGCGGGCGGCATGAGCGGCCAGACCGGCGCACCCACGTCCGACGACGACAAGAACGCCAAGGACGACAAGTCCAAGTCCACCACCGCACCGACTCCCACACCCGGCCCCAGCCTCTCCGAGGAGGAGAAGAAGCTGGTCCCGCAGTGCGGTAAGCAGTAAGCAGCCGTTGGGGGCCCTTGCACGCCATGAGCAGTAGCACTACACACACGTCGACGATCGGCGCCATCGGTGCGCCGAGCCGGCGCAACACCGAGCTCGCGCTCCTGGTGTTCGCCGTCGTCATCCCGCTGTTCGCCTATATGAACGTGGGCCTCGCCATCTCCGGCGAGCTCCCCCCGGGCATGCTCGGCTACGGCCTCGGACTCGGCCTGCTCGCGGGCGTCGCGCACCTGGTGGTGCGCAAGTTCGCCCCGTACGCCGACCCGCTCCTCCTGCCGCTCGGCACGCTGCTCAACGGTCTGGGCCTGGTGGTGATCTGGCGCCTGGACCAGTCGGAGAGACTCCAGCAGCTGGCCAAGGCGTCGTTCGGGTCGTTCAGCCCGTCCGGTCCGAAGCAGATGATGTACACGGCCATCGGCGTCGCCTTGTTCTTGGCCGTGCTCATGCTGCTGAAGGACCACCGCATCCTCCAGCGCTACACGTACATCTCCATGATGGGCGCGCTGGTCCTTCTGCTGCTGCCGCTGGTGCCCGGTCTCGGGCAGAACATCAACGGCGCCAAGATCTGGATCCACCTCGGCGCGTTCTCCATCCAGCCCGGCGAGTTCGCGAAGATCGTCATCGCCGTGTTCTTCGCCGGGTACTTGATGGTCAAGCGGGACGCCCTGGCACTCGCCAGCCGCCGCTTCATGGGCATGTACCTGCCGCGAGGCCGCGACCTCGGTCCCATCCTGGTCGTGTGGGCGATGTCCATCCTGATCCTGGTCTTCGAGACCGACCTCGGTACGTCGCTGCTGTTCTTCGGCATGTTCGTCGTGATGCTGTACGTCGCCACGGAGCGCACCAGCTGGATCGTGTTCGGCCTGCTGATGTCGGCCGTGGGCGCGGTGGGTGTGGCCTCGTTCGAGCCACACGTGCAGCAGCGCGTCCAGGCCTGGCTCGACCCCATGGGCGAGTACCTCAAGAGCCGTGAGGGGCAGGTCGGCCACTCCGAGCAGTCCATGCAGGCGCTCTGGGCCTTCGGCTCCGGCGGCACCCTGGGCTCCGGTCTCGGCCAGGGCCACTCCGACCTGATCAAGTTCGCCGCCAACTCCGACTTCGTCCTCGCCACGTTCGGCGAGGAGCTCGGCCTGGCCGGGCTCATGGCGATCCTGCTGATCTACGCACTGATCGTGGAGCGCGGTATCCGTACGGCGCTGGCCGCACGCGACCCGTTCGGCAAGCTCCTCGCCTGTGGCCTGTCCGCCGCCTTCGGCATCCAGGTCTTCGTCGTGGCGGGCGGCGTCATGGGCCTGATCCCGCTGACGGGTATGACGATGCCGTTCCTCGCGTACGGAGGATCATCAGTGATCGCCAACTGGGCGCTGATCGGTCTGCTCCTACGCATCAGCGATACCGCACGCCGGCCCGCGCCGACGCCCTCACCGAACCCTGACGCCGAGATGACCCAGGTGGTACGGCCGTGAACAAGCCCGTGCGCCGCGTCGCGATCTTCTGCGGCCTGCTCATCCTGGCCCTGCTGGTCCGCGACAACTGGTTGCAGTACGTGCAGGCCGACTCGCTGGCCAAGGACACCGACAACTATCGCGTCACCATGGAGCGCTACGCCCAGCCGCGCGGCGACATCATCGTCGACGGCAAGCCGATCACCGGCTCCACGAAGACCGACGACCCCGACCTCAAGTTCAAGCGCACCTGGAAGAACGGCCCCATGTGGTCGCCGGTCACCGGCTTCGCCTCGCAGCGCATCGGTGCCAACCAGATCGAGAAGCTCGAGGACGAGGTCCTCACCGGCAACGACGACCGGCTCTTCTTCCGCCGCACGCTCGACATGGTGACCGGCAAGAAGAAGGAGGGGGGCAACGTCGTCACGACGTTGAACTCCGCCGCGCAGAAGGCCGCGTACAACGGCCTGAAGGGCCAGGGCAAGGGCGCCGTCGCCGCGATAGACCCGGAGACGGGCGCGATCCTGGCGCTCGCGTCCACGCCGTCGTACGACCCGTCGACCTTCGCGGGCAACACCAACAAGGACGCCGAGACCTTCGCGAAGCTGGACAAGGACCGCGACAAGCCCATGCTGAACCGGGCGCTGCGCGAGACCTACCCGCCCGGCTCCACCTTCAAGGTGGTCACCGCCGCGGCGGCCCTGGAGCACGGCCTGTACTCGGACATCGACTCCAAGACGCGCTCCCCGCTGCCCTGGGTGATGCCCAACACCCGCACCGAGCTGAAGAACGAGGGCCCGATCCCCTGCAAGAACGCCACGCTGCGCGAGGCGCTGCGGGTGTCCTGCAACACCGTCTTCGGCAAGATCGGCTCCGATCTCGGCAAGGACAAGATGCTGGAGACAGCCGAGGAGTTCGGCTTCAACGAGGAGCAGTTCATCCCGGTCCGTTCCAACGCCTCGAACTTCCCCAAGGAGATGGACAAGCCGCAGACCGCGCTGTCGTCCATCGGCCAGTTCGAGACCGCGGCGACGCCGTTGCAGATGGCGATGGTGACGTCCGCGATCGCCAACGACGGCACCCTCATGGAGCCGTACATGGTCCGTGAGCTCCAGGCGCCGAACCTCGACGTGGTCGAGAAGCACTCGCCGAAGGAGATGAGCACCCCGCTGTCCAAGGAGAACGCGCAGAAGCTCCAGGACATGATGCAGACGGTCGTGAACGAGGGCACCGGCACCAAGGCCAAGATCCCCGGCGTCACCGTCGGCGGCAAGACGGGCACGGCCCAGCACGGCCTGAACAACAGCAAGAACCCGTACGCGTGGTTCATCAGCTACGCGAAGACCGACTCGGGTTCCCCGGTCGCGGTCGCCGTGGTCGTCGAGGACAGCGCGGCGAGCCGTGACGACATCTCCGGCGGCGGTCTCGCGGCGCCGATCGCGAGGGACGTGATGAAGGCGGTCCTCGACAGCAAGAAGTGACCCGTGTCACGGCCACTCCCCATCGGTGCACGTTGCGATACCGGTCCTGTATCGGGTGACGGTTGCGGCCGGGTCACGTCAGGCGATCCGGGTACGGTATGCCCGGACAGCACACCGCCGGACCGCGCAACACGGTGCGGTCGGGACCGACGGAGAGGGCTGGAATAGCTATGGAAGAGCCGCGTCGCCTCGGCGGCCGGTACGAGCTGGGCCAGGTGCTCGGCCGCGGCGGAATGGCCGAGGTCTACCTCGCGCACGACACCCGTCTCGGCCGCACCGTGGCGGTGAAGACGCTGCGGGTGGACCTCGCCCGCGACCCGTCGTTCCAGGCCCGGTTCCGCCGTGAGGCCCAGTCGGCCGCCTCGCTCAACCATCCGGCGATCGTCGCGGTCTACGACACCGGCGAGGACTACGTCGACGGGGTCTCCATCCCGTACATCGTCATGGAGTACGTCGACGGCTCCACGCTGCGCGAGCTCCTGCACTCCGGGCGCAAGCTCCTTCCCGAGCGCGCCATGGAGATGACGATCGGCATCCTCCAGGCCCTGGAGTACTCGCACCGCAACCAGATCGTCCACCGCGACATCAAGCCCGCGAACGTCATGCTGACGCGCAACGGCCAGGTCAAGGTCATGGACTTCGGCATCGCCCGCGCCATGGGCGAGTCCGGCATGACGATGACGCAGACCGCGGCGGTCATCGGCACCGCGCAGTACCTCTCGCCCGAGCAGGCCAAGGGCGAGCAGGTCGACGCGCGCTCCGACCTCTACTCCACGGGCTGTCTGCTGTACGAGCTGCTGACCGTGCGCCCGCCGTTCGTGGGCGACTCCCCGGTCGCGGTGGCCTACCAGCACGTGCGGGAAGAGCCGCAGGCCCCGAGCGTCTTCGACAACGAGATCACGCCCGAGATGGACGCGATCGTCCTCAAGGCGCTCACCAAGGACCCGGACTACCGCTACCAGTCGGCGGACGAGATGCGCGCCGACATCGAGGCCTGCCTCGACGGCCAGCCCGTCGCCGCCACCGCCGCGATGGGCGCCGTCGGCTACGGCGGCAACCCGGACGACCAGGCCACGGCCATGCTGCGCCCGCAGAACGGCGCGCCCGGCCAGGGCCAGACGTCGATGATGCCCCCGGTCAACCCGGACGACGGCGGCTACGGCTACGACGAGAACGGCCGCCGCGGCCGCCAGAAGAAGAGCAACACGTCGACGATCCTCCTCGTGGCCGCGGGCATCCTCGTCCTGGTGGGCGCGATCCTGATCGGCAAGTGGGCGTTCAGCGGCAGCGGGGGCGCGGCCGACGACAAGAAGGCACCGAATTTCGTCGGCGAGACGCTGAAGGAAGCCAAGGAGTCCGCGGCGAACGTCGACCTGAAGATCGCGGTCTCCGAGCGCAAGACCTGCGAGAAGTACCCCAAGGGCGAGATCTGCTCGCAGGACCCGACCGAGGGCACCAAGGTCGAGAAGGGCGAGACGATCAACGTGGTCGTCTCCACGGGAGCCCCGAAGGTGGCGGTCCCGAGCGTCCTCGGCCTGGACGAGGACGAGGCCACCGAGAAGCTCGAGGGCGACGACTACCAGCTCAAGGTGGAGACGAAGCAGCGGATCTCCACGGAGACCGAGGGCAAGGTCCTCGAGCAGAACCCGGTCACCGGCACCGAGGTGCAAAAGGGCAGCACGATCACGCTGTACATCGCCAAGGAGCAGCAGAAGCCCACCGTCCCGGACGTGTCCGGTCAGACGTGGGAGGCCGCGAAGAAGCAGATCGAGGCCAGCGGGCTCACCGCGACCCGTACGGACGTGGAGAGCGACAGCGTCGAGGAGGGCAAGGTCATCCAGACCACGCCCACCGCGGGCACGAAGGTCGACCCGAACTCCACGGTCACCGTCCAGGTCGCCAAGAAGAAGGCCGAGGAGGAGGACGTCCAGGTCCCCACCGTCACCGGCCAGAAGCTGTCCGACGCGCGTGACGCCATCGAGGACGCGGACCTGACGGTCGGCAACATCCAGGGCCCGCAGGACGACGACGCCCTGGTGGTCCTCGCCACCCCGACCGCGGGCACGAAGGTCAAGCCCGGCACCGCCATCAACCTGACGACCGTCGGCGGCAGCGGCGGCAACCCGGGCGGCGGCGACAACGGCGGCGGTGACGACGGAGGCGGCGGCTTCATCGAGGGCGCCACCGGCTTCGGCCGCCACGAGCGGGACTGAGTCCCGAGCCCCATACGGAAAGAGCCCCGGCACCACCCGGTGTCGGGGCTCTCTCGTGCGCGGGCCGCGTCGGCGGAGCTCGGGCGGCCTGCGCGTCAGCGGAGCTCGGGCGGCGGTGTCCGCTTGTTGTCGACCTTCTCGACGCGCTCCAGCTCGCCCCACACCACGTAGCGGTACGTCGACGTGTAGACGGGCGTGCAGGTCGTGAGGGTGATGTAGCGGCCGGGCTTCTTCGCGCCCGACTCCTTCGGGACGGGGTCGAGGACGCGGACGTTGAACTTCGAGGTCTCGGGGAGGGTCTTGTAGACCTTGTACACGTACCACTTGTCGCGGGTCTCGAAGACGATCGGGTCGCCCTCGCCGATCTTGTCGATCTTGTGGAACTTCGCACCGTGGCCGTCGCGGTGGGCGGCCAGCGAGAAGTTGCCCTTCGCGTCCTGCGGCAGGGCGGACTTGACCGGGTCCGTGTAGTAGCCCGCGACGCCGTTGTTGAGGGTGTGGGTGGCGGTGCCCTTCTTCACGAGGATCTCGCCGCCGCCCATCGCCGGTACGTGGAGGAAGCCGATGCCGTCCTTGGTGTTCAGGGCGCCGGGGCCACCGGCCCAGTGGTCGCGGACGCGGTCGCCCTGCTTCCTCGCCTCGCGGTCCGCTATGACGTTGGTCCACCAGAGCGAGTAGACGACGAACAGACCCAGGACCAGGCCCGCGGTGATGAGGAGTTCGCCGAAGACGCTGACGGCCGTCGCGATGGGCCCGCGGCCCCGCGGCGGCGGCCCGTCCGCGGGCTTGGACTCGTCGGCCCGCTCGTCCTCTTCGGTGGTGGCTGCCACTGCATCCGCCCTGTCTGTCTTGGCTTTCCGGCGCCCTTAGTCGACCAGCGCGGCCGGTTTCCCCTTGGTCCGTGGCCGGTCTTCGACCATCTTGCCCCACACGATCATTCGGTACTTACTCGTGAACTCGGGGGTGCAGGTGGTCAGTGTGATGTAGCGGCCTGGTTTCGTGAAGCCGGAGCCCGGTGGGACGGGGCCGAGGACAGTCGTGTTGCCGGGGCTGGTCTGCGGGAGGATGCTCGCCATCTTGTAGACGTAGTACGTGTCCTGCGTCTCGACCACGATCGGGTCGCCGGGTTTGAGCCGGTTGATGTACCGGAACGGCTCGCCGTGGGTGTTGCGGTGTCCGGCGACGGAGAAGTTGCCGGGGTCCGCGTCCGGCATCGGGGTCTTGGTGCCGCCCTCGCTGTAGTGGCCGACCATGCCCCGGTCGAGGACCTTGTGCTTGTCGATGCCCTCGGCGACCGGCACGACGACGTCGAGCTTGGGGATGTGCAGCAGCGCGAAGCCCTGGCCCGGCTCGAAGACGCCGGGCTTGCCCTTGCCCTTCGCCCAGTCCTCCTGGAGGTCGCGGGCGGCGGCGTTCGCCTGCTGATGGGCCCTTATGTTCGTCCACCACAGCTGGTACGTGACGAACAGGAGCATCAGGACGCCCGCGGTGATGAACAGCTCGCCGATGACGCGGCTCGCCACGGTGGCCGGGCCCGGTCTGCGGGCGCGCTCGGCGCGCCGGGCTTCGAGCCTGGTCAGCGGGCGCTCCGGCGGGCTCTCGGCGGCGGGAGCCGCCCGCGCCCGGGCCTTCGCGCCCCGGCGGCCCTTGCGCTTGGCGGCCTTCCGCCGCGCGGCCCGGCCGCCCGGCACCACCGACCCGCCCGCTATTCGGCGGGTGTCCGCCGTCCGCAGGCCGATGGTCTCGTCGTCCGGCGGCGGATCGTACGCCGGTACGTACGGCTCCGGGGCCCCGGGAACCAGCCGTTCCGGCACGGGCTCATCGGGGGCAGGCGCGTCGGGGACAGGCGCGTCCGGCGCCGCCGCGCTGCGGAACCACGGTGACGGATGCTCCCCCGCCCCCGTCGCGTCGGCGCCCCCGTGCGCCTCCGCGGTCACGCCGTGGCCCTGCCCACCACCGGGGCGAGCCCGCTCGATCGTGCGACGGCCCCGGCGTCTCCGCACTCGGCGAGCCAGTTGGCGAGCATCAGGTGCCCGTGCTCGGTGAGGACGGACTCGGGGTGGAACTGCACGCCCTCGACGGGCAGTTCGCGGTGGCGCAGGCCCATGATGATGCCGTCCGCCGTGCGGGCGGTGACCTCCAGCTCCGCGGGCACCGTGGCGGGCTCGGCCGCGAGCGAGTGGTACCGGGTCGCGGTGAAGGGCGAGGGCAGGCCCGCGAAGACGCCCTTGCCCTCGTGCGTGACCGGCGAGGTCTTGCCGTGCAGGAGCTCCGGCGCCCGGTCCACGACGCCGCCGTACGCCACGGCCATCGACTGCATGCCCAGGCAGACGCCGAAGACGGGCACCCCGGTGGCGGCGCAGTGGCGCACCATGTCCACGCAGACGCCCGCCTGCTCGGGGGTGCCGGGGCCCGGCGACAGGAGGACGCCGTCGAAGCCGTCCTGCGCGTGCCGCAGCTCGACCTCGTCGTTGCGCAGGACCTCGCACTCCGCGCCCAGCTGGTACAGGTACTGCACGAGGTTGAAGACGAAGCTGTCGTAGTTGTCGACGACGAGGATGCGCGCGCCCATCAGTTGTCCACCGTCACGTCGTTGAAGGGAAGCAGGGGCTCGGCCCAGGGGAACACGTACTGGAACAGCACATAGACCACGGCGAGGACCAGCACCAGGGAGATCAGTGCCCTCACCCATGCGTTCCCCGGCAGATGTCGCCAGATCCAGCCGTACATGCCGTCCCTTTCGTCGCCACACGGCCACCCGGCCCCAGCGCACCGGCCGTCGCCGCCGTACCGCACCAGACTAACGGCGCAGTGCCTCGGGTTTCCCGGCGTCCACAGGCTGGGTGGCGTCCAGATGGGCCCAGGCGATCAGCCGGTGGCTGTGGCCCCACTCGGGCTCGCAGGTGGTCAGGGTGAGATAGCGGCCGGGCGCGCGGTAGCCGGAGCCCCGCGGCACCGGGTCGACGACCCCGATGTCACTGGGCAGCGTCTTGTACGGCTTCTTGTCGATGCGGTACGTGAACCAGGTCGTGCCGTCGGTCAGGACGACCGCGTCGCCGGGGCGCAGTGCGGGGAAGTCCTTGAACGGGTCGCCGTAGGTGCGCCGGTGTCCGGCCACGGCGAAGTTGCCCCGCTGGCCGAGCCGGGCGGTGCGCGCGTAGTGGCCGAGGCCCTTCTTGAGGGTGTCGGTGGCGGTGCCCTGGAGCACGGGCTTGTTCCACGTGAAACCGAAGCGGGGGATGTACATGACGGCGAAGGGCTCGCCGTCTTCGTAGGGCCCGGTCTCCTTCGCGAGGAGCGGGGCCGCGCCGCCGTCCTTCCCGTCCCTCGCGGCCAGGGACTGCTCGGCCCACCGGTCCTGGAGGCGGTCGATCTGGTCGTCCATGGCCCGGTCGGCCTTCACTCCGGTCCAGAACAGCACGTAGACCACGAAGAGCACGATCAGGGTGCCGACGGTGACGCACAGTTCGCTGACCGTCCGGACGAGCACGCGCACCGACACCGCAGGGACCTCCCGAGCGAGCGCTACTCCACAGGCTTCGCGTGGTGGAGGTTCACTGTGCCCGAGTAGCCGGGAAGAGTCACCGCCCCGTCGTCGTCGACTTTCCAGCCGAGCCCGTAGGCGTTGACGTACAGCATGTAGTTCTGGATCTCGGGCGAGGCGGCGAGGGCCTTCTTGAGGCGGTCGGGGTCGCCGATCGCGGTCACCGTGTACGGCGGTGAGTAGACGCGGCCCTGGAGGATCAGGGTGTTGCCGACGCAGCGCACGGCGCTGGTGGAGATCAGCCGCTGGTCCATGACCTTGATGCCTTCCGCGCCGCCCTGCCACAGGGCGTTGACCACGGCCTGGAGGTCCTGCTGGTGGATGACCAGGTCGTTGGGCTGCGGCTCGGGGTAGCCGGGGAGCTTGGCGGTGGCGTGCGGCGGGGCGTCGGTGAGGGTGACGGAGACGGCCTGGCCGCGCAGCTTCTTGGTGCCCGCGTTCCGCTCCAGGGCGCCGAGCCGGGCGTCGTCGGCCTTGGTGCCGGGGCTGTCGCGGCGGGCGAGGGACTCGACCTCGTCGCGCAGCGAGCCGGTGGACGCGTCCAGGTCCCTGTTCTTGCGGCTGCGCTCCTGGATGAGGTCGGAGAGCTTCAGGAGGGAGTCGTCGGTGCGGATGTTGGTGCCCTTGGCCGTGTTGAAGCTGGTCATGAAGAGCAGCCCGGCGAGCGCGAAGACGCCCGCGGTGAGCACGCGGACCGGCCGCAAGCGGCGGCGTCGGCCCGTGCCCGGGGAAGGCCGGCCCGGGCCCGTGGGGAAGTCGGCGGAATTGCTCAACGTACCCTTATCTCCTTCACCGCCGCGGAAGCACTACGCTAACGGACGCCCGGGGGAAGACTTAGCGCACCGTAGTGTCCGCCCCCGGCGCCGGACCCCAGTTACCTGCGCGGCCACGCAGCGCATCGACAGGAGAGACCCTCGTGCCGAAGTCACGTATCCGCAAGAAGGCAGACGACTACACGCCCCCGTCGTCGAAGAAGGCGACGAACATCAAGCTGACCAGCCGCAGCTGGGTCGCTCCGGTGATGCTGGCGATGTTCCTGATCGGCCTCGCCTGGATCGTCGTCTTCTACGTCACGGACGGCGAGCTTCCGATCGATCCGCTGGGGAACTGGAACATCGTGGTCGGCTTCGGCTTCATCGCCGCGGGCTTCGGCGTCTCCACTCAGTGGAAGTAACGAGCCGGGGTCACGCCGGGGGCGGAACGCAAGCCCTGGCCTGAGTTATCCACAGCGCGAGCGGTGCCATCCACAGGCCTGGGGAAAGGTCTGAAGATCTGTGGATAACTCTCCGGACGTTGACGCCGGTGTGACTGGCCGACCGCCCTGCCCCGGCCCGTCCACCCCTTGCCCCGCCTGGGAAAACCCGGATCGGCGACGCGCGGAACAGACGTTCCCCACTTCGTGCACAAGATCGGGCACAGACTGTGGACAACCTGGGGTGAGACGGTGGGGACAACCCCGTATCCGCACCGGATACGGGGATCGTCCTGTACGCACCCTGGGCACTGCCATCGCCCCCGAGCCGGGCACGGGACTGTTCCACATCCCCGGTCGACAACGGACGTGGCCCCGCCCGGGAACGGGCAGGGCCACGGACGCCTCGGCTGAACCGGTGCCTCAGGTGAGCTGCACGGTCCGCACGATCACGGTGGCCGCGATCACCAGGAACACCAGGGCGCACGTGCCCCACTGCACCAGGGCCCGGCGCTCGCGCGGCGCGTGCACCATGCCGTACGCGATGGCGACCCCGGCGACGAGACCGCCGACGTGCGCCTGCCAGGCGATGCCGCTCCAGGTGAAGGTGAAGAGCAGGTTCAGCGCGAGCAGGGCGATGACCGGACGCATGTCGTAGTTCAGTCGGCGCATCAGGACCGCCGTCGCGCCGAGCAGGCCGAAGATCGCCCCGGAGGCGCCGAGCGAGGCGTCACTGGGGTCCGAGACCAGATACGTCAGGGCGCTGCCGCCGAGCCCCGACAGCAGATACAGGGCGAGGAACCGCGCCCGGCCGAGCGCCGCCTCCAGGGGGCCGCCGAGCCACCAGAGCCCCAGCATGTTGAACGCGATGTGCCAGATCTCCTGGTGCGTAAACATGGCCGTGACCAGGCGATACGCCTGACCGTCCGCCACGCCCTCGGTAGCGGGGAACGGCTCGGGGGGCCACCGGCCGATCAGGAACAGGTCCCCGACGAGGTCCTCACGGGCGCGCACCGCGACGAACACCAGCACGTTGAGCGCAAGGATGATCTTCGTGAGCAGGCGCGGGTCCTGCGTGAGCGTGCCGCCCGCCAGCGTGCGCGGCTGAGTGGCCGCCGGGGCGTGCCCGGTGCCGGAGCCGCCCTTGACGCACTCGGGGCACTGGAAGCCGACGGAGGCGCTGATCATGCACTCCGGGCAGATCGGACGCTCGCAGCGGGTGCAGCTGATCGCCGTCTCCCGGCCGGGATGCCGGTAGCAGCTCGGCAGGCTCTGCGCGTCCTGCGGCCCCTGCGGGCTGCCTGGCGCCTGGTCCATCGCGGTCCCCTCTGGTCTGCCGTACGCGGGCGGCGTCGGCATGCTGGTCAACGCGCCGCCCCGCCCTCCTCTACGGATGGGCGGGGCGGTTTTGTTCCCCGGCGGGCGGGATCTCACCGGCGGGCGGGAGCTCCCGGCGGACGGGATCGAGCGTGGAGGCGCTCAGCCCTCGCGCGTCTCGAAGACGACGGACTCGATGACGACGTCGTTCACCGGGCGGTCCGTGCGCGGGTTGGTCTGCGTACCGGCGATGGCGTCCACGACCTTCTTGCCTGCGTCGTTGGTGACCTCGCCGAAGATGGTGTGCTTGCGGGTCAGCCACGCGGTCGGGGAGACGGTGATGAAGAACTGCGAGCCGTTGGTGCCCGGGCCCGCGTTGGCCATGGCGAGGAGGTACGGCTTGTCGAAGGCCAGGTCCGGGTGGAACTCGTCCTCGAACTCGTAGCCCGGGCCGCCGGTGCCGTTGCCGAGCGGGTCGCCGCCCTGGATCATGAAGCCGCTGATCACCCGGTGGAAAACGGTGCCGTCGTACAGCTTGTCCGTGGACTTCTTGCCGGTGGCGGGGTGCACCCACTCGCGCTCGCCCTGGGCGAGCTCAACAAAGTTCCTGACCGTTTTGGGCGCGTGGTTCGGCAGAAGCCGGATCTCGATGTCGCCCTGGTTGGTCTTGAGAGTGGCGTAAAGCTGCTCAGCCACGATCTGCCTTCCGTTGTCCTCTGTGACCCTCCGATCCTCGCACGGACGGGTTTGGGACGAGTAGCCGCCGAGCAGGCGCCCCTGGGGAGGATCCGTGGCATCGTCGTCGGCGGGCCCTGCCCGTACCGGATCGAGCGGCTTCGCCCCTCACGGACCGCGCGGCTCCGGGTGCGCCGGGAGCCGCGGTACGAGCCGCGCCCGACGCCGGGCCGCACCCCGTGTCGCACCGGCGGCCGGGGCGGACCGACGCGCGCCCCGCGCTTGTGGGGGCGCCCCGGATGCCCATCCGCGCGTGGACCGGTTTCATCCCGGCAGGCATGATCCCGGAAAGGGTGGAAAGGTGACATACCTATACGCCACCAAGGAGGAGGATCCCGTGACCCGCAAAGACAGCGTGCGTGCCGCGGCCGACTCGGCGAAGGAAAGCGCGCGGCACGCCGCGGACGCGGTGGCGCCCTACGCCGAAGAAGCCAAGGACCGGGCCGCCCACCTGGCACAGGAGGCGCGCTCGCGCCTCGCCCCGAAGGTGTCGCAGGCGGCGCACACCGCCGCCGACCAGGCCCGCGCCCAGTACGGGGCGCACGTCGCGCCGCGCGTGGTGCAGGCACGGGGGCATGTGCCGCCGAAGCTCGACCACGCGGCGCACGAGGCCGCCGTCCGCACCCGCAGGGCCGCCCGCCAGGCCGCCGACTTCTCGAAGCCCCGCATCGAGCACGCCGTGGCCGTCTCCGGACCGGTCCGCGAGGAGGCGGCGGCCCGGGGTGCGGCGGCGCTCGCCGCGCTGCGCGGTCAGGTGTCGCCGCAGGAGATCAAGGAGATCGCCCGCAGGCAGGAGCGCCGGTCCCGCACCGGCCGCACGGTCAAGCGGCTCGCCGTGCTCGGCGTGCTCGGTGCCGCCGCGATCGCCGTGTGGAAGTGGTGGGACAAGCAGGCCAACCCGGACTGGCTGGTCGAGCCCCCCGCGGCCACGGAGGTCCCCGACCGCACCCCGCTGACCTCGGTGGACGGCAGCGGCCAGGCGTCCCTCGACCCCGAGGTGCAGGCGAAGCAGGCGGAGGCCGAGGCGGAGAGCGGGGACGAGCGGGGCTGACGCGAGGTCCGAGGGCGGGGAGGGGCGGGGCGCCACGGGCCTCGCCCTCACCGCACGCCGGGCCGCGAAGGCCCCCAGCCCCGACCCGGTGAACCAGCCTCCCCCCCCCCCGTCGACCAGGCCCCCTCAGGGATCCAGCCTTCCCTCCACCATGTCCCGCGCCACCCCTGCCAGGTGCACGGAGAGCATGCCCGCCGCCTGCTGCACCATCGAGGTCCTGTTGATCAGGATGGTGTTGAAGAGCACCCCGAATTCGCCCGAGTTGATCTCCAGGAGATCGCGGTAGTCCGCGTACGAGGAAATGTCGGCCTCGGCCATGCGCTTGTGGATGCGGCGCCCCAGGGACGAGCGCTTTTACCCGGTGAAATCGAAGCCGCGGGCGTCTCGGAGAAAGTCGAGAAGTTCCTCCAGCGGCCGCCTCGGGCATGCCCTTGAATTCCGCTGACCGTGGATCCTGGACGATCACGGTCCCGCCGCGCGACGTAGACCGTGCCCGGCAGCTCGCCCAGGGCGCGGAATCCCCCGGCCGACGAAGCGACGGCCACCACCGCGTACGAGCCGTCGGGGACGGGGCCCCTGCGCCCGCGCGTTACGCCAGGTGGCGCAACCGGGCGTGCGCCGCCCCGCCGCCCCCGTTGTCCTAGCGGACATGGGCTCCCACATAGACGGCCCGCAAACAGCGGGCAGAACTCGACGTGACGCACTCGGCATCGGCGTGGTCCTGCTCGCCTCAGGAGCGCTCGGCATGGCGGGCACCCCGCCGGACGCCGTCACGGACCACGACGGTCCCGACGGCCCGGACGGCCCGGACGCTTTCGACAGCCCGGCCGGGCTCGACGGGCTCGACGACCTCGACGGACCCCTGGATCCGGACGACGTCGCAGACGACGACATCACGGGCTTCGACGACACCGCAGACCCGCACGAGGACTGCGTGGTCGGCTACGACCCGCACTTCGAGGACGACCTGGCGGCGGCCGACGCCGCGGTCCCCGAGGTCCGCGCGCTCACCGGACCGCCGCGCCGCTTCGCGCGCCCCCTGCGCCGCCGCTTCCGCGTCAGCGCCCGCTACGGCATCCGCGGCAACTGGCTCGCGGGCCACCACACCGGCATCGACCTGGCCGTGCCCCGGGGCACCCCGGTGTACGCCGTCGGCTCGGGCGTCGTCGTGCTCGCCCGCTGGTCGGGGGCGTACGGCAAGGCCGTCACGGTCCGCATGCCGGACGGCCACTACGCGCTGTACGCGCATCTGAACCGCATCTCCGTGCGGCAGGGGGCGCGCATCCGCACCGGTACCCGCATCGGCAGCAGCGGCAGCACGGGCCGCGCCACGGGACCCCACCTCCATCTGGAGATCCGGTCCCGGCGCGGCTACGGCTCGGACATCAACCCGGTCGGCTATCTGGCCCGGCGCGGGGTCCGGCTCACCTAGCGGGCGCGGCCCGGCGCGTGCTCAGGTCTGCACGGCGGGGACGAGCTGGGTCACCGGCTGCACCAGGTCGGTGACCTGGTGCAGCTCGTTCAGCCGGTGGAGGCCGCCGAGCTGGCTGGACACCGTGGGCACGGCGTCGTGCTGCGCCTCGGGCAGCGGCATGCGGCCCAGCTCGTCGATGGTGGCCATCGGCGAGATCTCCTTGGCCTGCTGGGCGCCGGTGGAGGCGTGGGCGGCGGGTGCCACGAGCGCCGCCGCACCGGCGGCGAGGGACACGGCGGCCAGAATTCGTCGCGCTGAAGTCATGCCTTCAGCAACGGCGGAGCGGCCCGCGGGACACGGCCACGCCCCGCATTCCGCCCACCGCTGGCACTAATGGCCTACAGAAGTACTGCTCGAATCGCCGCACCTGTTCGATCTCCCGAAGATCATCGACGAATTCACGCCGTTACTTCACATCAGAGCGGCGCGTTAGAGCAATCGCGGCCACACCCACGCGGCCGTGCTTTCCAATTCGAAGGAGAACGTGATGTCTCGCATCGCGAAGGCAGCCGCCCTTACGCTCGGCGCGGGTGCCGTCGTGCTGGGCGGCGCCGGACTCGCCTCGGCCGACGCCGGCGCGCACGGCGAAGCCAAGGGTTCCCCCGGTGTCCTCTCGGGCAACCTGATCCAGGTTCCGGTCCACGTCCCGGTCAACGTCTGCGGCAACACCATCGACGTCGCCGGCCTGCTGAACCCGGCGTTCGGCAACACCTGCGTCAACAACGGCGGCACCGGCGGCGAGGGCGGCTACGGCCACGGCTACGGCCACTGAGCACGCCACCAAGGAGAAGCCCCCGGCGAGCTGCTCGCCGGGGGCTTCCCGTTTCCCTCGTACTGGATTCCCCGTACTGGCTCACGCGTAGCGATAGATCCGCTCGTGGTCGAGCATGTCGTCCGGAGTCGTCCGCCACGGGGGCATCGGCTCGTTGCGGGCGACGACGCGGCCGTGCCCCGGCTCGCCGAGGCCCGGCGGGCGCTCCGGCAGGAACCGCGCGCCCCTGCGGCGCTCCCGGTCCCAGCGGCTCCACAGCAGGTCCACGAACGCGTGGTTCAGCCAGAACACCGGGTCGTTCACGGAGCCGCCGCCCAGCATGTGTCCGCCGACCCAGCGGTGCACGCGGTTGTGGTTGCGCCACCGCGCGGTGCCGACGCCGGACGTCCAGCCCTCCAGCTTGTTGCGGAAGCCGCCGTCCGCCCGCGAGTCCCAGGGCGGGACGTCGTACCGGGAGTCCTTCATCGCCCACTCCACGTCGGCGGACGTGGGCAGGTCGATGGGGTTCGAGGGATTGCCGAACGCGCGGGTGAGGAAGTCCCCGTCGGTGACGCTCTCCTTGATCCGCCAGAGCCCGTTGCGGCGCGCGAACGGGCCGGTGAGCACCTGCCGGTCGCCCTCGCGCCCGTTGCCGCCCAGGAAGCCGTCGCCCCACAGGGACGCGGCCGGGGTGCGGTCACGCGTCCAGTCCCAGTACGGGACGGTGACCGCGTCGTCGACCCGCTGGAGGGCCCGCTCGAAGTCGAGCAGGAAGCGCCGGTGCCAGGGCAGGAACGTCGGCGTCATATGGGCGACCCGGAGCCGCTCCTCACCGTCCGCCACGTAGAAGTCGATGTGCGTACGGACGAATTCGTCGTACTCGCCCCGACGCTTGAGGCGCAGCACCGCGTCCACGAATCTGCGCCGTTCCGCCCCGGTCAGCCGGTTCTGGTTCTTGCGTGTGTAGGCCACGCGCGCCCCCTTCGCATTCCCTCGCGCCCCGTGCGGTCGGGGCCGTCAGTGGGTGTGACCGCTCAGCCGCGCCGTCACCCCGAGCTCGTCCACGGCCCCGCGGGCGGCCGCGAGCGGGGTCGCGTACGACCCGTAGTGGTCGACCATGGTCAGGTAGGTGCCGTCGGCGCGGCGCATGAGGCCGAGCTGTCGGCCGTCGACCGTGACGCGCCACCGGTCCGCGCCCGCGCCGCGCTCGCCCAGGACCGGGTCGCCCTGGATGCGCCGCCCCCGGTACATCTCGTCGAACGAACCCTCGTCCGGGGCGCCCGGCGGGGTGGCCCGCGCCCCGCTCGCCCGCATCACCCCCACGGCGGCGAGCGTGGCCGCGGCCGCGACGCCCAGCAGGTGGCGCCGCCCGAGGCGGTGGGTCAGTGGCGTACCGGGCGCTGCGCTCATGTGCTCCCTCTTCCGCGGCCGTGTGCTGCCGGACCTCTAACCGCCCGACCCCCACGGTCCGTTACGGGCCGGGGTGCCGCGGGCCCGGCCGCACCGGCGTGGGGCCCGCCCGGTCCACCGGGCCTGCGGGCGTCCCCAGGGCGTCAGTTGAGGCCCAGGTCGGCGGCCGGCTGCGCGCTGAGCAGGGGCTGGTGCAGGCCGCCGCCGGGCAGGCCGAGCGGCGGCAGGGCGGTGCCGTCGGCGCCCGGCGTGCCCAGCGGCGCCTCCAGCGTGGCGCCCGGCGTGAGGGCGTACAGGTCGGAGCCGCGCGCCGACAGGTCCACGCTCTTCAGGCTGTCCTCGCCCACCACGTCCGTCAGCGGGGCCGTGACCCGTACGTCGGGCAGCGCGTTGCTGACCGGGATCTGCGGGACGGCCCGCTCGGGCAGCAGCTTGCCCTCCACGTAGCGGGGGCCTTCGAAGTCGCCGCCGGGCAGCGGCACCGGCAGGGTGCTGGTGACCTCGGGGGTCTGCAGCCCCAGGGAGTGCTTGACCCCGTCGAGCGGCACGGTCACGCCGGGGTGGTCCGCCGCGGCCGCGGTCGACGCCGCACAGGCTGCCGCGGTGCAGGCGAGGGCCGTGGCGATGGCCCCCCTCGTGGTGTGCTTCATGGCTCGGATCCTTTCGCTCACGGCGACCACTCGGTTCGCACAGGCTCAACGAGCCCGCCCCGCGCACCAGCACAAACTTCGCCCGAGCAACCGAATACTCGCTTTAGCGGATGATCCCCTCGACTGATCTCCCTGCCGGGGTTCCTTCGGCCGGGACGGCGGCCGTGGCGCTGCTTCAGACGCGCAGCCGCTGCACCGGCAGCAGGCAGTGCGTGGCGTTGGTCAGGGTCTCCTCGTCGCCCGCGAAGGACCTGAGGTTGTCCTCCGACACGGGTGCGCCGGGCGTACCCTCCGGCCACGCACGCGTGGTCATGATGAAGTACGCGTGCCCGCGCTCCTGTACGGCGGCCAGCCACTCGGGCGGGACCACGCACTGGGCGTTGACGTGCGGCATGCTGACGACCGCCTGCCCCGCCTCGACGAGCAGGGTCACCGGCAGGCTGGGGTTGCGCGCGCCGTCGAGGAGCGGGCCGCCGACCGGCAGACCGGAGTTGTGCAGCAGCGCGCCGACCGCCTCCGCCGAGACGTCAGGACCGCCCTCGGCGTCCCCCAGGGGATAGGCCATGAGAAAGGCCATGTCCTTTTCCTCCTCGGGGTGTTCACCGCTCCAGGCGATGACACCCAGGGTGCCCATGTCGGCCGCCCGGAAAGGACGCTGCTCGCTCGGTTTCGTGGTCATGGGCGAAACCGTAGCGACGCGCGCGGCACGGATTTCGCGCTTGTCACCTAAGTGGCCGAAAGGCCGTTCCGCATCACACGAAGGGAGGAGCCGGTCGAACGCGTGCGCTGGGGCTGGGCTCCGCATGTGGTCGGGGACGCGAAAGGCCGGTCCGCGGAAAGGGTTCCGCTGACCGGCCTTTGAGTGCCGCGTTCGCCCGGGAGCACCGAGGGTGCCGGAAGCACCGAGAGCGTCGGGCGATGTCCCTTGGCGTCGTGCCGGGACGCAACGTGCCGCGGGCGAACGTCAGTTGTTCGCGCCGCTGTTGCCGAACGCCGGGTTCAGGGCGCCGATCAGGTTCGCGGTGTTGCCCACGACGTTGACCGGGACGTTCACCGGGATCTGGCCGACGTTGCCCGAGCCGAGACCCGGGGAGTGCGCGGCGTCAGCGGCGGCGTCGGCGTCGGCGAAAGCGGTCCCCGACGCGGCGCCCGCGGCCATACCGGCGGCGGCGAGGGCGAGAGCGGCCTTCTTGGCAGTGTTCATCATCAAACCTTCCCTTAGGGTTTGGCTGAAGCCTAGGGGCGGAATTCAGGGGATTCCTGGAATAACACGCCCAAGCATTTTCGGTTTCCCGTTCGGCTCAGCCCACCCGAAGGGAAACAGGAATTCGGGCGGCTAGTTGGCGAGCGGCAGGCCGCCGAGCAGCTGCGTCGGGCCGCCGCTCGCGTTCAGCCCGTCCGTGGCCTGCTTGACCGTGTTGACGACCGAGTTCTTGTTCTCGGTGTCCAGCATGTTGGTGTTCAGCGGCGCCGCGTCCAGGGTCGACTGGCTGAGCAGCGTGTCCAGGCCGCCGTTCAGGCTGGTGGGCGTCAGGTCGTTGGCGAAAGCGGGCGCGGCGGCACCGGCGATCGCCATCGATCCAGCGAGGACAGCGGCAGCCTTCAGGGGCTTCATCGTGTTCCTTTCTTGGTAACTCTTGTCACCGTTGGCCGGGTCACCAATGGGCTTCACTGCTCAGGCAATTACTTCTGCCTGTCGTCTCTCTCACCGGTCCTAACGAGCGGAACTCGGCACGGAAACCCCTGAAACTCAAACTTCCCGGAACCCACTCGATGGCAGGGAACCCGCATTCTTCTCATATCAACTGGACTACGCACACGTGAAGTTGACGAACGCGTGACGGTCCGCCCATGACGAGACCCGCCGCACCGGTGCGTTCCGGTGGGGCGGGTCTCGTCATGCGCGCCCCGGAAGGGACGCGTGCTTCTCCGGTCCGCTCGCTTCCCTGGCTACTCCTCCACCGGGAGTGGGACGGGCAGCTTCGGCAGCGGCAGGGCGTCCGTCGGCAGCTTGGGGAGCGGGGGCAGGCCCGGCAGGTTCGGCACCGGAAGGCCACCGCTGAGCACCGTGGCGACGACCGTGCTGACCAGGCTGGTGAGTACACCGGTGACGGCCGGGACGACCTGCGTCGGGTCGCCGCTCGTGACGGCCTTGACCAGGGTGTCCACCGCGGTCTGGAGCGCCTTCAGGGCGTCGTCCTTGACGTCGAGGGGGACCTGCGCGGCCTGCGGGCCGCCCAGCGGCAGCTTCGGCAGCGCGGCGGGGAGCTGCGGCACGGCGGGGGCAGGCGGGACGGCGGGCGCGGCCGGTGCGTCCGGTACGGCCGGTGCGGCCGGTGCGGCCGGTGCCTGGGGGACGCCGGGCACGGCGGCGGGCGGGGCGACCGGCGCCCCGGCGGTGATCTTGGCGATGGCCGCCTTGACCGCGTCGGCGAGCTTGGCGGCGTCGGCGGCGGGCAGCTGGCCGTTGTCGGCCTTGAGCGCGGCGTTGAGCAGGTCGGTGACGGGGGTGAGGACGGCGCCCAGGTCTCCGAGCGCCGTCACCTGGCCGAGCAGCGCGTCCGCCCCGGGGACGGGGGCCTTCACGGCGGTCGCTTCCTGGCGGGCCTCTGCCTGCATGGCTATGGCCGGTCCGGCCGTGCCGAGGAGAAGCGCCGCGCAGAGCGTGGTGGTCGCGATACGCCGTGCGGGTGTAGCACGCATAGGTCGTTCCCTTTCGGTGGTCCGTCGGATCTTGTGATCACCGTGAAAGGGAGGCTCGCCCTCCGCAACCGAGCGGGCGCGTCGCGTCACACCCCCCTGCGGGCCGACCGACCGTTTACGCAGGTGGGAAGCGGAAGTACGGGGCGGCTCCCGGGCGTTGCGGCTACCCGCCATTCGAGTACGGACCCGAGGGTGCGACACGCCGACGCTACGGGGCCGACACGCCGGGGCGGCCGTCCGCGCCGGTCACCCGGACGGGGCACGGGGCGAGGGCGCCGCCCGACGCAGGGAAACGGCCGCCCCGCAGGCTGCGGGGCGGCCGTACCGATCGAGGCGTCAGCTCAGTCGTTGACGCAGGTGTTGCCGAACGCCGGGTTCAGCAGGCCGATCACGTTGATCGTGTTGCCGCAGACGTTCACGGGCACGTGCACCGGAACCTGGATGACGTTGCCGGAGACGACACCGGGGGAGTTGGTGGCGGCACCCTGCGCGCCGCTGTCGGCGGCGGCGACACCGGCGCCACCGGCCACGGCGGCGGCCGCGACGGCGGAGAGGGCGAGAGCCTTGGTGGTACGCGACATGGAGAGTTGCTCCTTGGTCAAATGACGCTTGTGCCGTGCGGGATGCCCGGCGCGTGGATCAACGGCCACGCCTGACGGTCGGTTGTGCCCCGGACGGGTGATGGATGGGGCGAGCCATTTCGGTGACAGCCGTGTCGCCGTGTTGCCCCGCCGTGTTACTCACACCAGCGGCCCACGTCCACAAAGCCGCTCCGGCCTGCGAATTGACCACCCGCTTCACAGTTTCGACACACGCGGTCGGGTCACGGAGAAGGCTCTTGGCTCCCGCTACAGTTGCGCTTCCTCTTGAGGAATTTCAGCCAAAGATGTGCTCATGCCACAAATGTGCATATTCACTCGGTTAGCCCCACCTTCGCCCCCCGCACTCCTCTTTACGCCCGCCTCCGAGCTCCAGCGTTTCTCCGCTTCTCCCACTCCGGAAGGCCAACGCCGTCATGTGCCACTCCCCGGGCCCGCGTCGCGTCCTCGCCGTCCCGCTGCCGTGCGCCGCGTCCTCGCTGGTGCCCGGGCACGCGGCGGCCGCGCCACCCGGTGACGAGGGGAAACACGGTGAGTCGACAAAGAGGTATCACGCGCCGCGCCGCACGGAGGCCGTACGCGCCGCCGCCCCCGCGATCACCTCCCGCCGGGCGGTCACCCGGACAGCGGCACCGGGCCACTGCCCCCTCGTCGGGGCCCGTTCCGTCCGCGGCCCTCGGCCTGTCGGGGGCCCTCGGCCTGTTGGGGGCCCTCGCCCCTCCGCCCCGCGCGGCTTCCTCCGGGCCGGGACCACCGCGGCCGTCGACGCCCGGCGGTAACGCACCTTGCCTCGCACCCACCCAGAGGAATCGCGCATGCCGCAGCCGTCGGTCCTCCCTCCCCCGCGTGTCCTGCACGTCAGCCAGCCCGTGGACGGCGGGGTCGCGCGCGTGGTCCTGGACCTCGTCGAGGCCCAGCGCGCCGCGGGCCTCGACGTCCATGTCGCCTGCCCCGGAGGCGTCCTCACGGGCGACCGCGGGCACGACTGGGCGGCGAGCCGCTCCCCCGGGCCCTCGCTGTGGTCCGAGGTCCGCGAGCTCGACCGCGTCGTGTCCCTCGTACGCCCCGACCTCGTGCACGCCCACAGCGCCAAGGCGGGTCTCGCCGTGCGGCTCGCCGTGCGCGGGCGCGTGCCCACCGTCTTCCAGCCGCACGCCTGGTCGTTCGAGGCCGTCGGCGGGGTGACGGCCGTGCTCGCCCGCGCCTGGGAGAGGCACGGCGCGCGCTGGACGACCCGGCTCGTGTGCGTCAGCGAGGCCGAGCGGCACACCGGGCTGCGCGCGGGCGTCGGCGGCACCGCCCGGGTCGTCCCCAACGGCATCGCCGTCGACCGCTTCCCGCCCCGGAACAGGGAGGCGAGCCGGGCCGAGCTGCCGCTGCCCCCGGCCCGCGACGCCGCGACGCCGCTGGTGGTGTGCGTGGGGCGGCTGTGCCGCCAGAAGGGACAGGACGTGCTGCTCCGGGCCTGGGCGGCCGTCACCGCGGCGCTGCCCGCCGCCCGCCTCGCCCTCGTCGGCGACGGGCCGGACGCCGAGGCCCTGCGGGCGCGCGCCGACGGCTCGGTGCTCTTCGCCGGCGCGGTGCCGGACGCGGCTCCCTGGTACCGCGCGGCCGACGTGGTCGTCCAGCCGTCGCGCTGGGAGGGCATGGCGCTGGCCCCGCTGGAGGCCATGGCGTGCGGCAGGACCGTCGTGGTCACCGAGGTGAACGGCGCGCGCGAGAGCCTGCCGCCCGACCTCGTGCCCCACTCCCTGGTGCCGCCGGAGGACCCCGACGCCCTGGCCCGCGCGCTCATCGCCCTCCTCGGGGACCGGGCCCTGCGCGACCGGCTCGGGGACCGGGCGCGCCACCACGTACTCGACCACCACGACGTGCGGCACACCGCCCGCGCGATCGAGGAGGTCTACCGCGAACTGCTCGGCACGGCACCCCCGACGTACGCGGCCGCCACGAAGGACAGGGAGCGCACCAACCCGTGAGTGCGGAACGAACCGTCGTCACCTCGTCAGGGGAGCTGAGACAGCACCAGCAGGACCCGGCCGCGGCCGTCGTCGTGGCACCCCGGGAGGCGCTGGCCAAGCGCGTCGGGCACGGCCCCTGGCGGCCCGCGCGCCGACGGCGGTTGGCGTGGCCGCTGTTGGCCGTCGACGGGGGCGCGGCGGCACTCGGTGTGTGCGCGTACGCCGTGTCCGAGGCCGCTGGGTCCGGGCCCCTGCCGGGGTCCGCGGCCGACTGGGTGGCGGCCGCTCCCTGGACCCTCGTCTCCTGGGCCGCCACGGTCGCGCTGCTCACCACGGCCGTCGTCGCGCTGCACGCCCACGGCGGTCTGTACCGGCCCGCGCGGATGCCCCGCGCGCTCGACGAACTGCCCCCGCTCGGCGGGCGCGTGGCGGTCGCCTGGTGCGTGGCGGCCACGTGCGCGACCTCCCTGTCCGGCCTTCCCGTCCTGCCGCCGCTCACTCCGCTCGCCTCCCTGTCGCCCGTCCCGCTCGTGACGGCGTGCGCGGCCCACTGCGCGCTGAGCACGGTCGGCCGGGCCCTGGTGTACGCGCGGTTCCGCAGGGCGCTCGCGCGCGGGCCGCGGCCGGTGCTCGTCCTCGGCCACGGGCCCCGCGCCCGCGCGGTCGCCACCGCGCTGCTGCGCCATCCCCGGTGCGGGATGCGCCCAGTCGGTGTCGTCTGCGACCCCGCCGACCTCGCCGCCCAGGGCCAGGAGACGGCACCCGGCCTGCCGGTGCTCGCCACCCTGGACGAACTCCAGCGCGCCGCCGTCCAGAACGACGTCCGCACCGTGCTGATCGCCACCGGCCGTACGGACTCCCGCGAGCACTGGCTGCCCGCCCTGCGCGCCCTCGGCTGCGACCTGTGGGAGCTCGCCCCGGTGCCGTCCCCCGCGGTGCGCCAGCACGTGGCCGGGTTCCCGTGCCGCCCGCTGCCGCCCGGCGGTCCGCTCCGCACCAGCCTGCGCAAGCGCGCCCTCGACGTGCTGGTGTCGGCCGCGCTCCTCGTGCTCGCCGCGCCGGTCCTGCTGGTGTGCGCGGCGCTCCTGCGCGGCCTGGAGGGACCCGGCATCGTGTTCCGCCAGGAGCGCGTCGGCAAGGGCGGCCGTCCGTTCACCCTGCTGAAGTTCCGCACCCACCGGCCCGCCGACCCGCAGGAGGCCGCGACCCGGTGGAGCGTCGCCGACGAGCACCGGATGAGCGCGTACTGCCGCTTCCTGCGCCGCACCTCCCTCGACGAGCTGCCGCAGCTGTGGAACGTGCTGCGCGGCGACATGAGCCTGGTCGGGCCGCGCCCCGAACGCCCCTACTTCGTGGCCCAGTTCAGCCAGAAGTACCCCGACTACGCGCTCCGCCACCGCATGCCCACCGGCATCACCGGGCTCGCCCAGATCCACGGGCTGCGCGGGGACACCTCCATCGAGGACCGGTGCCGCTTCGACAACGCGTACATCGACAGCTGGTCGTTCTGGCAGGACCTGTGCATCCTGCTGCGCACCGTCGGCTGTCTCGTACGACACTCGGGGAGCTGACCCACGGTGCCCACCGCTGACCACGCGCTGGCGCCGCCCGCGTCGGCCTCCGCGCCGCCGTACCTCGCCGCACTCGTGCCCGCGGTGCGGCGGGCCGCGCCCGTGCTGCCGATCGTCGCCGTGGTGGCGCTGCTCGCGCTTCCGGTGCCCGCGGGGGTCTCCGGCGACGGGCCGCAGATCACGGTCGCCGACGTGGCCTCCGGGCTCGTCGTGGCGCTGTGCGTCCTGACCGCCGTGCGCTCCGCGCGGCGCCCGCTGACCCGGGCCGCCGCGCTCCTGTTCGGCCTGCCCGTGGTCGGCGTCACCGCCGCCGCGTGCGCCGCGCCGACCGGTGGCGCCGCGCTCGCCGGGGCCGCCCGCTACCTCCAGATCTTCGTCCTGGTGCCGCTCGCCGTCCTCGCGCTGCTCCGGGACGGCCGCGACGTACGCCTGGTGGCCTGGGCGTTCGTCGGGCTCGCCGGGTGGCAGGGCGCGCTCGGCGTGCACCAGTACGTCACCGGGACCGGCGCCTCGTACATGGGCGAGGACATCCGCGCGGTCGGGACGTTCGGGCCGACCGACGTCATGGGGATGGCCACCGTCGTGTCGTTCGGCGTGGTCTGCGCCCTCGCCCTCGCCTTCCGCGACGGCGCGCCCCGGCAGCGGGCCGCCGCACTCGCGTGCGCGGCGCTGCTGCTCGTCCCGCTCGCCCTGTCCTTCAGCCGGGGCGCGTGGATCGCCACGGCCGCGGCCTGCGGCGCGGTCCTGGTGCTCGCCGGGGTGCGGCGGGCGCTGCGCGTACTGCTCGCCGCGACCGCCGCGGCCGTGGTCCTCGTCGGCGGCTTCGGGGTGGGCTCGCAGATGCTCCAGCAGCGCCTCGGCAGCATCACCGAGGTCGCCGACGCGCCCGACCAGTCGGTCACCGACCGGTACACGATGTGGGCCGCTTCGCTCGACATGTGGCGCGAGCGGCCGGTCACCGGCGTGGGCCTCAAGGGCTTCCCCGAGTACCGCGACAGCCACGCCTCCGTCGCGCTCTCCTCCGGCAGCGACACCGCGGGCGCGGGCCACGGCTTCACCCGTCAGCCGCTCCTGTCCCCGCACAACATGTACTTGCTGATCCTCAGCGAACAGGGGCTGCTCGGCCTGTGCGCCCTCGCGGGCTGCTGGGTGGGCCTCCTGGCCTGCGGGCTGCGGCGCTGGGCCCGCACGCGCGCGCTGCCCCCGGCCGCGCCCGGCGACCGCCTCGACTGCGCGCTCCTGGCCTGCGGCCTCCTCGTGTGGCAGCTGGTCGACTTCCTGTACGCCGACATCGGCGGGCCCTCGACGGTCCTCACGGCCATCGTCCTGGGGGTCGCGGCCTGGTGGGGGGTCGGCGACCACACGCGGCGGCGGGAGGTGCCCGCGCCATGATCACGGCCTCCGGGGGCGGGGACACGGGAGCGCTGCGGCCTCCCGGGGAGGCACCCGTCGACGTACGACCGCCCGAAGGGTCCGCCGACGGTCGGCAGGCGGTTCCTGCCGACCCTCACGGTCAGGGGGAAGCTCCCGCCGAGAACGGGCCCGCCTCGGCCGATGCCGAGCCCGCGCGGGGCAGGAGGTTCCTCGCCAAGGCCGCGCTCGTGACCGCCGCGCTGTCCGTCGCCGGGTCGCTGCTCGGGCTCGCCCGGGACCAGGCGCTCGCGCACTTCTTCGGCGCCGGGACCGACACCGACGCCTTCCTGGTGGCCTGGACCGTGCCGGAGATGGCGGCCACGCTCCTCATCGAGGACGGCCTGGCCTTCTTCCTCGTACCGGCGTTCAGCCTGGCCCTCGCCCAGCGCGGGCGCACCACCGGACGCGACCCCGTGCGGGCCCTCGTCGCCGCCTCGCTGCCCCGGATGTGCCTGTGCTTCGCGGCCGCCGCCCTGGCCCTCGCCCTCGCGGCGCCCTGGGTGGTGGCGGCCCTGGCGCCCGGCCTGCCGGACCAGCGGCTCGCCGTGGACTGTACGAGGCTGACGGCGACCTGCGCCTTCTCGTTCGGCCTCGCGGGCTACTGCAGCGCCGCCCTCCGCGCCCACCAGCGCTACACCGTTCCCGCCCTGATCTACGTCGTCTACAACACGGCCATCATCGCCACGCTCGCCCTGCTCGCCGCGCGGTGGGGCGTCCGGGCGGCGGCGGCCGGGGTCGCGGTGGGCGGCGCGCTGATGGTGGTCGCGCAAGTTCCGTCGCTGTGGCGGCAGTTGCGACGCGGCTCCGGTACGGGCACCGCCGGGGCGCTCACCGAGCCGACGGCGCCCCGGCTGCGGACCACGGTCATCTGGACCGTGCTGCTCTTCGCGCTGTGCCGCCAGTCGCAGGTCCTCATCGAGCGCTTCCTGGCGTCGTCGCTGCCCGGCGGCGCCATCTCGCATCTGAACTACGCGCAGAAGGTCGCCCAGATGCCGATGGCCCTGGCCCTGATGCTGTGCACCGTCACGTTCCCCGTCCTGGCCCGGGCGCAGGCCGAAGGGCAGACCCTCAAGGCACGCGACCGCGTGGAGCGGGACGTCGTGATGGCCGGGTGCGTGGTGCTGCTCGGCGCGGCCGCCGTGATCGCCGGGGCGCACCCCGTCATCCAACTCCTCTTCGAGCGCGGCGCGTTCACCCCCGAGGACACCGCCGCCACGGCCTCCGTCATGCGCGTGTACTCCCTGGGGCTCCTCGGCCACACCCTCGTCGGCGCCCTCGCCCGCTCCTACTTCGCGGGGGGCCGCGTCACCTGGGCGCCCGTGACCGCGATGGGCCTCGGCATCGTCGCCACGGCGGGCCTCGGCGTACTGAGCGTCGGCACCTTCGGGGTGTACGGGATCGCCGCCGCCAACGCCATCGGCATCTGCCTCACCGCCACGCTGCTGCTGCGCGGGATGGGCCCGCGCACCGTCCCCATCCGCATCCCCAAGGTCGTCGCGGAGCTCGCCGGGCTGGTCATCGCCGCCGCCGTCGCCACGCTCCTGGGCGCGCTGTGCGCACGCTCCCTGACCGCACCGGTGCCCGCCCTGCTGGCCTGCGGCCCGACCGTGCTCCTGACCTTCGTCCTCGTGGCCTGGTTCCTGCGCGTCGGCCCGCTGGTCTCCGCCGTCTCCGCCCTCGGCCCCGCCCTACGAAAGCTGGCTTCGCGTCATGACCGCTGACACCAGACCCGTCCCCCGCGCCGCCTCCACACGGTCGTGGATCGCCATGTACCACTCCGTGGACCG
Organism: Streptomyces sp. NPDC053474; assembly: GCF_044544845.1. Classification (NCBI taxonomy): domain Bacteria; kingdom Bacillati; phylum Actinomycetota; class Actinomycetes; order Kitasatosporales; family Streptomycetaceae; genus Streptomyces; species Streptomyces sp. NPDC053474. The sequence continues at coordinate 454,689 of NZ_JBITXV010000002.1, forward strand.
CTGCCCCGACGACCCGTACCGGATCACCGTCACCCCCGAGCGCCTCGACGCCCAGCTCGCCCGGCTGCGCCGCCGCGGCCTCACCGGGGTGTCCATGGCCGAGCTGCTGCGCGCCCGCGCCGAGGGCCGCGCGGACGGGCTCGTCGGCCTCACCTTCGACGACGGCTACCAGGACTTCCTGGACCACGCCCTGCCGCTGCTCCACCGCCACGGCTGCACCGCCACGCTCTTCGTCCTGCCCGGCCGCCTCGACGGCGACAACGCCTGGGACCCACTGGGCCCGCGCAAGCCCCTCCTCGGCGCCGAGGGCATCCGCGCCGCGCACGACAGCGGCATGGAGGTCGCCTCGCACAGCCTGACCCATGTGGACCTCACCCGGGCCGACGACGAGCAGCTCCAGCACGAGATCGCGGGCAGCCGCAGCGCCCTCGTCCAGCTCATCGGCGCCCCCGTGGACGGCTTCTGCTATCCGTACGGGTACGTCGACGCCCGGGTCCGGGACGCGGTCCGCGCGGCGGGCTACCGCTACGCCTGCGCCATCGACTCCGGTCCGCTCACCGGGGACTTCACCCTGCCACGCGTCCACATCGGGCAGCAGGACATCGGCGTACGGCTGTGGTTGAAGGAGCGCCTGAACAAGGCGCGGGGGAGGACGCTACCGACGGCGGGGAGCCCTTCGGCGGGTGTGCCCTGCGGGCATGTTTCACGTGAAACAGCCGCGCGCGCACCGCGGGAGGCGTCCCCCCGCCCGGCACGGGAAGCGACCGTCCGGGCCCCTCGGGACTCGACCGCGCGTGTTTCACGTGAAACATCGGCGGGCTCGGCGGCCGACCCTCGCAGCACCTCGACCACGGCAGCCGCGCCACCCAGGGGAGTGAAACCGTGAGGGCCCTGCACGTCATCACCGGACTCGGCATGGGCGGCGCGGAGCAGCAACTCCGTTTGATGCTGCGGCACTTGCCCGCCAGCTGCGATGTCGTCACGCTCACCAACCCTGGCTCCGTCGCCCGCCAGATCATGGCCGAGGGCACCCGCGTCACCCACCTCGGCATGTCCGGCAACCGCGATCTGTCCGCCCTGCCCCGGCTCACCAAGCTGATCCGCGCCGGGCGCTACGACGTGGTCCACACCCACCTGTACCGGGCCTGTCTGTACGGCCGGATCGCCGCCCGCCTCGCGGGTGTCCGCGCGGTGGTCGCCACCGAGCACTCGCTGGGCGAGTCCCAGATGGAGGGGCGGCCCCTGACGGGCGGCGTACGCGCCCTGTATCTCGCCGGGGAGCGCCTCGGCCGTGTCACCGTCGCCGTGTCGCCCGCCGTCGCCCGGCGCCTGCACCGGTGGGGGGTGCCGAGGCAGCGCATCAGCGTCGTTCCGAACGGCATCGACGCGGACCGCTTCCGCTTCGACCCCGCCGCCCGTGCGATCACGCGCCGCCGTCTGGACCTGCCGGAGGACGCCTACGTCGTCGGGGGAGTGGGCCGCCTCACGCCCGGCAAGCGCCTCGACGTCCTGCTGCGCGCCGTCGCCCAGCTCCCGGGGGACGTCCTGGCCGTGCTCGTCGGCACGGGACCGCAGGAGGCCGAGCTGCGAGAGCTCGCCGAGCGGCTGCGGATCACGAGCCGCGTGCGCTTCGCGGGGGAGGCCCGGCACGAGCCCGAAGTCACCCCGTCGGACGGCACCGACCTGCCCGCCCTCCTGTCGGCCATGGACGCGCTCGCCTCCCCCTCGCCCGAGGAGGCCTTCGGGCTCGCCCTCCTGGAGGGCCTGGCCAGCGGGCTTCCCGTGCTCTACGCCGACTGCCCGGCCATCGACGCCCGGCCCTGCGCCGAGCGCGGCCTCGCCATGCCCTGCCCGAGCGACCCGGACGCCCTCGCCCGCGCGCTGCACACCCTGCGCCCGCGCGGCAGCACGCCCCGCACGGCACCGCCCGCCGCCCACCACTACAGCGTCGCCCGCAGCGCCGGGCAGCTGATGAACGTCTACGAGTCGGCTCTCTCCGGCTCGACCTCGGAGGTGACCTTCGATGCGTAACCCCTTCCCCGCCAGGTCCGGTGACGTGCGCGCGCGTCTGACCCGGCTGCCCCGCTGGTGGCCGCTGCCCGCCTGCGCGCTGCTCGGCGCCACCGCGGGCGGCGCGTACGGCGTCCTGCACACCCCGCAGTACGCGGCGACCAGCTACGTCATCGCCGTGCCGCAGGAGCGCGCGGACCCGTCGACGGCCATCGGCTACGCGCAGGCCTACGGCCGGGTCGCGACCCAGCTGGCCGTCCTCGGCGACGCCCAGGTCGCGGCGGGCATGTCGGCCACGCGCCTCAAGGACAGCGTGCGCGTGGCGACCTCGCCGGACGCGCCGATGATCGCCATCACCGCGTCCTCGGCCCACCCGGGCGAGGCCGCGCTCACCGCCAACGCCGTGGCCCGCTCCCTCACGGTCAGCGCCAACCACACCAAGAAGAGCACCCAGATCAAGCTGCTCCCGTTCTCGCGCGCGCTGAAGCCCACCGCGCCCTCGTCGGTGTCGACGCCCGTGAGCGCCCTGGTCGGCACCAGCGCGGGCGGCCTCCTCGGCGGTCTCGCCCTCCTCGTCAGGCCCCGGCGCCCCGCCGCGCGGGAGGGGACGGCCGCCGTACCCGCGCCGACTCCGGTCCTGGCCGGGGACGCGGTGTGACGGCGGCGACCGGCGGTATGGCAGTCGAACTCTGCGTGCGACAGGAGGAGTTCGAGAGCCTGGGCGCGCCATGGGGACGGCTCTACCGGGCCTGCCACACGGCGACCCCGTTCCAGAGCCACGCCTGGCTGTCCTCCTGGTGGCAGTCGTACGGCACCCGGGGACGGCTGCGGGTCCTGCTCGTCCGGGACGGCGAGGAGTTGGTCGCGGCGGCGCCCCTCATGCGGGCGCGCGGCCCGCTGCCCGTGCTCACCCCGCTGGGCGGCGCCATCTCCGACTTCACCGACGTACTGCTGGACGAAACAGCCGCCGACGACGGCCTGCGCGCCCTGACCGAAGGCCTCGCGGGCCTGGCACGCGGCGCGCTGCTCGACTTCCGCGAGGTCCGCCCGGGCGGCTGCGTGGAGCGCGTGTACGCGCGCTGGCGCGGGCCCCGCCACGTCGTGGACGACTCGCCGTGCCTCGAACTCCCCCCGCTGCCCATGGAGGAGCTGCTCGCCCGGCTGCCGACGCCCCGGGCCCAGCGCACCCGCGCCAAGCTGCGCAAACTCGCGAAGCTCGGCGTGGAGTCACGCGTCGTCCCCGCGGAGGACGTACCGGAGTCCCTGGGGACGCTGCTGCGCCTTCACCAACTCCAGTGGGAGGGGCGGAAGGTGACCACCGAGCACCTGCGGCCGCGCTTCCGCGAGCACCTGATCCGCTCGGTGCGGCCCATGGTCGCCGCGGGCGAGGCGGTCGTCACCGAGTTCCGCCTGGACGGCGAGGTGATGGCGGCGGATCTGACCCTCCTCTCCGGCGGGCTTGCCGGGGGCTATCTGTACGGCGCACATCCGCTGCTGCGGGAGCGCAAGGCGGACGTCGCAACCATGCTCCTGAACGCCTGCACCCGGCACACCGCGGGCGAACGGCCCCGCACGCTCAGCCTGTTGCGCGGCACCGAGCCCTACAAGCAGCACTGGCGCCCCGACCCGGTCGTCAACCGCCGCTATCTGCTGGCCCGGACCGGCACGGCCCCGCTGCTCGCCGCGGCCGCCGCCTCGGCGGCCGGACGCCGCTGGGGCAAGCGGCTGCTCGACGCCCGGCGTGAGCGTCGCGGTGACGCGGCCCCCGAGTAGGTCCGCGCCACCGCGACCGCCTGTGCGGCCCGCCTCAGCGGTCCCTGCGCCACCAGTCGAAGCGCAGGCACAGCTTGCCTCCCAGCCAGTACTCGACCCAGTCGCCGAGGTCCAGCGGCGAACACTCGGTCGGGGTCGGCTTCGGCTCGGTCGGCTTCGGCGGCGTGTCCCCGCGTCCGGTGAGGAGTTCGCGGTAGACCCGCGAGGACCGGGGGTTGGTGGAGCACTGCCACACGCCGTGCGGACAGTAGTCGGTGATGGTGTTGTAGAGCGGCTGCTTGTCGTCCATCCAGGCCAGCATGCGGCGCATGTACTCCGCGTTGTCGCCGTTGCGGAACAAGCCCCATTCGGGATAGGAGATGGCCTTCTTGTGCCGCGCCGCGAACTCGACGTGGTCCTTGAGCCCGTACGGCTCGCTCACCTGCTCGTCGAACGCCATGCCCCGCGGCTGGTCGTACGAGTCCATGCCGACGATGTCGACGACGTCGTCACCGGGATAGCACTCGGTCCAGGGCACGGCGTCCCGGCCGCGGCTCGGCGTGAAGTCGAACCTGAACTTCTGCCCGGGCACCGCGCGCATGGCCGTGACGATGCGCTTCCAGTACGCCTTCCAGGACTCGGGGTCGGGGGCGCACCGGTGCGTGTACGTGGTGCCGTTCATCTCCCAGCCGAGCACGAGGACCGTGTCCGGCACCCCGAGGTCGACCAGGCGCCGCGCGAGCACCCGGTAGTGCTCGTCGAACTCGCCCGCCGCGCCCCGGCGCAGCAGCGAGCGCACCGCGTAGTCGCCGACGCCCTCCTCGTTGCGGTCGAGCATCGGCACGTTCAGCACGAACAGCCGGTCGTCCTTCTCCTTGCGCCAGTCGGCCCAGCTCTCCAGGAAGTCGGGCGCGCCCTCGATGTTGCTCCACCGGTCCCCCGGCAGATACGTGTGCCCGACCCGCAGCTGCGCGCCGCCCAGCCATTCACTGAGCTCCTGGATCCGGCGGGGGCCGCGCGAGCCGTAGTCGACGTACGCGCCGAAGGTGCTCGCCCCGGCGGGCTCGGCGGGTGCGGCGGGCGACGGCACGGCGGGGGCGACGGGCGGCCGGGGAGCGACGGGACTCGCGGGCACGGGTCTTGCGGGGGTGGCCGGGGACGCCGGAGTCTCCGGGGTCGCCGGATCCGCTGGCGCGGGCGTTGCGGGCGTGGCGGGCGGGGGCGGGTCGTCGGCACGCCGGATGTCCACCGTGTATCCCGGCCCGGCGGCCAGCGCGGCCGACATAATGACTCCGGCGGCAATAAAGACCGCGCGTTTACCGCGTCGATGACTGTGTCGGGCCCTCATGCCTGCTCCTCGATTCCGCCTCCGCTTACTGACGCTCAGTCATTTTTATGTGTATTGCGCCAATCGAGCTCCTAATCCTCCGCGCCGACAGATCGCCCCTTTGGGCGATCGAACAGTAAGGGCGAAAGTGCAGCGTCTGGATACACGCATCCCCGCGGTCCTGCTGCGGATCGACAGGAATTCCTTCCACCACGGAACACTGGGCGCGGTGCGCTCCCTGGGGCGGGCGGGAGTGGAGGTGCACCTGGTCGCCGCCGACGCGCACAGCCCGGTGGCCCGCTCGCGCTATCTGCACCGGATGCACCCGCCGCCCGGGCCCGCCGCACCCCTGGCCGAGGTGGCCGCCGCGCTGCTCCGCGTCGCCGCCACCCTGCGCGGGCCCGCCGTCCTCATCCCCCTGGACGACGCGGGCTCCCTGGCCGTCAGCGCGCTGCGGACCGAGCTGAGCGACCGGTTCCTGCTGCCCGCGATGGCACCCGGCACGGCGGAGAGCGTGGCGGACAAGGCGGCGCTCGCCGAGCTGTGCGCGGCCGCGGGAGTACCGCATCCGCGGACCGAGCTGCCGGACTCGGCGAGCCGGGCCGCGGCGGTCGCCCGCAGCCTCGGCCCGGCGGCGGTGGCCAAGTGGAGCCGCCCCTGGTGCCTGCCGCGCGACGCGGGCCTGCACAGCACGGTGGTCGTCCGCTCCCCCGGCGAGGCCGCGGCCCTGTTCGAGCGCGGCGCGGAGGCGGGCAGCCCCCTGCTGCTCCAGGCCTTCGTGGCGGCGGGCGGCGGCAGCGACTGGTTCGTGCACGGGTACGTGGGCCGCGACGGCCGTGTGCACGGCGGTGGCACGGGACGCAAGCTGCGCGCCTGGCCCCGCGCGGCGGGCATCACCGTGCGCGGCGAGTGGGTGCCCAACCCCGCCCTGGAGGCACTCGCCGCCCGGCTCATGACGACGGTCGGCTACCGGGGCGTCTTCGACCTCGACTTCCGCCAGGACACCGCGACCGGCACGTACCACCTGCTCGACTTCAACCCGCGCCCCGGCGCCCAGTTCCGCCTCTTCGCCGACGGCGCCGAGCTCGACGTCGTACGCGCGCTGCACCTGGACCTGACGCACCGCCCCCTGTCCGCGCCGCGCCCCCTGCCCGGCCGGACCTTCCTGGTGGAGAACTACGCCCCGCTGAGCGCGCTCCTCCCGCACCAGAGCACGGCGCGCGAGCTGGCCTGGCACGCCCCGGACGACCGCGCCCCCGGCACGGCCCTGCGCAGCCTGTGGGGCCGCAATGTCGCACGGCGACTGCGGGACCGCGTACGCGCGCGTGCCGTACCGGCGTCACGGACGGGCGTACGGGAACCGGAGCGGCTCGGTAGCTGAGCGGCCCGGACATGTGTGAAGCGTGGGGGCCGACCCGGTCCGGGTCGGCCCCCACGCTTCACGGGGTGAACGTCCGGCTACGGCCGGGCCGTGGCGCGTCCGCGTCGGTAGAGGACCGCACCGGCGCCGAGCAGCGCGGCGCTCGCCGCCGCGGCACCGAGGAGGCCGGGCTCCGCACCCGTCCGCGCGAGCTGGGCCCGGGGGGCGGGGACGACGTCGACCCGGGGGGCGGGCGGCACGGCCGGGGCCTCGTGCACCGGCACGGGGGCCTTGGGCGGCGTCACCGACCGGGGCGGAGCCTTCGGTTCCGGCGCCGTGGGCTCGGCGGGGCGGACCGGCGGCTTCCCGCGCGGCGGCATCGGCTGCTCGTGCGGCGGGGTGGGCGTGGAGTCCTCCTCGCAGCGGTTGCCGAAGACCGGGTTGAGGGCCGCGACGATGTCCACGGTGTTGCCGCAGAGGTTCAGGACGGGCTCCAGGGGGAGCTGCCCGAGGTTGCCCGACAGGAGACCCGGCGAGCCCGAGGCCTCACCCGTGGCCGTGGCTCCCGAACCGGCGGGCCGGGGAGCCGGGGGCGGCGTCGTGACGGCGCGCTGGGCGACCCGCTCGGCCGTGGGGCGCGCGGCGGGCTTGGCGGCGGGCTTGGGGGCGGCCTCCACCGCGGGCCTGGCCGCGTGCCTCGCGGCCGGGGGCTGCGTGCGGGGGGACTCCTGCCGCGGGGCGGCGGGTGCCGCGTGCCTGGGGGCCGCGTGCCGCGGGGACGTGTGCGGCCGGGACTCCTGCCGCGGGGACACCGGGGCGGGGTGGACCGTCGCGCGCTGGCTGGAGCGGTCGGCGCGATCGGCGTGGTCCGCGCGGTCGTACGCCTCCGAGCGCTCCCCGTATCCGTGCGCCGTCGAGGGCTTCCGCGCCTTCGGGGCCGCAGCGGTCCGCCGCTCCCGGGCGGGCTTCGCCGTCTCCCGGGCGGGCTTCTTCGCCTCGTGGGCGGACTTCTTCGCCTCCTCAGCGCGCTTCGTCGCTTCGTGCGGGGGCTTCTTCACCTCCCGGGCAGCGGTCGTCGCCTCACGCGCGGGCGTGGTCGTCTCCTGGGCGGGGGCCGACGGCTGCTGCTGTGCGCGGGCGGCGGCGCGCTCGGGGCGGGCCGACCGCCCCGTGTTCGCGCAGCTGTTGCCGGTCGTCGGGTTGAGGCCTGCCGCGGCGTCGGCGGTGTTGCCGCAGATGTTCACCGGCACTTCCACCGGGGCCTGCACGCTGTTGCCCGACAGGAGGCCGGGAGAACCGTGGGCCGCTCCGCTCGCGTCAGCCGCGAGGGCGGAGGTGCCAGACAGAGACAGGATGCTCGACGCCGCGGCGGCGGAGAGCATTCCTTTACTGAGGGCCTGTCGCAATCTAGTGATCTTCCTCTGTGCGGTGGAGCCGGCCTTGGCACCGAGTGGTACGCCAAGGCCGGCGAAGGCGCAGCCTGAACAGCTGGGCTGGCTGCGTCAGTCGTTGACGCAGGTGTTGCCGAACGCCGGGTTCAGCAGCGCGATGAAGTTGGCGCTGTTGCCGCACACGTTGACGGGAACGTGGACGGGAACCTGGATGACGTTGCCGGACAGCACGCCCGGGGAGCCGTGCGCGCCACCCTTGGCGTCGGCGTCGGCGAACGCCGGGGAAGCCACACCCAGAGCCAGAACCGCGCCCGCGACGATGGCAGCGCTCTTTTTGAGCTTCACAACATTTCCCTTCTGTCGGGTCACGCCTATACGGCGGTCGAAACCGGGCGGTCAATATTTGCTTCCCGCACCGTGACCTGAGTCCTGTTAACGAGTGAAACTGGGCGAGGAAACCGAGATGGTGCCGCGGTTCGGAATTTCACTCGATTGACTCAGCAGGCCAAGAGGCCCTGAACCAGCGAGAGTTGAACACCCACGCGCGGAATCCGGACCGCAGTGGCCCAAAGAATCAGAAGCTCAGCCCGCACAATACGACCGCACACCGCACGGGCACAGAAAGGGCCGCCCGGGCCGCCACCCCCGAAAACGAGGTACGGGCGGCCCGGGCGACCCGGGAACGCTGGTGCGATCAGCCGTTGTTCACGCCGTTGCCGGACAGCGCCGAGATGTCGTCCAGGATGTGCGACAGCGGCTCGTCGCCCTTGGCCTGCGTCGAGTTCTCGACGCACTGCTGGTTCTGCGGCGCCGACAGGATCGGGATGTCCTGGACGGCGACCGGGATCAGGCCGATGATCGAGCCCACGTTGGCCTTGATCGGCACGCCCGCGCACAGCTTGTTCAGCGAGCCCTGGACGGCCGAGAGCTGCGGGCTCATCTTGCCGTGCGTGGCCGAGTTGCCGAACGCCTGCTTGGCGTCGTTGCCGCTCATCGAGTGGGTGCCGTTGTCGTCACCAATGGCCAGCGCGGTGGGCGCGGCGGCGGCAGACATTCCGACGACGGACGCGGCGACCGCGGCCGCTGCCATTGACTTCTTAAGCATTTCCTGTTCCTTTTCCTGGACAGAGACACGGCTTGCTTCAGCCCGGTTCAACAGGCCTACCAGGCGCCCGGTTGCGCACGTTCACCCCATCGGATCTCTTTCCGGGAGAGAACTCGACACCACACCGATCAACACGTCCGCAGCACAGAAATCAGCTGATCGCACCACCCTTGTCCTTTTGTCATTTCTTCTCCTTCCGTCCGTCTCTGCAGGGAAGTAGGAGATTCATATCCAACATGTGGGCCATCCGAGTGAACCGGAGCAACCACTGGCCATAGCGGCAGTTACCCAAGGTGCTCCTGGAAGGGGCGGAGACGGGGCTCATCAGAAGGGAAATCCTGTGCTCAAGAAGGTTATGGCCGCGACCGCGGTCACGGCTTCCGCCGTAGGCATGGCCGCCGCGATGGCACCCACCGCGAGCGCCATCGGCAACGACCACGGCACCACCTCGGCGAGCGGCAACGGCGCCTCGCAGGCGTTCGGCAACTCCGCCACGTACGGCAACATGAGCCCGCAGATGGCACTCATCCAGGGCTCGTTCAACAAGCCCTGCATTGGCCTGCCGGCCAAGGTGAACGCGGGCTCGCTCGTCGGCGCGATCCCGGTCGCCGTCCAGGACATCAACGTCCTGTCCGCCCCGCAGAACCAGCAGTGCGTCGAGAACTCGACGCAGGCCAAGGGCGACGAGCCGCTGTCGCACATCCTGGACGACATTTCCGTCCTGGCCGGAAACGGCGTCGGCAACCACTGACGTCCGCCCGTCGCCCCCGGTACCAGCGGGCCGCCACGCTCTCCTCGGCGGCCCGCTGTGCTGTGAGGGGGCGCCCCGCACCGGGCCCGGGCCGACTCAGGGCCGGGGCCAGAAGTCACGTCCCACGAGCTTCTGCCACTCCTGATCGGGTCGGCCCGGAACTGTCTTTCCCTGAGCACTCCACTTGTGCAGAAGCGATTCGTAGATCGGCTCAACACGGCATTCCGAGGAACGCCTGCTGACCGGAATGACACCCTGCCTCTGCCATTTTCCGCCAGGGTTGCTCATGCCCTCACCTCGACACCGTGAAGCTTTCGCTGTCTTACGTATTCGATCGCCTTTTGCGTACTTGACCTACGTACCTGATTGCCCGCCTGGCAAAACAGCGGGCGGCCGCTTCGGATACACGCGGACGACACCCCTGTAATACCCGAGCGACACCCGATCGGTTCCACGATTCCACGATTTGAGCGATGACCTCACTAATGGACCGGCCGGGTCGAGGGGCGCAACTCCGGCGCCACCACTCAGTTGATCATCACGCGGCTCCGTAACGGAGCCTCTTTCCGAAGGGAACCCACATGAAGAAGGTCCTGGCCTCCGCCGCCATCGCCGCGTCCGTCGCGGGCATGTCGGCCGTCGCGGCCCCACAGGCCCTCGCCATCGGCAACGACTCGGGCACCACCTCGAAGAGCGGCAACGGCGCCTCGCAGGCGTTCGGCAACTCCGCGACGCACGGCGACATGAGCCCGCAGATGTCGCTGGTCCAGGGCTCGCTCAACAAGCCCTGCATCGGCCTGCCGGCCAAGCTGAACGCGGGCGCCATCGCCGGACTGATCCCGGTCGCCGTCCAGGACATCAACGTCCTGTCCGCCCCGCAGAACCAGCAGTGCGTCGAGAACTCGACGCAGGCCAAGGGCGACGAGCCGCTGTCGCACATCCTGGACGACATTTCCGTCCTGGCCGGAAACGGCGCCGGCAACCACTGACGCCTCCTCCCTCCCGCCACCGTTCGGGGCCGGCCACCGCCGTGGCCGGCCCCGAACGCGTCTTCGGCGGCGCCACGCCCGCCGCTCGTCTTCCGGTCGGGTGAAGGCGCGAGCGGTCCGCATCCCCTTCCGCGAGTCATCTGCGGCGGAGCAAAGATGCCCTGTTTGGATGCGGATTAACCAGATTGTCTGCTTGTCTGCATGGAGGGATCCGATCATGCGAGTTCTGAGAAAGTCCGGGACGGCCTTGGCCATGGCCGTCGGCACGGCCTGCGCCGTCGGCGTCGCCTGCGGCACGGCCCTGGCCGGGGACGCCGATCAGGCGCCAGGAGCAGCCGAGGTGCACGCGCCACCCCCGGCCGCGGCGGCACCACCTGCCCCAGCGGGGCCCGCCGCGCGGAAGGCCGAGTCACCGTCGGGCGACACCGCCCCGGACAGCGCCGCCGCCAGAAGAGCCGAGCCCCCATCACCCGCCACCGACAAGCGGTCTGAGGCCCCGTCATCGGCGGGCGAGTACGGCAGCCAGGACAGATACGGCCACCACGGCCCTGCCACGAACCGCGGGGACTCGTCTGAGTACGGCGCAGACGACACGCACGGTCCCGACCACGGCGATGCCGACGGGCACGGCTACGCGGACGGCTACGGAGACAGCGGGGAGCCCGGGTACCGCGGCTCCAAGGATTCCGGTTACGGCGACGACCACGGGCCCTCCGGGTACGGCGACACCCCGTCCACCCCGCCGCCCACGACGAAGCCGCCCACGACCCCGCCTCCGACGACGCAGCCGCCCACGACCCCGCCGCCCACGACCCCGCCGCCCACGACCCAGCCGCCCACGACCCAGCCGCCCACCTCGCAACCCCCGACGACGCAGCCTCCGACGTCCCAGCCCCCGACCTCCACCCCGCCGACGTCGCAGCCCCCGACCTCGGGGCCGCCCACCTCGCAGCCCCCGTCCCCGTCACCCAGCACCTCACGGCCGCCGGAGATGCCCCAGACCGGCTCCGGCAGCACCATCGCGCTCGTCACCGCGAGCGGCCTCCTCATCGGCGCCGGAGTACTCGTACGACGCCTGAACCGCCGATTCGGTGACCGAGCGTAATGATCTGAACCAGGGTCAGCAGCCGGGCGGCCACCCCACCAACCGCCTCTGACCTGCGGAAATACCACGAAGATCGACGTGGGGCCCACCTTGGCACCTCAAGGCGGGCCCCATGCGATTGCACGAGCGAATATCTACGCGCACCCGTCCATCGACGTGCTGCGCCCTACCCCATACCAGAACATTCTGGTGCATCCCCGGTGATCAGCTCGGCACCTGCGGCGAAACGTTCCTGCGGTTTCTGGGGCGCTGGACGGCGGGACATGACCGCGGTGTCCCGGTGCCCGGGCACACCTTCCTCTCCCGCCCCTCCCGGAGGTGACCGTCCGTGGTCCTCGTCATCGTCGTCGCCGTCATCGCCCTGCTCGCGGGCCTCGCGGCGAACCGCTTCCTGCGGCCCCGGCTGACCAGCGAGGACGACGACAAGGGCATGGCGGTCAAGGACCTCGTCGGCCCCCTGCTGACGCTGACGGTGCTGCTCCTGGCGTTCGTCCTCGTCACCGCCTCCGGCTCCTACGGCAAGGCCGAGAACGCCTCCCGGGGCGAGGCCCGCGCCCTGGACCAGCTCACCGAGGCCGCCGAGTACGCGCCCGATGCCCAGCGGGCACGGATCCAGGCCGACGCCGTCTGCTACGCCCGGGCCGTCCGGGCCCAGGAGTGGCCCGCCATGGCCGACGGCGACGGATCATCCGCGCCGAGCGTGTGGTCGACCGACGTGCGCCGCGCCTTCCGCGACCTGGAGGGCAAACCCGTCTTCGGCATGCTGATCGCCGCCGACAACAAGCGCTCCGACGAGCGTGAGGAACGCCTCACCCAGGCCACCGCCAGCATCCCCAGCGCCATCTTCTGGTTCCTCCTGGCCACCCTCATCGTCACCGTGGTGGCCCTCGGCGTCTGCCTGCCCCGCAAGAACAACCGCGGACAGCTCATCACCCTCACCGTGATCACCGCCCTGCTCGCCACCATGCTGTGCATCATCCGGGACGTGGACCGGCCCTTCGGCGGCATCATCGACGTCAAACCCACCGCGATCACCGAAGCCGAACGGCAGGCCGCCCGCGACCTCCGCGTCCACCACACCAAGGCCGAACTGCCCTGCGACGACCAGGGCCACCGCCGCGCGACCTGACCAGGACGGCTCACACCTGGCACAAGCACACAGCCCCGCCTGGGGCCTGCCTCAGCACAGCCCGAAGGGCGGCCGAAGGTAGTCCGGTCGGCTCGGTGAGGCGGCGGACACCGTCATCGGGGCGAACGTCTCCTGGGGCAGCGGGAAGTCCCATGGCTGCTCCAGGACGACAGTTGAGGCGAGGCGCCCGATCTCGTCGGACCCGCGGGCGCCGTGACCGTTGCCGCCGACGGCCACGGTCAGGGTTTCGCCCTCGTCCAGATGCCCGATGTACGGATAGCGCGAGGGCGTCTTGTCCACGACGCAGCATGCCTCGCGGACGCAGACCGGCTCCAGCTGGGGGAGCAGGATCCGCGACATGCGGGTGAGGAAGTCCGACTGCTCCGGTGTGACGCGCTGGTGGGCGTACCAGGCGTGCGCCTCACCGGCCGTGTGCAGCTCGCGGACGATCGGCTGCATTGCCGGGCCGACGCGCAGGTACCACCGGCCATCGGGATAGCGGACGGGCGGGATCAGGTACGCGGACAGGTTGTCGCTGCCCGAGTCCTGGGGGTCGATGGTCACGACGGTGGGCAGGCGCCGGAGTGCGGGGAGCTGGCGGTCGGCGACCTCGAAGAGCAGGTTGGGTTCGGTGAAGACCTGGAGATCGAGTCGCTGCGGGCTGGGAAGGACGTGGGTGTGGTTGACCAGGGAGCCCGCCGCGATGAGCACGCGTTCGGCTCTCACCGTCACACGTCCCGCGCTCTCGGCGGCGTCGACATCCACGTGCCACAGGCTCGTCCTGCCGTCTCGTCGGACCGAGGCGGCCGTGCCGCGCAGCAGCCGTGCCCCGGACGCTGTCGCCAACCGCGTCTGGGCTTCGACCAGTTGGCGCGGGTTGACGTAGCCAGCGCTCTCGCGCTCCAGGAGTCCCTCGACGCCCCCGACCATCGGGGGCAGCCCCAGGCCGGGGAACGCCTGGCGCAGTTCGGCTTCGAGCATCCGCTCCACGACCACGCCGTCACCCTCACTGGCACGCAGCATCGCCTCGGTGCGCTCCCGAAGAGAGGCGGCGACCAGCGCGAGAGCCCCGCATTCGTGGAAGAACTCCACCCCGGACTCCGCCTCGATGTCCCGGTAGCGCGCCGCTGAACGGCTGTCCACGGTTCCCCAGAAGCGGTCCCACCCCAGGCAGGGCGCGATGCGGGACTCGTCGTGGTGCGAGCTGAACTCGGGCAGGCGAGCCGTCTGCGGTCGTACGGGCTCCAGCGGGCCGACCACCATCGTGTCGGCCCCCGCACGGCTGAGGTACTTGGCCGCCGCCGAGCCGAACATTCCAGCACCGACAACCAATACGTCGACTTCCAGCGACACAGCACTCCTCATGTGGTCGAGGGCGGGGCGACACGGGCGTTCGAAGGCCGTCAGGGGGTGGCGGCGGGCGAAGTCGAGGCGGACTCATACGGCGACGAGGCGCACCCGTCCGCCACAGAGCTTGGTCATGTCGTCGACATCCGAGGTCAGCATGGCCACAGGCCGCTGCTGCCGCAGCGCGGCCTCGGCCACGGCGGCGTCGATGGCGTACTGGTGACCGTGCAGCCCGGCGGCGATCAACAGGGCCGAAGCCGCCTTCGCCTCCTCATCCCCCACCGGGATCACGCGGAGGCCGGACAGCAGCTGGCTCAGCCGGGCCGTGTTGGTGCGGGCGGGCAGGGCCTCGATGATGGTGAGCGCACAGATCACCACCTCCATGCCACGCGAGCGTGCCTCCGCGACCAGGGCGACCACGCTCTCGTCATCAGCCAGCAGCTTCGAGAGCCCCTCGCTGTCCAGGACGAGCGTCCCCTCATGGCTCAGCCTGCGGCGGGCCACTGGTCTTCCTCGGCGAACACCTCGTCGAAGACCTGCCGCGCCCGCTGTCGCGTCCGCTCGGACATCGGCCCCTTACGGCTCTCGTAGTCGGCCAGGTACTCGTCCAGCACCTGCCCCCTCAGCTCCCGCTCGACGGCCGCAGCGATGAACGCGGAGAACTCCCGCTTGCCGACCCGGGCCCGGATCGCCTCAGCGGTGCCCTCGGGCAGGGAGAGGCTGACCCGCGTCGCTGGCCCTTCACCGATGCTGTACGTCGTCTCGGACATACGCCCCATTGTGTCAAACAAGTAGGAAACCGGAAGGCCGTGCATGACCGGGCCCACCCCAGGCAAATCGGGAAAAAACACCCCCCTGGCCGCGTTTCCGCAGGTCAGAGGGGTTCATAGAGGTGGAGCCTAGGGGCCAAGGCTCCCGTTTACATCTCGTTGGATCCCACTCGATCACGTCTGGTGCCGGGCGTCGATCTCGGCGATCAGTGCCTCGATGCGTTCCTTGATCTGGTCGCGGATGGGGCGCACGGCCTCAACCCCCTTGCCTGCGGGGTCTTCCAGGGCCCAGTCGAGGTACTCCTTGCCGGGGAAGACCGGGCAGGCGTCGCCGCAGCCCATGGTGATGACGTAGTCGGATGCCTGGACCGCCTCGGTGGTGAGCACTTTGGGCTGGGCGGTGGAGATGTCGATGCCGACTTCCTTCATGGCTTCGACGGCGGCCGGGTTGACCTGGTCGCCGGGGAGGGATCCGGCGGAGCGGACCTCGATCCGGTCGCCCGCGAGGTGGGTGAGGAATCCGGCGGCCATCTGGGAGCGTCCGGCGTTGTGGACGCAGACGAACAGTACGGACGCGGCGGGGGTGGAGGGCATGGGTTCTTCCTTCGCGGATCAGGTCGACGGGTATGCCCGTCAGGGCGGGTTCACCCTTCTGGGAGGGTGGCGAGCAGGTCGGTGATGTGGGCGTCGATGGTGTCGCGGATCTCGCGTACGACGGCGATGGGGGCGCCTTCGGGGTCGGGGACGGGCCAGTCCAGGTAGCGGGGGCCGGGCACGATGGGGCAGGCGTCGCCGCAGCCCATGGTGACGACGACGTCGGCGGCCTGGACGGCCTCGTCGGTCAGCGGTTTGGGGAATGTGTGGCTGGCATCGACTCCGGCCTCGGTCAGTACCTGGTCCACGAAGGGGTCGGTGGCGGCGGCCGGCGTCGTGCCCGCGGAGGAGACCCGTACGAGGCCGCATGCGCGGTGGGCGAGCAGGGCGGCGGCCAGTTGGGAGCGTCCGGCGTTGTGGCTGCAGACGAACAGCACTCGCGGCAGCGTGCCGTCGGGCCTTTTGCGGAGATGGTCGAGGGCGTCGAGGCGCTCGGCCGTCCATCGCTCGGCCAGCACGACCAGGTGCGTGGAGGTGCTGGCGGTGGCCGCGAGCTGGGTGTAGGAGTCGGCGATCAGTGCCTGGACGGTCTCGGTGGAGAAGCGGCCGGTGTAGCGGGCGGCCAGGCGGGCGGCACCGGCGGCGAAGCGGGCGGCGGGGAGGGAGGGCGGTGTGGGTGCGGTCATGAGGACCCCTTCTGAGGGCTCCACTGTTCAGCTTGGACTGGTATCAGCCTCAGGTGATGTGACAGTATCAGCCCATGCTGACGTCAGTCGACACTGAACTGATGCGGGTGCTCGCCGATCCGCTCAGGCTGAAGATCGTGACCCTGCTCGCCCACGAGACGCTGTGCACCACCCACCTGGTCGCCGAGACCGGCGCGAAGCAGACCAACCTGTCCAACCACATGAAGGTGCTGCGCGAGGCGGGCGTGGTGGACACCGAGCCGTGCGGCCGTTTCATCTACTACAAGCTCAAGCCCGAGGTCCTCGACGCCCTGGCCGCCTCCTTCTCGGGCCTGGCGGCCGCCGCGCGCGAGACGATCGAGACCGGCCGGAAGCGGGCCTGTTGATGACGAGTACCGATCGGGCGGGTACAAGCACGCCCACGCACGCGGGCCCTGCCGAGTCGGGCGTCGTCGCCAAGCTCTCCACCCTTGACCGCTATCTGGCGGTGTGGATCCTTGCCGCGATGGCCCTCGGCCTCAGTCTGGGGCGGCTGGTCCCCGGCCTGAACGACGCGCTCGCCAAGGTCGAACTCGGCGGGATCTCCCTGCCGATCGCGCTCGGCCTGCTGGTCATGATGTACCCGGTGCTCGCGAAGGTCCGCTACGACCGGCTCGACGCCGTCACGGGCGACCGCAAGCTGATGGCCTCCTCGCTGGCCGTCAACTGGCTGATTGGCCCGGCTGTGATGTTCGCGCTGGCCTGGATCTTCCTGCCGGACCTGCCGGAGTACCGCACCGGCCTGATCATCGTCGGGCTGGCGCGCTGCATCGCGATGGTCATCATCTGGAACGACCTGGCCTGCGGCGACCGCGAGGCCGCCGCCGTGCTCGTGGCGCTGAACTCGGTCTTCCAGGTGGTCGCCTTCGGCCTCCTTGGCTGGTTCTACCTCGACCTGCTGCCCGGCTGGCTGAACCTGGGCGAGGGCGAGCACCTCGACATCTCCATGTGGAAGATCGCCCTCAACGTCGTCATCTTCCTCGGCGTCCCGCTGCTCGCCGGGTTCCTGACCCGCCGGATCGGCGAGCACAAGCTCGGCCGCGAGCGCTACGAGGCCGGCTTCCTGCCCAGGATCGGGCCGTGGGCGCTGTACGGGCTGCTGTTCACCATCGTGATCCTCTTCGCCCTGCAAGGGAAGACGATCACCTCGCAGCCGCTGGACGTGGCCCGCATCGCGCTGCCGCTCCTGGTGTACTTCGCCCTGATGTGGTTCGGCACCTTCGCCCTGGGCAAGGCGATCGGCCTGGCCTACGACCGCACCGCCACGCTCGCCTTCACCGCCGCGGGCAACAACTTCGAGCTGGCCATCGCCGTCGCCATCGCCACCTTCGGCGTCACCTCCGGCCAGGCCCTGTCCGGCGTCGTCGGTCCGCTGATCGAGGTGCCGGTCCTGGTCGCGCTCGTCTACGTGTCGCTGGCCTGGCGACGGAGGTTCACGCCCGCCGCCTGAGGGGGACGCAGCGCGCGTCGGCCCGCCCGCTGGCCGGGGCGGGCCTAATGCCGTGGGGCGGCATGCTCAGACCGTCACCAGCGTGGCGGTGTCGATCCAGCGGGCAAGAGCGCTGAAGGCGGCCAGCTGTTCCAGGGCCTCGTGCTCCGGCAGTTCGGGCAGGCCGTCCTCGTGGCTGTTGGGATTGCGGATTCCCGCGTAGCACCCCTCGGCGAAGGCCATGGCACCGCGGTGGACACTGCGGAAGGTGTCGCTGCCGTCATCGGTCATGAGCCGCAGCCGCGGCTCGCCGGGCTTGGGGCCACCGAGCGAGAAGACGTTCTGGAAGAGTTTGGTCTCGCTCAAGTCCCGGCGGCTGGCCTTGTTCTGCGCCTCCGCGTTCACCTTCTTGGCGGCGGCCGTCACCGCTTCCCGGAAGTGACCGCTGCCCCACAGCGCCCGTGCGCCGTCCCAGACCCACGGGTGCATCACTGCGGCGCTGAGCTGGGGCGCGTCGTCACCGAGTCCTGCCCGCACCTCGGCGTCGCGCAGCAGCACCACATCGGCCCGCTGGGCCGCCTCGATGTGCTGGCACCAGCGATTGATCGTCTTGTTGTGATCGTCAGGGACTTCGGTGCGCCAGCGGGGCAGCACCCGGTCCAGGATCTGCTCGACGACCTGGCGGCGCTGGCGACGATGTCCTCGGTCGCCCCGCGCGTGGACAGGCGGCTGGAAACGATGAACACGCCCGGAGGGTCGGGCTTCCGGTACAGCTCGGTCAGCTGGAGAAAGTTCGCGAGCTCCTTGCGAGCCCAGTCCACATCAATGGCCATCCGCCCATCCTCCCCGGTGCCACTGACAACCCCCGCCCTTTCGGGCGGAGTTCGCGCACGCTGGAGAGGCCGCGTTCAGGACACCGTCAGCAGCTTGCCCATCGCGGCGAGCACACTCGGCTCGACCCGGTAGTACACCCATGTTCCGCGCCGCTCGGAGGCAAGCAGCCCGGCCTCCTTCAGCTTCTTCAGATGGTGGGACACCGTCGGCTGGGAGACCCCGACATCGGAGATGTCGCACACGCACGCCTCCCCGCCCTCGTGTGAAGCGACCAGAGAGAAGAGCCGCAGCCGGACCGGGTCCCCGAGCGCCTTGAACATCTTCGCGGTCCGCTCGGACTCCGCGGCCGTCAGCGGCCGCTCCGTCAGCGGCGGGCAGCACGGGGCCACCTGCTCGTTCATGGCGCGCAGCTCCAGCCCACTCAACTTCGACATGCGTCAATATTGACATCCGCCGAATCAATAGGGCAACCTCCGAGACGTCGAGGATATCGACATCTGTCGAATCAGAAGATCGATGCCACTCTCCTTCTGGAGCACGTCATGAGTGAGAACACTTCCGCGGCCCTGCCCATCGTGGTCATCGGCGCCGGCCCCATCGGACTTGCCGCCGCCGCCCAGCTGCTCGACCGCGACCTCGAACCGCTGGTCCTGGAGGCGGGAGAGACCGCGGGCGCCGCTGTTCGCGAGTGGTCGCACGTCCGCCTCTTCTCTCCCTGGGCCGAGGTCACCGACCCGGCCGCCGAGAAGCTCCTGGCCCCCACCGGCTGGGTCAAGCCCGACGGGGCCGCATACCCCACCGGCGGCGACTGGGCCAAGCAGTACCTCCAGCCGCTCGCCGACGTCCTCGGCGAGCGAGTCCGCTTGAACACCCGCGTCACCGGTGTCTCCCGTACCGGCCGCGACCGCGTCGTCGACGCCGACCGTGACAAGCAGTCCTTCACCGTCCACATCCTGCGCGCTAACGGCAGCGAGGAGCGCATCCTCGCCCGCGCCGTCATCGACGCCTCCGGCACCTGGGCCACCCCCAGCCCGCTCGGCGGCGACGGCCTGCCCGCCCTCGGCGAGCGCGCGGCGGCCGACCGCATCGCCTACCGCGTGCCCGACCTGAAGGACCCTGCCGTCCGTGCGCGCTACGCGGGCAAGCGCACCGCGATCGTCGGCTCCGGCGCCTCGGCCTTCACCGCCCTCGCCTACCTGGCCGACCTGGCGAAGGAGACTCCGGGGACACACGCGGTATGGATCCTGCGGCGCGGCATCACCAGCTCCACCTTCGGTGGCGGAGCAGCCGACCAGCTCCCCGCCCGCGGCGCGCTGGGCCTCGCCGCCAAAGCCGCCATGGAGGAGGGCCACACGGACACTGTGACGGGCTTCCGCACCACCGCCGTCGAGCGGTCGGGAGACCAACTGGTGCTCGTCGGCGAGGACGGCCACCGCCTCGACCCGGTGGACGAGGTGATCGGCCTCACCGGCTTCCGCCCCGACCTGACCTTCCTCGACGAACTCCGCCTCGGCCTGGACGAACGCCTCCAGGCCCCGACCGCCCTTGCCCCGCTGATCGACCCCAACATCCACTCCTGCGGCACCGTCTACCCGCACGGCGTGAACGAGCTGTCCCACCCAGAAGGGAACGTCTACCTGGTCGGCATGAAGTCCTACGGCCGCGCCCCCACCTTCCTCGCCATGACTGGCTACGAGCAGACCCGCTCCATCGCCGCTGCCCTGGCCGGAGACCAGGAAGCCGCCGAACGTGTCGAGCTGACCCTGCCCGAAACCGGCGTGTGCGGGGGCGCGGGTCTGTTCGACGAGCCCTCCACCGAACAGACCGGCGAGGACAGCGGGTGCTGCGCCGCCCCGGCAACGACCACCGCCTCTGGCGGCTGCTAGGCCCTCCTGACCCGGGCCTAGGGGAGACGCCAAGTTCGATCCCCCGGCGCCTTTGCACCCGCGCTGTGCTGACATGTCAGCACGAAGAAACCCCTTCCGACCCAAGTTACCGCAGGTCAGAAGGGGTTTCATCACGTGGAGCCTAGGGGAGTCGAACCCCTGACATCTGCCATGCAAAGACAGCGCTCTACCAACTGAGCTAAGGCCCCGGACAACGACACCGGTACGTGAAGACCACGGCCCGGGGAGCGTCGCAGACCAGAGTACCGGGTCCCACCGGGGATCTCGCAAAAGGATTGGGGGTCCCCGTGCGCGACCACTCTCCGTAAGATGCTCGACGTGGTTCGCGGCAGCGAACCGCAGTCCAATGGGGAAGCGATGGGGAGACGCAACATGGACGCTGCACAGCAAGAATCGACCGCAAGAGCACGGGAACTCCAGCGGAATTGGTACGGGGAGCCGCTGGGGGCACTCTTCCGTCGCCTCATTGACGACCTGGGCCTGAACCAGGCGCGGCTGGCCGGGGTGCTCGGCCTGTCCGCGCCCATGCTGTCCCAGCTCATGAGCGGCCAGCGCGCCAAGATCGGCAATCCGGCCGTGGTCCAGCGCGTCCAGCTACTTCAGGAGCTGGCCGGGCAGGTCGCGGACGGCAGCGTGAGCGCCGCCGAGGCAACCGACCGCATGGACGAGATCAAGAAGTCCCAGGGGGGTTCCGTACTGACCAACACCACCCAGACCACGTCGAGTTCGGGTGCCCCCACGGTGAAGCGCGTGGTGCGCGAGATCCAGTCGCTGCTGCGCTCCGTCGCGGCGGCGGGCGACATCATCGATGCCGCGGACTCCCTCGCCCCGACCCACCCGGAACTGGCAGAGTTCCTCCGGGTGTACGGGGCGGGCCGCACCGCGGACGCCGTCGCCCACTACGAGGCGCACCAGAGCTGAGCCGTCGGCCGGGCCGCTGCCGGGCGGCCCGGAAGGGGAGCGGGGCACGACCATGGGTGAGGTCTTCGCCGGCCGGTACGAACTCGTCGACCCGATCGGCCGCGGGGGAGTAGGCGCCGTCTGGCGTGCCTGGGACCAGCGGCGGCGCCGGTATGTGGCCGCCAAGGTCCTGCAACAGAGAAACGCCCATACGCTGCTCCGCTTCGTGCGGGAGCAGGCACTGCGGATCGACCACCCGCATGTGCTCGCCCCCGCGAGCTGGGCCGCCGACGACGACCAGGTCCTGTTCACCATGGACCTGGTCACCGGCGGCTCGCTCGCGCATGTCATCGGTGACTACGGAGCGCTGCCGCCCCGCTTCTGCTGCACGCTCCTCGATCAGCTCCTCGCCGGTCTCGCCGCGGTGCACGCGGAAGGCGTCGTGCACCGCGACATCAAGCCCGCCAACATACTCCTCGAGGCCACCGGGACGGGACGCCCGCATCTGCGCCTGTCCGACTTCGGCATCTCGATGCGCAAGGGCGAGCCACGGCTGACCGAGACGGACTACGTGGTGGGCACGCCCGGATACGTCGCTCCCGAGCAAATCCTCGGCGCCGAGCCGGACTTCACCGCCGACCTCTTCGCCGTCGGCCTCGTCGCCCTCTATCTGCTCCAGGGCGCCAAGCCGGACGCCAAGGCCCTCATCGAGCACTTCGCGGCACACGGCACCCCGGGCGCTCCCCGGGGCGTACCCGAGCCGCTGTGGCAGGTCATCGCGACGCTGCTGCAACCCGATCCGCAGGCGCGCTTCCGCACCGCCACGGGGGCGCGCAAGGCGCTCGCCTCCGCCGCCGAGGTGCTGCCGGAGCCCGGCCCCGACGACGAGCTCGTCGAGATCTTCGACCAACTGGGCCCGCTACCCGAGGGTTTCGGCCCCGACGGCCCCCTCACCCCCGCCCCCAATCCACCACCGCCCAACCCACCACCACCCCAGCCACCTTCGCCCCAGCCTGCGGCCTCCCAGCTGCCCGCGTCCCAGCCGCACACGCCATCGCCCGTACCGCGGCCACCCACGGAGCAACCACCCGTGGGCCAACCGTCCATGGCCCAGCCCGCTGCGGGCCAACCGGCCCTCGGCCAAACCGCCACCGGCCAACCGGCCCTCGGCCAAGCCCCCGTTGGCCGCCCACCCCTGCCCCAGCACCCGATGGCGGAGCCGTCCACGCCACAGCGCCCCGTCGCGCCACCCCCGCTCACACCGCAGCCGTCCACGCCCTCCACACCCCCCGTGTCTCAACCACTCGCCCCACCGCCGTCGCACCCTCCGCACTCCCCGATGTCGGAGACCGGCAGCTTCCACCTGCCCCCGCCGACGCAGGCACCCCCACAGCCCGCGCAGCCACCCACTCCCCCTGCGCACACTCCGCATGCGGCATCCCCCCGTCCGCCCGCACGGGCGGAGGACGACCCCTCACAGGCCACGGGCTCCCCGGTGCGGCGCGCCTACGCGTACGCCCCTAGTTCTCCCTACACCGCTCACCCGGCCCAGGTTCCGGGACCTCTCGCCCCGGTTGAAGCCCTGCTGTCGCCAGGGCCCGCGGAGTCGGCAGCGGCGCCGCAGGAGGAGAAGCCCTCGCGCTCCCGCGCCGCCCGCTCTCACGCGGCCCGGCCGCGGCGCAACGGCCCGCCCGTGAAGGTGGCCCTGCCGATGCTGCTCGCCGCCCTGGCCTGTTTCGCGGTGGGCTTCTGGGCCCTGTCCCGCATCTGAGGCGCGGCGGACCCTCAGGCCGAAGCGCGGCGCCCCGTCGCCCGTCTCCGCCCCACCAGCGTCCACACCCCCAGCACGGCCACCAGGACCGTTCCGGTGCCGATGCCCGCCGCGGCCAGGACCTTCATGGCTGCGTCGCCACCCGTGCCCGCGGCGGCGGCCGCGCCGCGCCCACCAGGCCCGCCGGAGGCACCGCCCCGTGCCGCCGCCTCGTCCCGCTCCGTCACGCCGAAGGCGTCCGCGGGCCGCGCCGCCCCGGCGTACGCAGGTCCCGGCCGCCGCTCGCCAAAGACGCCCACCCGCAGGGTCAGTCCGACCGCCCCGTCGCCGAACCGCGCGCCGACGTCCGGGTCCAGAGAGACCGCCAGGTAGTACCACCCGGCGAAGCGCACTCCCGCGACCCGGGAGATGGGCGCGTACCGGTTCTCGTAGGCGACGGGCGGCAGCGTCGGCAGCGTGGCCGACTTCTGGCGGCCGTCGTACGCGGTGTCCATGTCATCGACCGGGCCGCGCGCGGGGTTGAACACGGACACGACCAGCGCGGACGTGACGTACTCACGGCTTGCGGCACCGCCGCCCGCCCCGGACCCCCGCGACCTGCCGGAACCATCGGATCCGCCAGAGCCCCCGATCCCGCCGGAAACCCCGGTGCCCCGCGCCCCGCCGACCTCGACCGTGGCGGACAGCCGCTGACCCCAGTCCACCGGCACGCGGTAGTAGCGCGTGCGCCCCGGCTCGACGCCGTCGCCCCAGACACCCCTGTCCAGGGCCTTGGCCGTGCTGAAGCTGCTGCCTCCCGCGCGCGGGCGGGCCGGGCCCGCGGGCGGAACGGGAGTGCCCGGGTCCCCCGTCCGGGGCGGTGTGGTCGCGCCCCGCTCGGCGAGCGCGGGCTCCGAGCTGACGTGGAGCTCCAGATCCCAGGTCTCCGTAGTGGACGGTTTCGCGGTCGGGGACGAAATCGACGACCTGGAGTCGACGGTCCGCTCGACGACTACGTAGTAGGTGCCTGCCGTGGCGCACTGGCGCTGGTCCGGCCCGAGGACGCGCGAGGCCGACGCGGTGAGGGGGCGGGGGCTGCGCGAGGCGCCGAAGCGTACGGAGCCCGAGTCGCAGTCGAAGCCGTTCGCGTCCTCGACGGACACCCGGATGCCGTCCGCGAAGCCCACCTGGCTGCCGAGGCCGGGGAGCGCGGTGGCGGAGACGTAGACGTTGTCCTTGGCGCCCAGGTCGAGCCGGTAGTAGAGCTGGGTCGTGCCACCGGGACCGGGGGGCTTGATGGAGCTCCTGTACGTCGATCCCGGCATGAGCGCGCGGCTCCCAGTGCTGCTCGGCGTACCCGCGACGGTCCGTACGTCATCGGCGAAGGCGTAGGGCTGCGGCCGCGGAGTCTCGGCGGCGTGCGCGGTCGCGGGGAGCGCGGTCGCGGGGAGCGCGGTCGCGGGGAGCGCGGTCGCGGGGAGCGCGGCCGCGCACCACACCGCGCTCAGGAGCGCGGCCCCCGCGCCCGCCACCGCCCGACGGCTCGCCCGGTGCCGCGTCACGCCGCTCTCCACCTCACCCTCCATTGATTTGCCCAAGCAAGCAATGAAATTGCGTAAGTGAATCAAGGGGGTCGCAGCCGCCGACCAGGGCGGCCCCAGCCCCTCCCGCCCCGGCGGGGACCATCGCAGGCGCGGACCGGGCGTCAGCCGCCCAGCCCAGGAGGAGCAGGACAAAAGCCCCCTCGCACAGCACAGGGCCCCGACCGCTCTAGCGATCGGGGCCCTGTGACGAGACTGCCGTCGATACTCACGAACCCGTGGGCACGGAGTCAGTCGCCTCCGTCCACAGATCCTGCTCGGCGCGATCCGCCTGGATCTGGCGGTACACGAGGAGCCCGCCGATGGCGGCCAGTGCGACCAGGAGAAGCTTCTTCACCGCGCGACCTCGTCTTTCCTTGACGTAGGGGACTTCTGGCGCCCGACTATACACACCGACCGATACCGATCGGTGACCTGGATCGGCCTCAACTCCCCTCCGGAACACCGCAGTAGATGCGGACCGAATCCTTCCGCCTACGCTCCGTCCCCAGCGCGGTTCGCCGAGCTTGCCCCGCTTCCCGCTTTCTCGGGCCTCCTGCACCCATCTGGGTGGTGTTCATCTGAACATCGGCGCGACGCGAGCGTCGGTCCCCCACTGTCGGCCCCGCATACACATCATGAGGAAAGTACGCAAATCGCCCAACCCGAAAGTGAGGGGCCATGCCCGCCACCAAGGCCATGAAGCTGTGGGCCACACTCGTCTCCGCCGTCCTCGCGCTGTTCGCCGCGCTCGGCTTCGCCTCCTCGGCGGCCGCGGCCACGCCGGTACAGGACGCCACGACGACGTGCAAGAGCACGACGAGCGCACAGGAGCACGTGCTCGCCGCCTGGGCGATGGCGTACGAACGGTCCCTGCCACCCACCATGAAGCAACGCATCCGCGCCGAGGCCCACGGCTCGACGCCCAGCTGCCGTCACCTCCCCACGACGGACGCGGAGGCCGCGGACGACGGCTCAGGGGCCCTCACGAGCGCGAGCCTCGCCGCGGAGCCGTAACCCCCAAGCGGTGGACGTCACCCACGCAGAAGACCCCCAGCCGATACCGGCTGGGGGTCTTCTTGCTGGTGGGGCTAACAGGATTTGAACCTGTGGCCTCATCCTTATCAGGGATGCGCTCTAACCAACTGAGCTATAGCCCCGCCGCGCTCTGTGGGGTGTCCCGCGCGCTGACCTCTGAAGATTAGCGCACGTGGGGGCCAGTCCCAAAATCGATGGCCCGTGGACCGGTGACCACGCGGAGCCTGAGGGCCACACGGAGCCCTGAAGGCCGCGCCGGAGCCGCGCAGCACGCTGCCGGGGCCCCTGTGCCCAGGAACCCCGGCAGCGTACGGAAGCGCGGCGGGAAAGCGGGAAAGCGTGGAAGAGGAGGACGGAAGGGCTACTCGTCCTCGGCCAGCGTCAGTTCCACGCCGCCGACGAAGCCCGCCGAGAGGTTGTAGATGAACGCGCCGAGGGTCGCGAGGGCCGTGGCGAGGACGACGTCGATGACCGCGATGATCGAGGTGAAGATCAGCACGCGCGGCAGCGAGAGGAACGCCTGGAGGTCGAAGCCGTTGGACTCGTTCGACCCCGTCGCCTCGGAGATCGTGCCGCCGACGGTGGAGAAGACACCCATGGCGTCCATGACCATCCACAGCGTCGCGGCCGCGACGATCGTGCAGATGCCGAGCGCGATGGACAGCAGGAAGCTGACCTTCATCACCGACCAGGGATCGGCCTTGGCCACCCGCAGCCTCGCCTTGCGCGTGCGCGGGGTGGTGCGCGCCCCCGTGCGCGGACGGCGGACCGCGCCGGACGGCGCCGCCTGATAGGCCTGCGGCGGGTGGTACGGCTGGGAGCCCTGCTGCTGGGGCGGGCGCTCACCGGGCAGGGCGCTGGATCCGCCCCCCGCGGGCGCGCCCTTCTTGGCAGCCCCGCCCTTGGCGGGGGCCTCGGTCTCGGACGTCTGCGTGCCGCGACCTCGGGTGTCTGTCACAGTCCCCCCCTGGGATCCATGAGACTCATGGGAGTCGTCATCAGTGGCGGAGCCACGGGCACCGTCCTTGCCGGTTCCACGCGATCCAGCCGCTCCGGCGCCCGGGGCTCCACTCACGATGACTCACTCCTCGCGCTACTCGGCCGGGGACGGTGTGCCCTCGTCCGTACCGACGGCCGGAGTGCCGTCAGACGATTCGTCGACCCCGTCGACTTCCTCGGCCTCGCGCCCGGCCTCGGCGTTACGAGCGATGCCGACGACGGCATCGCGCTTGCCCAGGTTGATCAGTTGGACGCCCATGGTGTCACGGCCCGTCTCCCTGACCTCGTTGACTCGCGTGCGAATCACACCGCCGGAGAGGGTGATGGCGAGGATCTCGTCGGTCTCCTCGACCACCAGTGCGCCGACGAGCTCACCACGGTCCTCGACGATCTTGGCGGCCTTGATGCCGAGACCACCGCGGCCCTGGACGCGGTACTCGTCGACAGGCGTCCGCTTCGCGTACCCACCATCGGTGGCGGTGAAGACGAACGTACCGGGCCGGACCACATTCATCGAGAGCAGCTGATCACCGTCGCGGAAGCTCATGCCCTTGACGCCGGAGGTCGCGCGGCCCATCGGGCGCAGCGCGTCATCCGTCGCGGTGAACCGGATCGACTGCGCCTTCTTGCTGATCAGCAGCAGATCGTCCTCGGCGGACACCAGCTCCGCGCCGATCAGCTCGTCGTCCGAACCGTCGTCCGTCTCACGCAGATTGATGGCGATGACGCCGCCGGAGCGAGGCGAATCGTAATCCTTCAGAGGCGTCTTCTTGACCAGACCGCCCTTGGTGGCGAGCACCAGGTACGGCACGGCTTCGTAGTCACGGATCGCGAGGATCTCGGCGATCGCCTCGTCCGGCTGGAAGGCGAGCAGGTTCGCGACGTGCTGCCCGCGCGCGTCCCGTCCGGCGTCCGGGAGCTCGTACGCCTTCGCGCGGTAGACGCGGCCCTTGTTGGTGAAGAACAGCAGCCAGTGGTGCGTCGTCGACACGAAGAAGTGGTCGACGATGTCGTCCTGCTTCAGCTTCGCGCCGCGCACGCCCTTGCCGCCGCGCTTCTGCGAGCGGTAGTCCTCGGTCTTGGTGCGCTTGATGTAGCCGCCGCGCGTGATGGTGACGACGATGTCCTCTTCGGCGATCAGGTCCTCGATGGACATGTCACCGTCGAAGGGCACCAGGGCGGAGCGGCGGTCCTCGCCGAACTTGTCAACGATCGCGGCGAGCTCCTCGCTGACGATCGCGCGCTGCTTCTCGGGCGAGGCCAGGATCGCGTTGTACTCGTTGATCTTCTGCTGGAGCTCGTCGTGCTCCTGGATGATCTTCTGGCGCTCCAGGGCGGCCAGGCGGCGGAGCTGCATCTCCAGGATGGCGTTGGCCTGGATCTCGTCGATCTCCAGGAGGCCCATCAGGCCCTCGCGCGCGACGTCGACGGTGTCGCTGCGCCGGATGAGCGCGATGACCTCGTCGATGGCGTCCAGGGCCTTGAGGAGGCCGCGCAGGATGTGGGCGCGCTCCTCGGCCTTGCGCAGCCGGAACTTCGTGCGCCGGACGATGACCTCGATCTGGTGGCCCACCCAGTGGCGGATGAACGCGTCCAGGGAGAGGGTGCGCGGCACGCCGTCGACGAGCGCCAGCATGTTGGCGCCGAAGTTCGTCTGCAGGTCCGTGTGCTTGTAGAGGTTGTTCAGGACGACCTTGGCGACCGCGTCCCGCTTGAGGACGATGACCAGGCGCTGGCCCGTGCGCGAGGACGTCTCGTCGCGGACGTCGGCGATGCCGCCGACCTTGCCGTCCTTCACAAGATCGGCGATCTTCTGCGCGAGGTTGTCCGGGTTGACCTGGTAGGGCAGTTCCGTGACCACCAGGCACTGGCGGTTGTGGATCTCCTCGACCTCGACGACCGCGCGCATCGTGATGGAGCCGCGACCCGTGCGGTACGCCTCCTCGATGCCCTTGCGGCCCACCACGAGGGCACCGGTCGGGAAGTCGGGGCCCTTGATGCGCTCGATCAGGGCGTCGAGCAGCTCCTCGTGCGAGGCCTCCGGGTGCTCCAGGGCCCACTGCGCGCCCGCGGCGACCTCGCGGAGGTTGTGCGGCGGGATGTTGGTCGCCATGCCGACCGCGATGCCCGCCGAGCCGTTGATCAGCAGGTTCGGGAAGCGGGACGGCAGGACGGTGGGCTCCTGGGAGCGGCCGTCGTAGTTGTCCGTGAAGTCGACGGTCTCCTCGTCGATGTCCCGGACCATCTCCATGGACAGCGGCGCCATCTTGCACTCGGTGTAGCGCATGGCGGCCGCGGGGTCGTTGCCCGGAGAGCCGAAGTTTCCGTTCGAGTCCACCAGGGGCATGCGCATCGACCACGGCTGGGCGAGGCGGACCAGCGCGTCGTAGATCGAGGAGTCGCCGTGCGGGTGGTAGTTGCCCATGACGTCGCCGACGACGCGGGCGCACTTGTAGAAGCCCTTCTCGGGGCGGTACCCGCCGTCGTACATCGCGTACAGGACGCGGCGGTGCACGGGCTTGAGGCCGTCGCGGACGTCCGGCAGCGCGCGCGACACGATGACGGACATCGCGTAGTCGAGGTACGAGCGCTGCATCTCGGTCTCGAGCCCGACGGGCTCGATGCGCACCGTCTGGCCCTCGCCGTCCTCGGAAGGGGTGGGGTTGTTCTCGTCGGCCATGGCCGGTCAAGATCCTTTCGTACGTCAGTCAGCAGCCGTCGGGGTGCCTGACCGGCTCAGATGTCGAGGAAGCGGACGTCCTTGGCGTTGCGCTGGATGAACGAGCGGCGCGCCTCGACGTCCTCGCCCATGAGGACCGAGAAGAGGTCGTCGGCCTGGGCGGCGTCGTCGAGGGTGACCTGGCCGAGCACGCGGTGCTCGATGTCCATCGTGGTGATGCGCAGCTCCTCGGCGTTCATCTCGCCGAGACCCTTGAAGCGCTGGACCGAGTCGTCGCGGATCCGCTTGCCGTTCTGGCGGCCGAGCTCGATGAGCGCGTCGCGCTCGCGGTCCGAGTACGCGTACTCGAAGTCGTCCTTGCCCCACTTGATCTTGTACAGCGGCGGCCGGGACAGGAAGACGTGGCCCGCCTCGACGAGCGGACGCATGAAGCGGAACAGGAACGTCAGCAGCAGGGTGTTGATGTGCTGGCCGTCGACGTCGGCGTCCGCCATCAGGATGATCTTGTGGTAGCGGAGCTTCTCGATGTCGAAGTCCTCGTGGACTCCGGTGCCGAAGGCCGAGATCAGCGCCTGGATCTCCTGGTTCTGCAGGATCTTGTCGACGCGGGCCTTCTCGACGTTCAGGATCTTGCCTCGGATGGGCAGGATCGCCTGGTACTCCGGGTCGCGGCCGGACTTGGCCGAGCCGCCGGCGGAGTCACCCTCGACGATGAAGATCTCGCACTTCGTCGGGTCGTTCGACTGGCAGTCGGAGAGCTTGCCCGGCAGGGACGCGGTCTCCAGGAGGCCCTTGCGGCGGGTGAGGTCACGCGCCTTCCGGGCGGCCACGCGCGCGGTGGCGGCCTGGATGCCCTTGCGGATGATGTCCGCGGCCTCGTTCGGGTTGCGGTCGAACCAGTCCGTCAGGTGCTCGTGCACGACCTTCTGGACGAACGTCTTCGCCTCGGTGTTGCCGAGCTTCGTCTTGGTCTGGCCCTCGAACTGGGGCTCGCCCAGCTTCACCGAGATGATCGCGGTCAGACCCTCGCGGATGTCCTCACCCGTGAGGTTGTCGTCCTTCTCGCGGAGCAGCTTCTTGTCGCGCGCGTAACGGTTCACCAGACCGGTCAGCGCGGCGCGGAAGCCCTCTTCGTGGGTGCCGCCCTCGTGCGTGTGGATCGTGTTGGCGAAGGAGTACACACCCTCGCTGTACTGCGAGTTCCACTGCATCGCGATCTCGACCGAGAGCATGCGCTCCTTGTCCTCGGCCTCGACGTCGATGACGGTCGGGTGGACGACCTCGCCCTTGCGGGAGTTGAGGTACGTCACGAAGTCGACGATGCCGCCCTCGTAGTGGTACGTGACCGAGCGGACCTCTTCGACGGTGTCGTCGGTGGCCTCGGCGGAGTCGGCGCCCGCCGTGGCCTTGGCCGACTCGCGCTCGTCGGTGAGCTTGATCGTCAGGCCCTTGTTGAGGAAGGCCATCTCCTGGAAGCGCCGCGCCAGCGTCTCGAAGGAGTACACGGTGGTCTCGAAGATGTCACCGTCGGCCCAGAAGGTGACCGACGTGCCCGTCTCGTCGGTGGCCTCGTGCCGCTCGAGCGGTGCCGTCGGGGCACCGCCCTTGTAGTCCTGCGTCCAGCGGTAGCCGTCGGTCTTGATCTCGACGGACAGCTTGGTGGAGAGCGCGTTCACCACGGAGACACCCACGCCGTGCAGACCGCCGGAGACGGCGTACCCGCCGCCGCCGAACTTGCCGCCCGCGTGCAGCACCGTGAGCACGACCTCGACGGCCGGCTTCTTCTCGACCGGGTGGATGCCCACCGGGATGCCGCGGCCGTTGTCGATGACGCGCACGCCGCCGTCGGCGAGGATCGTGACGTCGATGGTGTCCGCGTGCCCGGCCAGGGCCTCGTCGACGGAGTTGTCGACGACTTCCTGCACGAGGTGGTGCAGACCGCGCTCGCCGGTCGAGCCGATGTACATGCCGGGCCGCTTGCGGACCGCGTCCAGACCCTCGAGGACGGTGATGGCGCTGGCGTCGTAGGCCGTGCCCTCACCGGAGGCCTCGATGGCCTCGGGGGGCACGGCGCCGGCGTCGGCGGCAGTGGACGGGATGTTCTCGTTGGGGTTGCCGGAATCGGCCACGAAGCGCCCTTTCTGGCACAGCACAAAGCCAAGCTCCCGGCGCTGGCCGGAGCGGCTGCGGCGTGTTGCGTTGGTAAGCCTGGTTCAGCTCTTGCTCAGCTTCTCCCGCTGCTCCCCACGACTGGGGCGGGATTAGCTTCCAGTCTACCGGTAGCGCCGACAGTGATGGGGGTTTGCCGGTACCTGAGTCCGCATGTGCCGCCCTGAACCGGCATCAGCCGACTCCCCATATGCGCCCCCGGGCCCTAAGAGGCTCACAGCGGCACTCAGCGCTTCGGGCGGTCAACCCCCAGCTACCGACCGGATCTCGTCATCCGTAGGTGTCGCCGGGACCCGTGCTGCCGGGCGCCCGCAAGGGCCCGAAGCGGCGTGCGGGGCCACCGGGTCCGAGGACCTTGATGAGGCGTACGGTGCCGTGCCCGAGGTCCTCGTTCAGGCGCGCGACCAGCTGCGGAGCGAGCAGTCGCAGGTTCGTCGCCCAGGCCGTGGAGTCGCACTGGACGGTCAGGACGTGCTCGTTCTCGTCGTACCGCTGCGGTACGCAGTGCTTGGCCAGGTCCTCGCCGACGATCTCGGGCCAGCGGCCCATCACGCCGCCGACGGCCGCCGGGGTCTCCCAGCCGCGCTCGGTGATCAGACGGTTGATGGCGGACCCGAGCGGCAGCGGATCGCGCCCGTCGGAGCGCGCGCCCGAGCGCAGGCCGCCGCGCCGGGCCTGCTTCTTCTGGCGGGTCGCGTCCCCACGCGCGCGTGCCTGCTCCTTGGCGGCGCGCAGGGCCACGCGGGCGAGGTCGACGCCGGAGGGCTCGGGCGGCGCGGGCTTGGCCGCCCCGGCCCCCGCGGGCTGTGCGGGGCGGTCGGGCTTCGAGGCCTTGCCGGGCTCGGTCATACGCGCTCCACCTCGCCGCCGGACACGGCGTACCGCGCGCCCGCCAGGACGCCCGGTACGTCGTCGTCCACGGCGGCCGTGACCAGGACCTGCTCCCCGGGGGCCACCAGTTCCGCGAGCCGCTCGCGCCGGCGCGCGTCCAGCTCGGCGAAGACGTCGTCCAGGACGAGGACCGGCTCATTGCCCTCGGCCCGGAGCAGGTCGTACGAGGCGAGCCGCAGCGCGAGCGCGTAGGACCACGACTCTCCGTGGGAGGCGTATCCCTTCGCGGGCAGCTGGCCAAGTTTGAGTAGTAGGTCGTCCCTGTGGGGTCCTACGAGGGTGACGCCCCGCTCGATCTCCTGCTTGCGGGCCTCTCCCAGGGCGGCGATCAGCTGCTCGTAGAGCTCCTCGCGCGCGTGGCCGACGATTCCGGCCGAGGAGGGCTTGTAGTCGAGGCCGAGCGGGCCGCCGCCGGGGGCCAGCTGTTCGTACGCCTTGTCGGCGAGCGGCTGGAGCGCGGCGATGAGGTCGAGCCGCTGGGCGAGCAGCTCGGCGCCCGCCTGGGCGAGGTGCTGGTCCCAGACGTCGAGGGTGGACAGGTCCAGGGAGCGGCCGCCGTGGCGCCGGGCGAGGGCGGCGGACTTCAGGAGCGTGTTGCGCTGCTTCAGGACGCGGTCGTAGTCGGAGCGGACCGCCGCCATGCGCGGGGAGCGGGCGGTGATCAGCTCGTCGAGGAAGCGGCGCCGCTCTCCGGGGTCGCCCTTGATCAGGGCCAGGTCCTCGGGGGCGAACAGGACCGTGCGCACGATGCCCAGTACGTCACGGGGCCTGACCTGCGAGGATCGGTTGATGCGGGCGCGGTTCGCCTTGCCCGGGTTCAGTTCGAGCTCGATGAGCTGCTGGCGCTCGCCCTGTCGGACCGCGGCCCGGATGACGGCCCGGTCGGCGCCCATGCGCACCAGGGGAGCGTCCGAGGAGACCCGGTGGCTGCCGAGCGTCGCCAGATAGCCGACGGCCTCGACGAGGTTGGTCTTGCCCTGGCCGTTCGGCCCCACGAACGCGGTGACGCCCGGGTCGAGCGGAACCTCGACCCGGGCGTACGAGCGGAAGTCGGCCAGGGACAGGTGGGTGACGTGCATGATGTGGCGCCGACCTCCCCCGGCTTTCCTGCTGTGTCTAGGGGCCGCCGTGGCCTGGGTGCCGACGGCCCGCCCGCCGCGGCCCACCGCTGTCCACACAGGCTGTGGACAGCGGGCCGCGCGGGCTGTGGATCAGTGCTCGCTCTTGGACTCGACGGCGTGGCCGCCGAACTGGTTGCGCAGCGCCGCGATCATCTTCATCTGCGGCGAGTCGTCCTGCCGGGAGGAGAACCGCGCGAACAGCGACGCCGTGATCGCGGGCAGCGGCACCGCGTTGTCGATCGCCGCCTCCACCGTCCAGCGGCCCTCGCCGGAGTCCGCGGCGAAGCCCCGCAGCTTGTCCAGGTGCTCGTCGTCGTCCAGCGCGTTGACCGCCAGGTCCAGCAGCCAGGAACGGATGACCGTGCCCTCCTGCCAGGACCGGAAGACCTCGCGGACGTCGGTGACGGAGTCCACGGCCTCCAGGAGCTCCCAGCCCTCGGCGTAGGCCTGCATCATCGCGTACTCGATGCCGTTGTGGACCATCTTCGCGAAGTGGCCCGCGCCGACCTTGCCCGCGTGCACGGAGCCGAAGTCGCCCTCCGGCTTGAGCGCGTCGAAGATGGGCTGCACCTTGGCGACGTTCTCCTTGTCGCCGCCGTACATGAGCGCGTAGCCGTTCTGCAGGCCCCAGACGCCGCCGGAGACGCCGCAGTCGACGAAGCCGATGCCCTTGGCGGCGAGCTCCTCGGCGTGCTTCTCGTCGTCCGTCCAGCGGGAGTTGCCGCCGTCCACCACGACGTCGCCGGGCGACAGGAGCTCGGC
This sequence comes from Streptomyces sp. NPDC053474, assembly GCF_044544845.1. Classification (NCBI taxonomy): domain Bacteria; kingdom Bacillati; phylum Actinomycetota; class Actinomycetes; order Kitasatosporales; family Streptomycetaceae; genus Streptomyces; species Streptomyces sp. NPDC053474. Next base: position 489,104 of record NZ_JBITXV010000002.1, read on the forward strand.
GAGCTCGTCGATGGTGGACTGGGTCGCGGCTCCGGCTGGGACCATCACCCACACCACGCGCGGGCCCTTGAGCTTGCTCACCAGCTCTTCGAGGCTGTGGACATCCGCGAGGTCCGGATTGCGGTCGTATCCGATGACGGTGTGGCCTGCGCGGCGAATGCGCTCGCGCATGTTGCCGCCCATCTTGCCGAGGCCGACGAGACCGAGCTCCATCAGTGCGTTCCTAACTAGCGATGTGGCGTAGCGGCACGTCACGGCCGCTCGGCGCTGAGCGGCTCCGCGTACCCGCGGCACGTTCGTACCCGCGTCCGAGCCTACGCCCGGACGCGGCCACACACCTGTGGGCTCAGCCGCTCAGACGTACGGGCATGATCAGGTACTTGTACGCCTCGTCCGCCTCGGCGTCCACGGCGGGCTTGCCGCTCAGGAGCGCGGGCTTCGTCGACGTCGTGAACGACAGCTGGGCGACCGGGGAGTCGATCGCGCTCAGGCCGTCGAGCAGGAACGTCGGGTTGAAGGCGATCGAGATGTCATCGCCCTCGAGCTGGGCGTCGACCCTTTCCACAGCCTGTGCGTCGTCGCTGGAACCGGCCTCCAGGATGAGGACGCCCTGCTCGAAGCTGAGCCGCACCGGGGTGTTCCGCTCGGCGACGAGCGCCACGCGCTTGACGGCCTCCACGAAGGGGGCGGTCTCGATGACGGCGACCGAGTTGAACTCCGTCGGGAAGAGCGTGCGGTACTTCGGGAGGTCGCCCTCCAGGAGGCGGGTCGTCGTGCGGCGGCCCGCGCCCTCGAAGCCGATGAGGCCCTCGCCCGCGCCGGAGCCGGACAGGGCCAGGGTGACCGTGTCGCCGCTCGTGAGGGCCTTGGCGGTGTCCAGGAGCGTCTTGGCGGGCACCAGGGCGACGGCGGACGCCTCCGGGTTCTCCGGCTTCCACAGGAACTCGCGGACCGCGAAGCGGTAGCGGTCGGTGGAGGCCAGCGTGACCGTGTCGCCCTCGATCTCGATGCGGACACCGGTGAGCACGGGCAGCGTGTCGTCGCGGCCCGCGGCGATGGCGACCTGGGAGGCGGCCGAGGCGAAGACCTCACCGGGGACGGTGCCCGTGGCGGTCGGCATCTGCGGCAGCGCCGGGTACTCCTCCACAGGCAGGGTGTGGAGGGTGAAGCGGGAGGAGCCGCAGACCACCGTCGCCCGTACACCGTCTGTGGAGATCTCCACCGGGCGGTTCGGCAGGGCGCGGCAGATGTCGGCCAGCAGGCGGCCGGAGACGAGGACCGTGCCCTCTTCGTCGACCTCGGCGTCCACGGAGACGCGGGCCGAGACCTCGTAGTCGAAGCTGGACAGGGAGAGGGCGCCCTCCTCGGCCTTCAGCAGCAGGCCCGCGAGGACGGGCGCTGGCGGCCGAGCCGGGAGGCTGCGTGCCGCCCACGCCACCGCCTCCGCGAGTACGTCGCGTTCCACCCGGATCTTCACTTAGCCGCCCTCCTGCTGTTGCTGGCACTGGGGACCAGTCTGACGCACCGCACTGACAGCTGGTGCCCGTCGGGGTCAAGTCGTGCCGAGAGGTCGTGGCGGCCCGAGCGGCGAGTTGTACACAGCCCCCACTTCAAAGCGGAAATCTGACTCTCTCTAGTCGGGAGTAGTAGTAGGGCCTGTGGAAACCGTGGATAACCGCGAATTCGCAGGTCAACGCCCGTTTTTTGTCCACTGGCCCTGTGGGCGACGGCGGTGGACAACCGGGGGTAACTGTGGACGGGCGAAAGTTCTGCACACCCGATGCACAGGAGAGGGGGACTTCTCCCCAGCCCTGTCCCCAGCTTTACCCAGCTTCCCCACAGGCCAACCCGGCAGCTTTGTGTGACGCCTTTCACTCGACCCGGTGAGAGCGCGCGTCGCGTTGCCGAACAGTGGACAGGCCTGGGGAGAAGCTGTGTACAACCGACCTCAGCCTGTGGGTCGCCGGTGGACAACTTTTCCCACCCCCTGTGGACAAGATTTTCATCCACAGACTGTGGACAGTCTTCGTCCACGAATCCACAACCACCTGACCTGGCCTGATGACTATTCAGCAGGGTCCCCTGTGGACACCGTTGGGACAACTTTCCAGTCCCCAGGGTGTGGAGAGCGAAAAGGCCGCAGATCTGTGGAGAACCCGGGTGAGGTGACCATGAATCGAACAGAAGATGACGAAGAGGTCGCGGTCTTCGGGGGTCATCAGGGGGCGGCAGGCGCCGTACGCAGCCTTGAGGACGGGTTTCAGCGGGCCGCGGGGCGGGATCTGGCGGCGCTGAGGAGGGCGCTCCTGGAACCGGGAACGTGCGACAGGGGCCCGCCGCGCGGCGCCAGTTGCGGCCCTGCTGCTTCAACACCCGCCAGGGCCCACCTCGTAGGCGATGGCTCACTCCGTAGGCGGATGGCCCTCTACGTAGGCAATGGCCCTCTACGTAGGCACACGAAAACGCGAATAGGCGCCCCGGAGACGTGTCCTCGGGGCGCCGTTGCGTCGCGTATCGCCGTTGCTGTCAGCCGTTCTTGATGCGGTTGGTGAGCTCGGTGACCTGGTTGTAGATCGAACGGCGCTCGGCCATCAGCGCGCGGATCTTGCGGTCGGCGTGCATCACCGTCGTGTGGTCGCGGCCGCCGAACTGCGCGCCGATCTTCGGCAGGGAGAGGTCGGTCAGCTCGCGGCACAGGTACATGGCGATCTGGCGGGCCGTCACCAGGACCCGGCTGCGCGACGATCCGCACAGGTCGTCGACCGTCAGGCCGAAGTAGTCGGCGGTGGCCGCCATGATGGCCGTCGCCGTGATCTCCGGAGCCGCGTCCTCGCCGCCCGGGATCAGGTCCTTCAGGACGATCTCGGTGAGACCCAGGTCCACAGGCTGTCGATTGAGCGACGCGAACGCCGTGACGCGGATCAGCGCGCCCTCCAGCTCACGGATGTTCCGCGAGATGCGGGACGCGATGAACTCCAGGACCTCCGGCGGGGCGTTGAGCTGTTCCTGGACCGCCTTCTTCCGCAGGATCGCGATGCGCGTCTCCAGCTCGGGCGGCTGGACGTCGGTGATCAGACCCCACTCGAAGCGATTGCGCAGCCGGTCCTCCAGGGTCACCAGCTGCTTGGGCGGCCGGTCACTGGAGAGCACGATCTGCTTGTTCGCGTTGTGGAGCGTGTTGAACGTGTGGAAGAACTCCTCCTGCGTCGACTCCTTGTCCGCGAGGAACTGGATGTCGTCGACAAGCAGGATGTCCATCTCGCGGTAGCGCTTGCGGAAGCTGTCGCCCTTGCCGTCGCGGATGGAGTTGATGAACTCGTTGGTGAACTCCTCGGAGCTCACGTAGCGCACGCGCGTGCCCGGGTACAGGCTCCGCGCGTAGTGCCCGATCGCGTGCAGCAGGTGGGTCTTGCCGAGCCCCGACTCCCCGTAGATGAAAAGGGGGTTGTACGCCTTCGCGGGGGCCTCGGCGACGGCGACCGCGGCCGCGTGCGCGAAGCGGTTCGACGCCCCGATCACGAAGGTGTCGAAGAGGTACTTCGGGTTCAGCCGCGCGGTGGGCTCCCCCGGGCCGGTCGCGGGCGCGGGCTGCGCCGCCAGCGGGCCAGGAGCGCCGCTCGACGCGGGCAGGGAGGTGCCGCCGTGGCCGACGGGGCCCGAGGGGCCGCCAGGGCCCCCGTGCGGGCCTGCGCCGGAGCCAGTGCCGGAGGGCGGCTCGTGCCGCTCACGCCGGTCGTGGCGCTCCTGCCCCGGCCGCTCGGAGTGCTGCTGCTCGTACGGCGAACGCTCCTGCGGCGGCTGCGGGCGGTAGTCGTGCTGCTGCGGCTGCTGCCCCGGGCTCGCGTACGGATCGCGCTCGGGGAAGCCCAGGCGCGGCTGCTGCCAGCCGTAGTCGTCCTGCGGCTGCTGCGGCCACGCGCCGGGGCGCTGGTAGTCCGGGTACGCCGGGCGGGCCGTCGGCAGCTGGTCCGGGCGCGGCCCCGCGGAGCGCTCGTCGCCAGGGCGGCGGCCGTACCCGTCGTACGCGTCATGCCCCTGGCCTGAGGCGGCGGGCGGCTCCTGCCCCTCGTACCGGGGTGCGGACTCTTCGTAGCGGGGTGGCTGCTCCTCGTAGCGGGAGGGCTGGTCCTCGTACCGTGGCTGCTGGTGCTGGACCGGCGGCGCGGGCGGGGTCTGCGGCTCGCCCACGGAGTCGTCGACCGTGATGGCGATGCGGATCGGGCGCCCGCACTCGCGGCTCAGCGTCTCGCTGACGACCGGGGCGAGACGGCCCTCCAGGACACCCTTCGCAAATTCGTTCGGAACGGCGAGGAGCGCGGTGTCGGCGACGAGCGCGAGCGGCTGGCACCGTCGGATCCAGTGCTCGTCCTTCGCCTCGACGCCCTGCCCCCGCCCTTCGCCCAGCAGCTGTTCCAGAACCCTTGGCCACACTGCGGCAAGATCGGCAGGTACGTCAGCCACAGGGCACGCTCTCTCACAGGTCCCACGAAGGTGTGGTTCTTGGGACGGGTCGGGACGGAAATCGGGAGGGGCAGGGGGAAGGGAACGAATCGGAGTTCAGCCACGGTAGTCAGGGCGACGGGTGCGGTTCAAGTTGTTGTCCACAGGCTGTGCACAGTGTCTCTCCCTGACGGCTGGTTTGACCGGATGGCGTAGCCCCGCGTACCGTAACCAGGTCGAGTTGTCGATGGCTGCTGCCGCCTGCCTCCGATGGGCAAAGATCACGGTCTGTGATTGTGAAGCGGTGCACTCGGTGCCTATACGCGAGCTTCTCCGAGCTTCTCGTGGGCGCACGGTGACAGCCAGGCGATACCCGCCACCACACGAGTCATTACTGGAGCCCCCGAGTGAGCAAGCGCACCTTCCAGCCGAACAACCGTCGTCGCGCGAAGACCCACGGCTTCCGGCTGCGTATGCGCACCCGTGCCGGCCGCGCCATCCTGGCGTCCCGCCGTAGCAAGGGTCGCGCCCGCCTGTCCGCCTAAGCGCAATTAGGTCATGACGTCGTGCTGCCTACCGAGCATCGGCTGAGGCGGCGCGAGGATTTCGCGACCGCGGTACGGCGAGGACGCAGGGCTGGTCGCCCTCTCCTCGTCGTCCATCTACGCAGCGGTGCAACGGACCCGCATGTGCCGGGGGAGAGCCTTCCCCCGCCACGTGCGGGTTTCGTCGTGAGCAAGGCCGTGGGTGGAGCCGTTGTACGCAATACGGTCAAGCGTCGACTTCGCCATCTGACACGCGACCGGTTGGCCTTGGTGCCCCCCGGTAGCCTGGTAGTCGTACGAGCGTTGCCCGGCGCGGGCGACGCCACCTACGCACAGCTGGCCCAAGACCTGGACGCCGCCCTGCGGCGCCTCCTTGGAGGGGGCGCGCGATGAAGTACCCGCTGCTGGCGCTGATCAAGCTGTACCAGTGGACGATCAGTCCACTCCTCGGCCCGGTGTGCAAGTACTACCCGTCGTGCTCCCACTACGGCTACCTCGCCATCGACCGGCACGGTGCGGTCAAGGGAACAGCGCTCACTGGCTGGCGCATCCTGCGGTGCAACCCGTGGTCGCTCGGTGGTGTCGATCACGTTCCGCCGCGCAAGCGTCCGCGGTGGCACGAGATGCTGCGCGCTGCCTGGCGCGAACGCAAGGGCGGGCCCTCCGCCGCTGGCGTGCCGACCGGAGACCTCCCACCGGCTCCCCCGAGCCCGGCCGCCGAGACCCCGTCCCATGCTCAAGGAGCCTGATTAGTGGACACGATTGCCGGTTTCTTCAGCTTCATCACGACACCCGTCTCCTGGGTCATCGTGCAGTTCCACAAACTGTACGGTGCGATCTTCGGCCCTGACACGGGCTGGGCCTGGGGCCTGTCGATCGTGTCCCTGGTGATCCTGATCCGCATCTGCCTGATCCCGCTCTTCGTGAAGCAGATCAAGGCGACCCGGGCCATGCAGACGCTGCAGCCCGAGATGAAGAAGATCCAGGAGCGCTACAAGAGCGACAAGCAGCGCCAGTCCGAAGAGATGATGAAGCTGTACAAGGAGTCGGGTACCAACCCGCTCTCCTCGTGCCTTCCCATCCTGGCGCAGTCGCCCTTCTTCTTCGCGCTGTACCACGTGCTCAACGGCATCGCGTCCAACAAGAAGATCGGCGTCATCGACCAGCAGCTGCTGGACAGTGCCCGTGACGCCCACATCTTCGGTGCCCCGCTCGCGGTGAAGTTCACGGACAGCGCCGACAAGGTCGCCTCCCTTGGCGCCTCGCTGACCGATGTGCGCGTCGTGACCGCGCTCATGATCATTCTGATGTCGGCCTCGCAGTTCTTCACGCAGCGCCAGCTGATGACGAAGAACGTCGACACGACGGTGAAGACGCCGTTCATGCAGCAGCAGAAGATGCTGATGTACGTCTTCCCCATCATGTTCGCCGTCTTCGGCATCAACTTCCCGGTCGGTGTCCTCGTCTACTGGCTGACCACCAACGTGTGGACCATGGGCCAGCAGATGTACGTGATCCGCCAGAACCCGACCCCCGGCTCCAAGGCCCAGGCCTCGTACCTGGAGCGCCTGCAGAAGCACATCACGACCTCCGGCAAGACCCGCAGCCGTGGCCAGGTCAGGGCCGTGAAGGCCATCGTCGCCAAGGGCCGCGACCGCAACGAGTACGAGCGGAAGTTCATCAACGGCCTGAACAAGGCCGGCTTCGCCGCCCAGGCCGACGGCACCGTGATCGTCAGCGACACCGTGGCCACCACGACCGAGGACGGTGCGCCCGCGGCAGCGCCCAAGCGGCAGCAGCCCAAGCGCCAGAGCAAGTCCAAGCGCCAGTCCGCCACCGCCGCCACGGGCGGCAAGACGGACGGCGGCGCCACGACCGCCGACGCCTCCGGCCCGTCGCTGACCAAGTCCGAGGACAGCAAGCCCCAGGGTGCCGCGGCCAAGAACAAGCCCGCCGCCGCCTCGGGCAGCCAGCCCGGCCAGGGCACCCGCAGCAAAGCCAAGTCCGGACAGCGCAAGGGTCAGCAGCGGCCCAAGCACCCGTCCAAGAAGTAAAAGGAGTCCATCCCGTGACGGAAGGCACCACCACCTCCGCCGCAGCTGAGGCTGGCGACACCCTCACCCGCCTCGAGCAGGAGGGCGAGATCGCGGCGGACTACCTCGAGGGTCTGCTGGACATCGCCGACCTCGACGGCGACATCGACATGGACGTCGAGGCCGACCGGGCCGCGGTGTCGATCATCAGCGACGCCGGCAGCCGTGACCTGCAGAAGCTGGTCGGCCGGGACGGCGAGGTCCTGGAGGCGCTCCAGGAGCTGACCCGCCTCGCGGTGCACCGGGAGACCGGCGACCGCAGCCGCCTGATGCTGGACATCGCGGGCTACCGCGCCAAGAAGCGCGAGGAGCTGTCCGAGCTGGGCGCCAAGGCCGCCGCCGACGCCAAGAGCTCCGGCGAACCGGTCAAGCTCAAGCCGATGACGCCGTTCGAGCGCAAGGTCGTGCACGACGCCGTCAAGGCCGCGGGTCTGCGCAGCGAGTCCGAGGGCGAGGAGCCGCAGCGCTTCGTCGTGGTCCTCCCCGCCTGATCTGTACGTCTCATCCCGGCCCCGTCTGTTCGCAGACGGGGCCGGTCTTTGTCAGCCTGATAGTCACTGACCCAGTGCGGTACGGAAGGACGGTCCCCGTGACGGAGGAAGCGGAGCTCCCCCCGGCGCCGGAGCAGGCGCGCGCGGTTTTCGGCGAGCGATTCCCGGACGCGGTCCGGTATGCGGAACTGCTCGCCGAGGCGGGAGTGCGGCGCGGCCTGATCGGCCCCCGCGAGGTTCCCCGGCTGTGGGAGCGGCACCTGCTGAACTGCGCCGTGCTGTCCGAGGTGGTTCCCGAGGGCGTGACGGTGTGCGATGTCGGCTCCGGGGCCGGACTGCCCGGCATCCCGCTCGCGCTCGTCCGCGAGGACCTCAAGATCACGCTCCTTGAGCCGCTGCTGCGGCGCACGAACTTCCTCAGCGAGGTCGTCGAGCTGCTGGGGCTCGACCACGTCACGGTCGTCCGTGGCCGCGCCGAGGAGGTCCTCGGCAAGCTGCAGCCCGTCCATGTCGTGACCGCGCGTGCCGTCGCTCCACTGGACCGTCTCGCCGGATGGGGCGTCCCGCTGCTGCGTCCGTACGGAGAGATGCTGGCGCTCAAGGGAGACACGGCCGAGGAAGAGGTCAAGGCGGCTGGTGCCGCCCTGAGCAAGCTCGGCGCCGAGTCCGTCTCCGTGGTGCAGGTAGGCGAAGGGGTCGTCGATCCGCTGTCCACCGTGGTGCGGGTCGAGGTGGGCGAGAGCCCTGGTGGTGTGCGCTTCGCTGCCAAGCGTGCCAAGGCCGCACGAGTCGGGCGCGCCCGTCGCCGCCGCTGAAGGACGGCGCCGTCGCTGAAGGACGTCGCTGTCGCTGAAAGGCGTCGCTGTCGCTGAGGGACGTCGGCGCCGCCGCCGGTGAGGTGTCTGCCAGGTCCTCGATGCCTGTCGACCGCTGGTGGACGCGCGTTGACGTTCGTCGCTGATCCGTCCTGACGACGAGCCGTACTCCACAAAAGCTGTCAAACGTACGCGTACCGGGGTGTCGCACGAGCAGCACCCCGGTCGCCATGCATCGTGTTTCACGTGAAACGTCGCTCACTGCTGCATGGCATCATCAGTCGCGGTCGCGCTGCCGAACCTCGCGAGCGTCGGCCACTTGGTTCCCTCGATAAGGGAACGGAGTTGTCCACAGAGACGGATTCGTCCACAGAAGACCGGGCCTCGCTGGTTCACGACCCCGAAAGCATGGGAGGCTCTGTTCATTGCGAGCCTGTAGTCGAGGAGAGTGAATCCTTGCGGTCCGACGCCAACATCGCGGGACCGATGACCGATCCGGTCCCCGGTCCCCGTACCGAGTCGGCGGGGGAGGATGTTTCACGTGAAACACCGAGCCCGATGGACGACACCCCCATCGGTCGTGCTGCCCAACTGGCGGTGGAAGCTCTTGGCCGCGCGGGCGAGGGCCTGCCACGGCCCGAGCAGACCCGAATCATGGTCGTCGCCAACCAGAAGGGCGGAGTAGGCAAGACGACGACAACCGTCAACCTTGCCGCCTCACTGGCCTTGCACGGCGCGCGTGTTCTGGTGATCGACCTGGACCCGCAGGGGAATGCCTCCACGGCGCTCGGTATCGACCACCACGCCGAAGTCCCCTCCATCTACGACGTGTTGGTCGAGAGCAAGCCTCTCGCCGAGGTCGTCCAGCCCGTCCCTGATGTCGAGGGTCTCTTCTGCGCCCCGGCCACCATCGATCTCGCCGGTGCGGAGATCGAACTGGTGTCGCTGGTGGCTCGGGAGAGCCGACTCCAGCGGGCGATCCAGGCGTATGAGCAGCCGCTGGACTACATCCTCATCGACTGCCCGCCGTCGCTGGGGCTGTTGACGGTGAACGCCCTGGTGGCCGGTGCGGAGGTGCTGATCCCCATCCAGTGCGAGTACTACGCCCTGGAAGGCCTCGGTCAGCTCCTGCGCAACGTCGACCTGGTGCGGGGTCACCTCAACCCGAACCTGCATGTGTCGACCATCCTGCTCACCATGTACGACGGCCGGACCCGGCTCGCCTCCCAGGTGGCCGACGAGGTGCGCAACCACTTCGGCGACGAGGTGCTGAGGACGAGCATCCCGCGCTCGGTCCGCATCTCCGAGGCGCCCAGCTACGGCCAGACCGTGCTGACCTACGATCCAGGATCAAGCGGTGCCCTGTCGTACTTCGAGGCGGCGCGAGAGATCGCGCTGCGCGGAGTAGGCGTGCGGTACGACGTGCAGCACGCCCACACGGGCATCCAGAACGACCAGAACACGACGGAGGGGATCCAGTGAGCGAGCGACGAAGAGGGCTGGGCCGTGGCCTGGGCGCTCTGATCCCTGCGGCTCCTACGGAGAAGGCGGCTGCGCCGACCACGGGCGGGGCGTCCACCTCGCCGACGGCCGTGCCGGTCCTCACCGCGGAACGCGGCGTGGCGGCCGCCACCGTGGCCGCGCTTCCACAGAGCTCCCTGGTGCAGCCGCCCGTTTCGCAGGAGACGGAGGCGCCGGGCAGCGAGCCGGTGGAGGAACTGCGGAGCCCGGCCGGTGCGCACTTCGCCGAGCTGCCGCTCGACTCCATCACGCCGAACCCGAGGCAGCCGCGTGAGGTCTTCGACGAGGACGCCCTCGCGGAGCTGGTGACGTCCATCAAGGAAGTCGGACTTCTCCAGCCCGTGGTCGTACGGCAGTTGGGTCCCTCGCGGTACGAGCTCATCATGGGCGAGCGGCGCTGGCGGGCTTGCCGTGAGGCGGGTCTGGAGCGCATCCCGGCGATCGTGCGGGCGACGGAGGACGACAAGCTCCTCCTGGACGCGCTCCTTGAGAACCTGCACCGCGCTCAGCTGAACCCGCTGGAAGAGGCCGCGGCCTACGACCAGCTGCTCAAGGACTTCAAGTGCACGCACGACCAGCTGGCGGACCGGATCGGCCGGTCCCGCCCGCAGGTCTCCAACACGCTCCGGCTCCTGAAGCTGTCGCCGAAGGTGCAGAACAGGGTCGCCGCCGGAGTGCTGTCCGCGGGCCACGCCCGGGCGCTGCTGTCCGTCGAGGACCAGGAGGAGCAGGACCGCCTCGCGTACCGGATCGTGGCCGAAGGGCTGTCGGTGCGGGCCGTCGAGGAGATCGTGACTCTCATGGGGTCGCGGCCGCAGAGCAAGCCGAAGGCCAAGGGGCCTCGTGCCGGGGCGCGGGTGTCGCCCGCGTTGACGAGTCTCGCCACACGCCTCTCGGACCGGTTCGAAACGCGGGTGAGGGTCGATCTGGGCCAGAAGAAGGGCAAGATCGTCGTCGACTTCGCCTCGCTGGACGACCTGGAGCGGATCCTCGCCACGCTGGCCCCTGAAGAGGGCTCGGTTCTCAAGCGTGGTCTGGCCGATGCCGCGGCCGAGGAAGCCTCGGAGGGCGAGCAGAGCTGAGTAGCGACGGCGTCCTGAGAGGCCGGGTGCTCAGCCCGGGAAGGGGCAGACCGCTGTAGCCGAATTCTGTGACGTCTGTGAAAGCGGGCCGTGTCCGGTGTGTGCCGGAACACGGCCCGCTCTTTGCTTTCTTCCGGTATCGATGCAATCCCATCGTGGATACGATGCGCTTGGGTATGGCGCATCCAGCTGACGGCACCTCTTAGGGGAGGTGGGGGCCATGCGATCGGTGAGCCGCACCGGACTGGTGACCGCAGGGTTCGGCCTGGGCGCGGTCGGTGGCTTCGTCGGCAGCCTGCTCAGGGAACGGAGCACACTGACAGCTGCTCGTGGCGCCGCGGGCGAAGGAGAAGAGGAACCGCCTTCATGGGGCGACGGCTCGTACCGCTCACGCTGGACAACCTTCCGGACCTTCCCAAGCGTTGCCGTGCGTGCGTCTTCTGGGAGCTGGACCCGGTCAGCGGGCAAGCCGCGCTGAAGGCCGGGACACCCGAGCTGGAGAAGGAAGCGTGGATCTCCGCCGTCCTGCTGGAGTGGGGCTCGTGCGGTCGGGTCGTCTACGTCGATGACGTGCCGGTGGGCTTCGTCCTCTACGCTCCCCCTGCCTATGTGCCGCGGGCCACGGCCTTTCCCACAAGCCCGGTCTCGCCGGACGCCGTTCAGCTGATGACGGCCTGGATCATGCCGGGCTATCAGGGGCAGGGACTCGGCCGCGTCATCGTGCAGACGGTCGCCAAGGATCTGCTGCGCCGGGGGTTCAAGGCCATTGAGGCCTTCGGTGACGCGCGCTGGGAGAAGCCGGCCTGTGTCCTGCCCGCGGACCATCTCCTCGCCGTGGGCTTCAAGACGGTCCGCCCGCACCCCGCCTACCCGAGACTCCGGCTGGAGCTGCGGACGACGCTCTCGTGGAAGGAAGATGTCGAGCTGGCGCTGGACCGACTGCTGGGAGCAGTGCAGAAGGAGCCCGCCCTACGGCCGCTCTAGACGGGTCGGATAGGCCGCAGATCGCGCAGCGGACAGACGAATGGGCCAGCCCCGAGGGGTTGGCCCATTCGTGTTTCACGTGAAACATCGCTCTCCGCCGACGGGGCGGACACCGATGACGTGGTGCCTTACTCGGCGATGAAGTCCGCCAGGTCGCGCTCGATGGCGGCCTTCGGCTTGGCGCCGACGATGGTCTTGGCGACCTCGCCGTTCTGGTAGACGTTCAGCGTCGGGATCGACATGACGCCGTACTTGGCAGCCGTGCCCGGGTTCTCGTCGATGTTGAGCTTGACGATCTCGATCTTGTCGCCGTACTCCTGCGCGATCGCCTCGAGCGACGGCGCGATCTGGCGGCACGGACCGCACCAGGCGGCCCAGAAGTCCACCAGGACGGGCTTGTCGCTCTTGAGGACGTCCTCGTCGAAGGAAGCGTCGGTCACGTTCTTCAGGTTGGCCACGGCGGGCTCCTCACATGGTGGTGCGGGTGGGGGAGGAAGGGTCAGACGGCAGCAGCGGCCGCGGTCTCGCTGTCCGCGAGGGCGGCGAGGAAGCGCTCGGCGTCCAAAGCGGCGGCACAGCCGGTGCCCGCCGCCGTGATCGCCTGGCGGTAGGTGTGGTCGACGACGTCACCGGCGGCGAAGACACCGGGGATGTTCGTCCGGGTCGACGGCGCGTCGACCTTCAGGTAGCCCTCGCCGTCCAGGTTCAGCTGGCCCTTGAAGAGCTCGGTGCGCGGGTCGTGACCGATCGCGATGAACAGGCCGGTGGCCGCCAGCTCGGACGTCTCGCCCGTCTTGACGTTGCGCAGGGTGAGACCGGAGAGCTTCTGCTCACCCTTGATCTCGGCGACCTCGCTGTCCCAGACGAACTTGATCTTCGGGTCGGCGAAGGCGCGCTCCTGCATCGCCTTGGAGGCGCGCAGGCTGTCGCGGCGGTGGACGACCGTGACGGACTTGGCGAACCGGGAGAGGAAGGTCGCCTCCTCCATCGCGGTGTCGCCACCGCCGATGACGGCGATGTCGTGGTCCTTGAAGAAGAACCCGTCGCAGGTCGCGCACCAGGAGACGCCACGGCCGGACAGCGCGTCCTCGTTCGGCAGGCTCAGCTTGCGGTGCTGGGAGCCCGTCGTCACGATGACGGCCTTCGCGCGGTGCACCGTGCCGGCCGTGTCCGTGACGGTCTTGATCTCACCGGTGAGGTCGACGGAGACCACGTCGTCGGGCACGAGCTCGGCGCCGAAGCGCTCGGCCTGGGCGCGCATGTTGTCCATGAGTTCCGGGCCCATGATGCCGTCCTGGAAGCCCGGGAAGTTCTCTACGTCGGTGGTGTTCATCAGCGCACCACCCGCGGTGACGGCGCCCTCGAACACCAGGGGCTTCAGGGACGCGCGCGCGGTGTAGAGCGCCGCCGTGTAGCCGGCGGGCCCGGAGCCGATGATGATCACGTTACGGACGTCGGTCACGGCTTGATTCCTCGTCTCTGGAGACTGCTGCGTACTGCTGGCGGGTGCCTGTCTCAGGGCTCTCACCCCACCCAACGGATCCTACGGGGCGTGCATTCCCCAACGTGTCCGAGCACACGGCAGCGCGGGCGCGGGACAGCGGGGCGCGATCCACCCGTACCCGTCGGGCCGGGGGTCGCTCAGTTCCGGGCGTAGGACTCGGCGAGCAGTACCTTGCCGATGGTTTCGGGCGACGAGGATGCGTTCACACAGGCGGCATCGACGATATACGCGGACACCTTGGCGCTGTCGGACTCATGGGCCACGACGACGAGGTAGGCGCTCTTGCCTTCGTAAGTGCCCTTGTCCACGGCCAGCGGTACCCGACCGTTGAGGCTCCGCTCGATACAGGCGGGGACCTCGACGACGTCTTCGGGCGTCGTCGAGCCCTTCTTCGGGCCGTTCGGGCTGGACTTTGGGCCGACGCGTGTCTCGGGAGAGGCGGTGTTGTCGGCACCCGCGATCGACGGCTCTGCGGGAAGCATGTCGTTGACGCGGTCCCGGAGCTTGTCCTTGGAGAACGCGTCAGCGCTCGCTGTGCGGCCCGCCACGGTCTCCGAGCCCTCCGAGTCGCTCTCCCACGGATGGATCAGCAGTGCGCCCAGGCCCAGGGCGGCGGCGGTGAAGACGGCACCGAGGGCCGCCGTACGGCGACGCCGCCCCCGGAGGCGCCCGCCCCGGCCCGGTCCGGTGGCCGCACGAGCGTGACCGGACGGGCCATGGGTGCCGCTGCTGGCAGCGGCTGAGGCGGCGGGCTTGCTTGATGAGGCAGCCGCTTCGCTCGGCTCGGAGGCCGATGTTTCACGTGAAACATCGGCAGCGGGCGCGACAGCGGTCTCGCGTCCGGAGGCTTCCTCGGCCTCGTGGGCTGAGAGGGAGGCCTCCACGTCGTCGGTGACGGTGGAATCCAGAAGCGCCTCAGCCGCCAGAGCCGCGTCGATGCGCTCCGCGACATCGGCGGGCATGCGCGAGGGCCCGGGCAGCGTGCCCAGCATGCCGCGAATCTCTTCGAGGGAGTCATAGACGTCGGTGCAGAGCGCGCAGCCGTCCAGGTGCTGCCGCACGTCGTGGGTACGGGACGGTGAGAGCAGGCCTTCGGTGAGGTCGGAGATCTCGGAGACGTCCGGGTGCCCAGCCGAGTCCGTCGTCGTGGTCACGCTCGCCCACCTCCGCCCTTCACTGCCGCTGAATCGCCGGGTTCCGCGCCTTGGGACGACCCCGTACACGGGGGGTCCGCTGCCGGTGGGACGGTTGTCCCCTGCGTCCGGTTCCTTCCTGGGGCGGCCTTTCTTCCTTCGCCCGGGTTGCCAGGGCCGCTTTCGCCCGGTGGCTCCGTCCGTAGGTGGGTCAACAGGGGCAGCAGTCTTGCTCTGCCCCGCGCGCAGCGGCTCTTCACCGTGCCGGTGGGGACGTCGAGCACCCGGGCGGCCTCGGCCACGGGGTAGCCCTGCATGTCCACCAGGACGAGGGCGGCCCGCTGGTCGGGCGGCAGCGTGCTGAGCGCGCGCAGGAGTTCCCGATGCAGATCGCCGCGCTCGACCGGTGCCGCCGCGGACTCGTGCGGCTCCAGGAGCTGGTCCAGGCGCTCGGTGTCGTCGACGGGCGAGGTCTTCCGGGAGGCGGCCTTGCGCGCCCGGTCGAGGCAGGCGTTCACGGTGATGCGGTGCAGCCAGGTCGTCACGGCGGACTGGCCGCGGAAGGTGTGCGCGGCCCGGTACGCGGAGACCAGGGCGTCCTGGACGGCGTCCGCGGCTTCCTCGCGGTCTCCCAGGGTGCGCAGGGCCACGGCCCACAGCCGGTCGCGATGGCGGCGGACGAGCTCGCCGAAGGCGTCTTTGTCGCCGTCGACGTGGCGGGTCAGGAGGTCCTGGTCGCTCAGCTCACCGTGCACGGCGTCGTGCGCCACCTCGAACCCCCTCCCCCTGCCGAGACGCGCGGGCCCTCAGCCCTTGATGCCCTTGAACTGGACGCCCGAGATGCCCTGCCGGTAGCCGGCGTCACGGTACTTCTCGGCCGGGACCGACGGAACCGCCGTCACCCAGAGGAGTACGTACCGGGGCTTGGCCTTGGACTTCACCTTGATCTTCAAGGAGGAGCCGGTCGTCTTGCCTTCACCGATCTTCTTCATCGAGCCGACCGGCCCGGAAGGTGACATCGAGTCGGCGGCGTACAGGGAGATCGACGTGTGGTCTCCGCCGTACAGGAGCTTGATCGTCGCGTCCGTGAGCTTGTTCTCCGAGCCCAGGTCGTAGACGAGGCCGGCGCCGGGCTTGTACGGGGCCAGGGGCGGGCCCTCGTTGTACGTCGCGGTGCGCCAGACCGTGGAGCCGCTCTCGGTAGACTGCTTGAACTCTCCGCCCAGGCCGCTCGCCTGGGTGTTCTCGATGGAGATCGGCTTGCCGGGCTTGGGCTTGTTCTTGTCGCCGTCGTCGGACGTCTGCGACGTGCCCGAGTCCCCCGACTTGTTGTCGTGGTCCATGAGGGCGTCCGCCAGCTGCCAGCTGCCCAGGCCGAGCGCGGCGATGAGCAGCGCCGAGACCGCCCACTTGAGGGCCTTGCCGGTGCGGCTCTGCAGCGGGGGCGGCGGGGCCTGGATGACCTGCGTGGAGCCCGGAGGCTGCGGACCGCGGCCGTACGTGCCCTGTTGGTAGGTCGTGCGCTGGTACTCGGGCGGCGCCGTGAAGGCGGGCTCCGGCGGGCGGATGCGGGGCATCTCGCCGACGGCCTTCACCAGGTCGTCCGGTGTGGTGCAGGCGGGCTCCTGGCGGGACGCGGTCGCGCCGTCGTTGGCGAGCGCGCGCATGGAGAGCTCGGACAGGCCCCGGTGCACCCCGGCACGGACCTGGTCCGGCGCGATGAGGCCGACGCCCTTGGGCAGCCCGGAGAGGCCGTGTGCGTCGTTCTCGTACGGCCAGCGCTGGGTCAGGGCGGCGTACAGGAGGGCGCCGATGGCCTCCGTGTCGGTGCGCTGGGGGGTCTCGGAGGTGATTCCGCGCAGCGCGGCGTTCACGGCGAGGCCGCGGATGCGGTACTGGCCCGAGGAGGTGCGTAGCACGGCGCCGGGCGTCAGCCGCAGATGGGCGAGGCCCTCGCGGTGCGCGGCGGCCATGGCCTGGGCGACCTGGCTGACGAGCTGGTAGGCGTCGTGGGCCTCCAGCGGGCCGGAGGCCAGCAGGGTGGTGAGCTCCGTGGCGTCCGGAAGCCATTCGTGCACCACGTAGACGAGGTCGTTCTCCTCGACCGCGTCCAGGACCTGCACGAACCGCGGGTCGCCGAGGAGCGCCGCGGAGCGGGCCGCGGCGAGCACCGAGCGCCCGCGGGGGTGGTCGGCGGGCAGCACGTGCACGCCCACCGCACGGCGGAGCTTCTCGTCCACCGCGCGCCAGCTGCTGAAACCGTCCAGACGGGTGACGCACTCCTCGAGGCGATAGCGTCTGGCGAGTTTGTGGCCGCTGTGCAGTTCTGGGGGCGTGGTCGCCCCGGGCGGACTCGAGGGCCCCTTCGTCTCCGCCGCGCTGTCGTCCGCCGTGTCCCGCTCCCGGGTTTGGGCCACCCCGTCGGCCGTGGACTGATCCGCCTTCGCGGTCAGCGGCTGGTCGCCGCTGTTGCCTGCCACGTCGACGGCAGCCGTGCTCCGTTCCGCCACCGTCGTTCCTGCCTCCCCATCCGTTGCGCTACGTCAGACGCCAAAGCCAATTGTGCCCACAGACCGCCGCTATGCACGACACGCGGTAGCCGCCGATGGTTGTGCGGACTGCCACGCCTCAGCGTCCCAGGCGCCCCCGTACCGTGCCGACCAGGGAGTTGAGTTCCTGGATGCGCAGGCGCCGCGCGACGAGGAAGAAGACGCCGAACAGTACCGCGCAGCCGACGACCAGCGCGGCCAGTGAACCGAAGACGCCCTGTCCCAGCGCCTTCGTGATCGCGTACCCGGCCGCGGCGCCGAGAATCGCACCCGGCACCGAGGCGATCACGAGACGGGCGTACGTACGGACCACGTTCGCACCGTCCAGATCGCCCCCCAGCCGCTTGCTTAGCCGTCGCCAGGCCACGCCCACCCCGATCGCGTAGGCGAGGCCGTACGAAGCGGCCATGCCCGCTACGGCCCAGCGGGCGGGCAGCACCATGTAGCAGAGCGCGGAGGCGGCGGCGTTGAAGGCGGCCACGATGACGGTGTTGTAGAAGGGGGTGCGGGTGTCCTCGTACGCGTAGAAGGCGCGCAGGACGACGTACTGCACCGAGTACGGGATCAGGCCGAGGCCGAAGGCCATCAGCATGTAGCCCATGCGGGTGGCGCCGTTGACGCCGGACGAGCCGAACATGAGCGTGCACATCGGAATGCCGAGCGCGACGAAGCTGAAGGCGATCGGCACGATCGCGACGGCGGAGGTGCGCAGCCCCTGGGAGATGTCGTCGCGGACCGCGCCGTTGTCGCCC
The DNA here is from genome assembly GCF_044544845.1 of Streptomyces sp. NPDC053474. Lineage (NCBI taxonomy): Bacteria > Bacillati > Actinomycetota > Actinomycetes > Kitasatosporales > Streptomycetaceae > Streptomyces > Streptomyces sp. NPDC053474. The sequence continues at coordinate 507,013 of NZ_JBITXV010000002.1, forward strand.
TCGTGGGCCGCGCGGGACAGCCGGGGCAGCAGCGCGGCCATCAGCGAGACGGTGATGATGGCCTGGGGGAGCCCCCAGATGAGCTGGGCGTTGGAGTAGGCCGAGAAGCCCGTGCCGTCCATGCCGGAGTGCTTGACCGCCGCGGTGCCCAGCTGGGTCACGACGATCGCACCGGCCTGGTTGGCGAGGACGAAGAGGATCGTCCACTTGGCGAGCATGGCGGCCTTGCCGAGGCCCTGGCCCTTCCAGTCGAAGCGCAGCCGCGGCTTGAAGCCCGTCTCCCGGAGGTAGGGGAACATCGCGAGCGACTGGACGACCATGCCGAGCAGCACGCCGACGCCGAGGAGGCGCACACCGTCGTCGGGGATCGACGTGACGCGCATGCCCGACTTCTCCGAGGTGCCGTACACCCACAGGAACATGCCGAGCGTCGCGATGATGACGACGTTGTTGAGGACGGGCGTCCACATCATCGCGCCGAACTTCCCGCGCGCGTTGAGGATCTGCCCCATGACGACGTGGATGCCCATGAAGAAGATCGAGGGCAGGAAGTAGCGGACGAAGGTGATGGCCACTTCGTTGGCCGCGGGGTCGCTGGCGACCGGCGTCGACAGCAGGTGCACCAGGACGGGCGCCGCGAACCAGCCGACGACGGTGAGGAAGCCGAGCGCCACCATCACGAGTGTGAGGAGGCGGTTGGCGTACGCCTGGCCGCCGTCCTCGTCGTCCTTCATGGCGCGGACGAGCTGCGGCACGAAGACCGAGTTGAGACCGCCGCCCACGGTGAGGATGTAGATCATCGTCGGCAGCTGGTAGGCGACCTGGAAGGTGTCGCCGAGCAGCCCGATGCCGAGCGCCGAGACGATCATGGCGGAGCGGACGAAGCCGGTGAGCCGGGACACCATCGTGCCCGCGGCCATGACGGCGCTCGACTTCAGCAGGCTGGACGCGCGGCCGCCGGACTTCGCCGCGGGCGCCGCGGGCACGGGCTCCTGAGCCGAGGCCGGGGCCGGGACGGAGGGGGACTCGCCGGGCGGACGCGCGATGTCGTACTGCTGCGCGTCCTGGTACGGCTGACCCTGCTGGTTCGGGTCCTGGTAGTAGCCGTCCGCCTGCTGGTTCGCGTACGGGGCGTTCTGGTGGTTCACGTACGGGGTGCCGCTCTGGGGGTAGTACTGGGGGTCGTTCTGCGGGTACGCGTACTGCGCGCCGCCCTGCTGGTCCGCGTACGGGGCCGCGCCCTGCTGCTGGTAGGGGTACGCGCCGCCCTGGTCGGGGTAACCGGCGGCCTGCTGGCCCGGGTAGGCGGTGCCGCCCTGCTGGTCCTGGTACGCGCCACCCTGCTGGCCCTGGTACGCGCCGCCCTGCTGGTACCCGGCGTCCTGCTGGTAGCCGCCCTGCGGTTGGGGCTGGGGCTGCTGGCCCTGGGCGGGGTAGCCACCCGCCTGGTACGCGCCCTGGCTCCGCGGGTCCTGCTGGTAGCCGTCGCCCAGGTGCGGGTCCTGCTGGTGTGCTCCGGCGCGCGGGTCGGGGTAGCCGCTGCCCTGCTGGTCGCGGAAGAGGTGGGCGAAGGCGTCCGGCTGGTGCCGCTCCTCACCGGCCTGGGTGACGAGGTCGTCGACGCCGACGTACTGCGTCGTGCGCGGGTCGTCGCCGTACGGGAGGTGCCGGGTGGCGCCGTCCGGCTCCGGGGGCGGCGTCTGGGCCCATACACGGGGGTCCGGGGCGTGCTGGGGCGACGGCGGCTGGGCGTAGAGCTGCTGGGGGTCCTGGTACGTCCCGGGCGGGGGCGGGGGGTGCGCGGCACGGTCGTAGAGCGCCTCGGCCACCGGGTCCTGGGCCGAGAGGTCCTGGGCGCGGTAGGGGTCCTGGGCGTAGGCGTCCTGGAGGTAGGCGTCGGGCGCCTGCTGCTGTGGCACCTGGCCGTCCTCATGGGGCCCTGGCGGCGGGCCCCCGGCAGCGCCGGAGCCGCCCGCGCCCTGGCCGCGCTCACCGTCGTACGGCGCGTTCATGGTTTACCCCACCTCATGGTCCCCGGGCCCACCGGCCACGACATCGCTCAACGGTCCACTCTCTCACCCGTGTGCGACGGCTCGGTGCTTTCCGGAGCGGTGTCCGGGGTCGGGTCACTCGGCTGCTCGGGTTCGCCCGCGTCGGGGCCGGCGTCGGGCGCGGGGCCGTCCGTGGCGTCGCCGTCGCCGTCGGGGCCGCCGTCCGGGCCCGCCTCCGCCTGCCGCCGCGCCGCGCGCTTGCGCTGGGTGTACATGCGGAATCCGGCGAGGACGAGCAGCAGGACGCCACCGGCGATGACCAGCATCACCGTGGGGGTGACCTCGGTGACGTTGACGTCGAAGTACACGGCGTCGCCGTACGGCTGGTTGTCCTCGGTGTAGAGCTGGGCGTACACCTGGACCGGTCCGTTGGCGTTGGCCGTGGTGGTGAACTTCACCGACTGGGTGTGACCGCCGCCCGTGATCTTGACCGGCTGCTCTTCGTAGAGGCCGTCACCGATCTTCAGACGTGTGGGGTTCGTCGACGTCAGCCGGAGCCTGAGGTGGTCGACGCCCTGGACGAGGTTGTTCTGCACCGTCACCGGGATCGTCGCGCTGCGGCCCGACAGCTTCGCGTCGGACTTCTTGATCAGCGAGACCTGGTGCATGAGGTTGGTCAGATAGCCCTGCACGCTCTTGCGGTAGCCCTGTGCCGCCGCCGCGCGGCCGCGCCACGACGTGGACATCTCGCGGTCCATGGCCCGGCCCAAGGGTGTGATCACCCGGTGCGGTGCGGAGAGGACCATCTGGAAGACGTCGAGCTCGTCCTGGGTGCCCCGGATCTCCTCGAACGCCGACCGGGGCAGCTCCTGCTTGCGGAGCGCGGCCGGGTAGGAGGCGGCCGAGGGCACCTGGGTGGTGGCGGACGGGTCCGGCTTGGCCTTCGCGGCCGCGGTCAGGTCCTGCGGCTGCGACCAGCGCTCGTCGTCGAGCGCGGTCAGGGCCTTGGCCATCGCCTGGGCCTGGCTCGCGGTGGGCGTGCGCTGCGGGGCTACGACAATGTTGCGCTGCTTGTCGTCCTGCAGCGTGATCATGAGGCTCTGGGCGAGGAACTCCTGGACCGCGAGGGTGGAGTTCTCGGAACGCGTCATGTCGCCGTCGAAGGCGGTGGAGAGCCGGGCGTCGGCGACCACGGCGGTGGTGCCGCCGCCGATGGGCCGGGCCGCGCTGGGCGTGTACAGCAGGCCATGGGTCTCGCGCAGGCTGTCACTGCGGGCGATCACCCGGTGGGCGCCCGCCGAGGTGGCGACGTCGACGACGGACGGGTCGATGGCACCCTCGGCGGGCCAGGCGAAGTCGGTGGTCGGCTTCACGAAGAGGATGTCGCGCACGGCCTTGGCGCCGACCTCGGTGGCCTCCTTGAGGTGTCCGAGCGACCCGGAGACCGCCTTGCCGTTGTGCGCGAGTGAGGCGAGGTCAGGGTCGGCGAAGGGCAGCGCGACGACCTTCTTGCCCTTCACCGTCTGCTGGAGCTCGGTGAGCCACTGCTTCGCGACTGTCTCGTAGCGGCCGGGAACTGTCGTCCCGTCCGGCCCTTCGACCTCGTACTCGTCCGCCATCGCCTCCACGGAGACCAGCAGGTCCGGGTCGATGACCCAGGTCACGTCGAGCTGCTCGCCGAGCGTCATCAGCTGCTCCAGGCGGCCGCCCGGCTGGATCTCCTTGGCCAGGTCCTCGTTCTTGAAGACGGGCGTCTGCTGTTCGTCGGAGCGAGTCCGCGCGGTGAGGTGCGTGGTGGAGATGAGCGGCCACAGGTACGTGGTCTTCGTCTTCGTGTCCGCGGACCCGTCCTGCCACGGAAGGAACGTCCGCTCGATGCCGAGCACCTGCGGGTATGGCTGGGCTGCCGTCTGGCCCGTCAGCGTCACGCCGAGCTGATAGACGCCGTCCATGCCGAGGTCGAGGGCGCTGACGGGCACGGAGATGCTGAAGCGCTGCGGGACGCCCGGGGCGAGCTTGGTGATCTTCTTGACGTACTTGCCGCCGACCTCGGCGCCGTCGGTCCCGGGCTGGAACCCCTTGCGCTGTGCGGCGGTGTCGATCGCGGTGCGGCCTCCGAGGGGAGGCGCGACGCGCAGTCCGACCTGCGCCGCGGTGACCGGCTGACGGCCCTCGTTCGTGACCGTGCCGGAGACGGTGACGGTGTCGCCCTTGCGGGGCGCGCTGGGCGTCAGGGTGTCCAGGGAGACGTCGACGGTCCTGGAGCCCGTGGCGGCGGCTTTCAGCCCCGTCCGCACGCTCTTGGCGGCGCTCTTCGCGCCCGTGGCCGCGCTCTTCACGTCCGGTGTCGCGGCGAGCGCGGCGGAGCCCGCGGGCACCTGGAGCAGACCGGCCAGCAGGGGTGCTCCGGCCAGCAGTGCCGCTGTGCGCCGGAGCCACCGGCGGGCAGGTGAGGGGGTGGTCCCCGGGAAGTCTGCCGCCTCGGCCACGCGTTGCCCGTCCCTCGTCGTCGTCAGCTGTGTCGGTGGTTGTCGGATGCTGCGTCCACGCATGGTAACGAGGCGCGCCGGGCCCGAGTGCCGCGGACCACTCCACAAGATCGCGAGACCTTGTCCCGCAGGCCGCAAGGGCCGAGGTGAGCGCTGTGGACGGGCTCCACGGAGGCCGGGGAAATCGAGGCGGCCACCGGGCGCCGGGGCACGTACCCTTTTCTGTTGTGCCGAACGCCAACGAAGACAACCCCCGTGCCCTGAGTCAGGTCCAGCAGCGCGCCGTGAGCGAGCTGCTGCGCGTGTCCCCTGTCGCAGACGACCTCGCCCGCCGCTTCCAGGAGGCCGGGTTCTCTCTCGCCCTGGTCGGCGGGTCGGTGCGGGACGCCCTCCTCGGCAGGCTCGGCAACGACCTGGACTTCACGACGGACGCCCGCCCCGAGGACGTACTGAAGATCGTCCGTCCGTGGGCGGACGCGGTGTGGGAGGTCGGGATCGCCTTCGGCACGGTGGGCTGCCAGAAGGACGCCCGCGTGGACGGCGTCGAGCAGCGCTTCGAGATCGAGGTGACGACATATCGATCGGAGGCGTACGACAGGACCTCCCGCAAGCCCGAGGTGTCGTACGGCGACTCCATCGAGGACGACCTCGTGCGCCGCGACTTCACCGTGAACGCCATGGCCGTGGCGCTCCCGGAGAAGGAGTTCATCGACCCGCACGGAGGCCTCGACGACCTGGCGGAGCGGGTCCTGCGCACCCCCGGCACCCCCGAGGAGTCCTTCTCGGACGACCCGCTGCGGATGATGCGGGCCGCGCGCTTCGCCGCGCAGCTGGACTTCGAGGTGGCCCCGGACGTCGTCGCCGCGATGAAGGCGATGGCCGAGCGCATCGAGATCGTGTCCGCCGAGCGGGTCCGTGACGAGCTGAACAAGCTGATCGTGGCCGCGCACCCCCGCAAGGGCCTGGCCCTCCTGGTCGACACCGGTCTCGCGGCCCACGTGCTGCCGGAGCTTCCGGCGCTGCGCCTGGAGCGCGACGAGCACCACCGGCACAAGGACGTCTACGACCACACCCTGATCGTCCTCGAGCAGGCGATGGCCCTGGAGACGGACGGCCCGGACCTGACGCTCCGGCTCGCCGCGCTGCTGCACGACATCGGCAAGCCGAAGACGCGCCGCTTCGAGACGGACGGCCGGGTCTCCTTCCACCACCACGAGGTGGTGGGCGCGAAGATGACCAAGAAGCGGATGACGGCTCTCAAGTACTCCAACGAGCTCGTCAAGGACGTCTCGCGACTGGTGGAGCTGCACCTGCGCTTCCACGGCTACGGCACGGGCGAGTGGACGGACTCCGCCGTCCGCCGCTACGTACGCGACGCGGGCCCGCTCCTGGAGCGCCTGCACAAGCTGACCCGTTCCGACTGCACGACCCGCAACAAGCGCAAGGCCAACGCGCTGTCGCGGGCGTACGACGGCCTGGAGGAGCGCATCGCCCGCCTCCAGGAGCAGGAGGAGCTGGACGCGATCCGCCCCGATCTCGACGGCAACGAGATCATGGAGGTCCTGAGCGTGGGCCCGGGCCCCGTGATCGGCCAGGCCTACAAGTTCCTGCTGGAGCTGCGGCTGGAGAACGGCCCCATGGAGCGGGACGCGGCGATCGCGGAGCTCAAGGAGTGGTGGGCCGCACAGAACGCGGACAGCTGACGCTCAGCTGACAACGGGAAGAGGCGCGGTGTTTCACGTGAAACACCGCGCCCCTTCCCGTTGGGCTCGGGGTTCGTGCGACGAGGCTGCCTATGCCGAGGGGCCATGTTTCACGTGAAACATGGCCCCTCGGCAGGTGCACTGTCATCGGCAGGGGCGCGTGGTCAGCCTCGCGACATGACCATGTGCTCCCGCACGGCCGAGCTCTACTTGTCCGCCGAGCCGGACGGCACGTACGGCTTCAGGCAGAGGGTGAAGTCATCGCCGCCGCCCGTCTCGCGGTACTCGGCGTACTTCGTGCGGTCGCAGGTCCCGCTGTCCTTCTTCTCCATGACCTTGTACTTGGCCTTCTTGTCGCCGCAGTCCACGATCTTCAGGTCCGGGTCTGTGGAGCTCTCCGGCTTGCCGATGCTCATGCAGTCGCCGACCTCGGCCGCGGAGGCCTCGTCCTGGCCCGCCAGGATGGCCGCGCCGCCGAGGCCGAGGACGGCGACGACCGCCACCCCGATGAATATGAACTTCTTCTTGCTCTTGCGCGGGGCCACCGGGTCCGGGCCGCCCTGGTAGAAGGGCATGCCCTGCTGCGGAGCGCCCGGGTGCTGGGGGTACGGCGGCGGGGGCGTCTGGCCGTACGGGGCCGCGCCGGGGTGCTGCGGAGCACCCGGGCCCTGCGGCGGCTGACCGTAGGGCTGCTGGCCCTGGGCGAATGGGTTCTGGCCCTGGGGCGGCGGAGTGGACACGGGGATCCCCCTAGAAGAGAAGCAGGACGAAGGGATTGAGGCGCGAGGGCGCGAAAGACCTCCGTAAGTTATCCGGCCTGCGCGGGTGCGATGAACCTCAGCCAAGCTCTGTGGCATTGATGTGACACTTACTGGACGTCAAACCTGGTCATAGCGCCAGCAATCGCTGTGTAGACCAGCGCGATCGAGGCAACCAACGCGACCGATTTGCCGTCCGGGGGCAGCATCAGTGCCGCGACACCCGCCGCGCCGACGAAGGCGACGTTGAAGAGGACGTCGTACAGGGAGAAGATCCGGCCGCGGAAGCCGTCGTCGGCCGCCGACTGCACGACTGTGTCCGTGGCGATCTTCGCGCCCTGGGTGGTGAGCCCGATGACGAAGGCGGCGACGAGTATCGGGCCCGGCGCGAAGGGCAGCAGGAGCGCGGGTCCCAGGATCGCGGCCGCGGCGGCGCAGACGACCATCCAGCGCCGTGCTCCGAGCCTCCCGACGGCCCACGGGGTCACCAGGGCGGCCGCGAAGAACCCGGCGCCGGAGACCACCACGGCGACGCCGAGCAGCGCGAGCCCGTCGTCCTCGGTCGACGACCAGGCGTACCGGCACAGCATCAGCACCATGACCGTCAGGGCGCCGAAGCAGAACCGCATCAGGGTCATCGACACCAGGGCGTGCGCGGCCGTGCGGCGCTCGGCGAGGTGGCGTACGCCCGCCAGGAGCCCGCGTGCGGTGCCGGCGAGCGCCACCCCCAGACGTGGTTGCACCAACTCCCTCTCGGGGCCGAGCAGGTCCCGCGGCATGCGCAGGGAGGCGAGCGCCGAGCACAGATACAGCGCGGCTCCCAGGAGGACGACGGCCGCGTCCGAGTCGGCGGCGACGATGCGGACGAGGAAGGCGAGGCCTCCGCCCGCCGTCGCCGCGAGGGTTCCGGCGGTCGGCGACAGGGAGTTGGCCATGACCAGCCGGTCGTCGTCCACCACGCGCGGCAGCGCCGCCGAGAGCCCCGCCAGGACGAAGCGGTTGACGGCGGTGACGCACAGCGCGGAGATGTAGAAGAGCCCGTCAGGCGCGTCGCTGAGCATCAGGACGGCCGTCAGGGACGCCAGCGCGGCCCGCAGGACGTTGCCGTACACGAGGACCTGTCGGCGCCGCCAGCGGTCGAGCAGGACGCCCGCGAACGGGCCGACGAGCGAGTACGGAAGGAGGAGCACCGCCATCGCGGAGGCGATCGCCGCGGGCGAGGCCTGCTTCTCCGGCGCGAAGACCACATACGTGGCGAGCGCGACCTGGTAGACGCCGTCCGCGCCCTGGGAGAGCAGGCGCACGGCGAGCAGCCGCCGGAAGTCCCGAAGGTGCAGCAGAACGCGCAGGTCACCGACGACAGCCATGGCGCACAGCCTCACATACGGGAAGGGTCCCCGGGTCGACGACCCGGGGACCCTCGGCAGGTCAGGTGTTCAGCGCGGTCAGCGCTCGACCTCGCCCTTGATGAACTTCTCGACGTTCGCGAAGGCCTCGTCGTCGAAGTACTGCACCGGCGGGGACTTCATGAAGTACGAGGACGCTGACAGGATCGGGCCGCCGATGCCGCGGTCCTTGGCGATCTTCGCGGCGCGCAGGGCGTCGATGATGACACCCGCCGAGTTCGGGGAGTCCCAGACCTCGAGCTTGTACTCCAGGTTCAGCGGGACGTCGCCGAAGGCGCGGCCCTCGAGGCGGACGTACGCCCACTTGCGGTCGTCGAGCCACGCCACGTAGTCGGACGGGCCGATGTGGACGTTCTTCTCGCCCAGCTCGCGGTCGGGGATCTGCGAGGTGACGGCCTGCGTCTTCGAGATCTTCTTCGACTCGAGGCGGTCGCGCTCCAGCATGTTCTTGAAGTCCATGTTGCCGCCGACGTTCAGCTGCATGGTGCGCTCGAGACGGACACCGCGGTCCTCGAACAGCTTCGCCATGACGCGGTGCGTGATGGTGGCGCCGACCTGGGACTTGATGTCGTCACCGACGATCGGGACGCCGGCCTCGGTGAACTTGTCCGCCCACTCCTTGGTGCCCGCGATGAACACCGGCAGGGCGTTGACGAAGGCGACCTTGGCGTCGATGGCGCACTGCGCGTAGAACTTCGCGGCGTCCTCGGAACCGACGGGCAGGTAGCAGACGAGGACGTCGACCTGCTTGTCCTTGAGGACCTGGACGACGTCGACGGGGGCCTCGGTGGACTCCTCGATGGTCTGGCGGTAGTACTTGCCCAGACCGTCGAGGGTGTGGCCACGCTGGACCTGCACGCCGGTGTTCGGCACGTCGCAGATCTTGATGGTGTTGTTCTCACTGGCACCGATGGCGTCCGCGAGGTCGAGGCCGACCTTCTTCGCGTCGACGTCGAAGGCGGCGACGAACTCGACGTCACCGACGTGGTAGTCGCCGAACTGGACGTGCATCAGGCCCGGGACCTTGCTGTCCGGGTCGGCGTCCTTGTAGTACTCGACGCCCTGGACCAGCGAGGCGGCGCAGTTGCCCACGCCGACGATGGCTACGCGAACCGAACCCATTCCGGTTGCTCCCTGTGTGATCTCGGTATTCCGGATGGCACCCCGCGAGTGCGGGGTGTCACTTGGCGGTGTCGCCGGACGCATCCGGCGGCGGGTTGTCCTCCCGCCGCCGGGGCAGGACGTCCGACTCCCCAGATGTGCTGTTCTGCTGAGCGGAGCTCCCGGGACCGGACCGTTGCTGGTCGCGTCCCGCGCGCTCGCTCTCGATGAGCTCGTTCAGCCAGCGCACTTCGCGCTCCACGGACTCCATTCCGTGGCGCTGCAGCTCAAGCGTGTAGTCGTCGAGGCGCTCCCGGGTGCGGGCCAGAGAGGCACGCATCTTCTCCAGGCGCTCCTCCAGGCGGCTGCGGCGGCCCTCGAGCACCCGCATCCGCACGTCCCGCGAGGTCTGGCCGAAGAAGGCGAAGCGGGCGGCGAAGTGCTCGTCCTCGTACGCGTCGGGGCCGGTCTGCGAGAGCAGTTCCTCGAAGTGTTCCTTACCTTCCGCGGTCAGCCGGTAGACGATCTTGGCGCGGCGCCCGGCGAGCGGAGCCGCCGCCAGGGCCTCCGCGGTGGTGGTTCCCGACTCCTCGATCAACCAGCCGTTGGCTACCAGTGTCTTCAGGCAGGGGTACAGCGACCCATAGCTGAAGGCGCGGAACACGCCCAGTGAGGTATTGAGCCGTTTGCGCAGCTCGTAGCCGTGCATCGGGGACTCGCGGAGCAGGCCGAGCACAGCGAACTCGAGGATGCCGGAGCGCCTGCTCATGGTGTCCTCCCGTCTGTCCCGGTCTGCCTGACACGGACCTTTATGCCGACCTGATGTATCGACTCGATACATCACGACGATAGAACGAGGTTCCTGCTGCGACAAGAGGGGGAACGGTGAACGGCGTCACATCACCGATTCGTAGGAAGTAACTTGCCTGATTTGGGGTGAACTTCAGCGCTAAGAGGGTTTTGACGGTGCGTAGTCTGTGCGCCATGCATACCGCCGGGAACCAAGTGACGTGAGGTGGCGTTACTGTCCCGGTGCCGTACGGACGAGTGCCGGAATGGACTCGTCCGTACGTCGGGGGGGACCGGAAACCAGCTGCCGTTTCCAGGTGCGGATCACCGCGCCTGCCCGAGGAGTAGTCGTTCGATGAGCGAGCACCGCCGCAAGCCGCCGCAGGGCGGCGGACGCGCCGCGGCCAGGCGGGGCGCGTCCGCCGCGCCGTCCGGCCGTCGCGCAGCACCGCGAGGCGCCACCGGATCGCCGTCTTCGCCGCACGGACCTTCGTCTTCGTACGAATCCGGCGCCCCCGAAGACGAGGGGCGCTCCTACGGGGGGCGCGCGGAGGCCAGGCGCGCCGCCCGCAATGGCTCCGTGGGCGGAGGCCGACGCCGGGCGTCGGAGAGCGGCGGACGCGGCCGCGGGCGGGGCTACGGCCCTCCCAAGAAGCGCTTCATCGACTATCCGCGCGCGGGCCGGAGCGGGCCGCGCCGCTGGATCCCGTCGTGGCGCCTGATCACGGGCCTGATCATCGGGTTCTTCGGCAGCCTGATGGCGGTCGCGGGCATCGCGTACGCGCTCGTCGAGATCCCCGAGGTCGCCAACGCGGCCAAGGCGCAGAACAACGTCTACTACTGGGCCGACGGCTCGCAGATGGTCGCGACCGGCGGGGAGACCAACCGCCAGATCATCAAGTACGAGGACATCCCCGAGGCGATGCGCAACGCCGTCATCTCGGCGGAGAACAAGACGTTCTACAAGGACAAGGGCGTCGACCCGATGGGCATCGCCCGCGCCGTGGTGAACATGGCCAAGGGCGGCCAGACCCAGGGCGGCTCGACCATCACGCAGCAGTACGTGAAGAACGCCCGGCTCGACGACCAGTCGCAGACGTTCAGCCGGAAGTTCAAGGAGCTGTTCATCTCCATAAAGGTCGGCCGGACCGTCAGCAAGGAAGACATCATGGCGGGGTACCTCAACACCGCCTACTACGGCCGCAACGCCTACGGCATCCAGGCCGCCGCGCGCGCCTACTTCGGCAAGGAGGCGCAGAAGCTGAACCCCAGCGAGTGCGCACTGCTCGCCACGGTCCTCAAGGGCGCCACCTACTACGACCCGGCGGGCTACCCGGAGATCGACCCCGCAGCCGACAGGGAGGCGAACACCGAGCGTGCCAAGAAGCGCTGGGCGTGGATCCTCGACGAGGAGGTCAAGGACGGGCGCATGGAGGCCTCCGAGCGGGCCAAGTACACCAAGTTCCCGACGCCGCAGAACGCGCGCTCGAACGTCAAGCTGAGCGGCCAGATCGGCTATCTCGTCTCGCTCGCCAAGGCGTACGTCGTCAACAACACCGACATCTCCGCCCGGGAGCTGGACCAGGGTGGCTACGAGATCCACACGACCTTCAGCAAGAAGAAGGTCATGGAGCTCGAAAAGGCCGTCAAGAAGGTCCGCAAGGAGAACATCAAGCCGAAGCTGCGCCCGGACAAGGACAAGTACGTCCAGTTCGGTGGCGCCTCGGTCAACCCCGGGACCGGTGCGATCGAGGCCATCTACGGCGGTGAGGACGCGACCAAGCACTTCACCAACAACGCGGACACGACGGGTGCGCAGGTCGGTTCCACGTACAAGCCCTTCGTGCTGGCGGCAGCCTTCAAGAACGGCATCCGGGACAAGAGCGGGGGCGCGAACCAGGACAACGCCCAGCGCACCGTCATCAACCCGAAGAGCCTGTACAGCGGCAAGAACAAGCTGAAGATCAAGAACTACGACGGCACGGTCTGGACGGACAAGGACGGCAAGGAGTGGCTGCAGACCAACGACGGCCACCAGTCCTACAACCCGCCGAGCTACAAGATCGACCTGCGTGAGGCCATGCGGGAGTCGGTCAACTCCGCCTACGTCCAGCTCGGCATGGACGTCGGGCTCGACAAGGTGAAGGCCGCGGCCATAGACGCGGGCCTGCGGGACGACAACTCCATGGCGGGCGCCACCTACCCGTCCTTCTCCCTCGGCACGTCGTCCCCGAGCGCGATCCGGATGGCCGGCGCCTACGCCACGTTCGCGGCCAGCGGCAAGCAGCGTGACCCGTTCTCGGTGAAGGAGATCGAGAAGGAGGGCCAGTCGGTCTACCGGCACCGGTCCAAGACGAAGCCCGCCTTCTCCCCCGCGGTCGCGGACAACGTCACGGACGTCCTGCGGACCGTCGTCGAGAAGGGCACGGGTACCTCGGCGAAGCTGCCCGGCCGCCAGGTGGCTGGCAAGACCGGTACGACCGATGGCAACAAGTCCGCCTGGTTCGTCGGCTACACCCCGCAGCTGTCCACGGCGATCAGCATGTACCGGATGGACGACGACGAGTCCAACAAGAAGCGCCAGTTCCTGGAGATGTTCGGCACGGGAGGCCAGGAGAAGATCCACGGCGCCTCGTTCCCCGCGGAGATCTGGCAGGACTACATGTCGGCCGCGCTCAAGGGCAAGCCCATCATGAGGTTCCCCCCGCCGCAGCCCATCGGTGAGATCGTCGGGCAGCCCGTGGTGCCCTCGCCCACGCAGACGGAGGAAAGGGAGGAGCCGAGCGACACCCCGACGCCCACGCCTTCCGACTCCAAGTCCACCTCGCCCTCCCCGACGAAGACCCCCGACCCGACCGAGACCTGCAAGCCCTGGGACCCGTCGTGCAAGGACGACGGCGGGGCCTCCGAGGGCGGAGACGACAACGGCGGCGTCATCGGCGACCCGGGCGGTGAGTCACCACCACCTACGGGCGACGCGAACGGTGGCAACGGAAACGGAAACGGCAATGGAAACGGCCACAACGGCGACGACGGAGGAATCTTCGCCGGGCCGACCGGAGGCTGACCGCCGAGCCGCCGTGTGTTTCACGTGAAACCGTGTGTTTCACGTGAAACAAGGCCGCCGCACCCCTGTGGTGCGGCGGCCTTGTCGTGTCTGAGGGGGTCGCTGGAGCGCCTGGACGGCCCGCCGCCGTGTGGCGGAAGGCTCCGGGCGCCGGGATGCCACAAGGGGTGGACGCGTCGACGCTTCCGGGGCCTGACAGGGTCCGTACGGCAGGATGTGCGCCATGCCCAGCGCAGAGAAGACGCCCCCCACACGCGCACATCCACCCCTGAGCGAGCGGGTGCCGCAGCCCGTGCTTCCCACGAGGCAGGACGAGGTCGCCGCCTCCGGCAGTGAGCTGCTCGGCGGGCCCATCGGCCGCAGAGCGCTCCTCGCGGCGACCTGGTGGACGCCCGTGCGCGTCATCGCACTCGTCGCCCTCGGAATGTTCGCCCTCGGCATGGTGCAGAAGGCGCCGTGCTACAACGGCTCCTGGTTCGTCGGCGCGAGCTCGCAGTACACCCACGCGTGCTACTCCGACATCCCCCACCTCTACCAGGGCCGTGGCTTCGCCGACGGACTCGTGCCGTACTTCGACAAGCTGCCCGGCGACATGGAGTACCTCGAGTACCCGGTGCTCACGGGGCTGTTCATGGAGGTGGCCGCCTGGCTGACGCCGGGCAGCGGCAGCCTGCAGCACCAGGAGAAGTTCTACTGGATGGTCAACGCCGGGATGCTGATGGCCTGCACGGCCGTCATCGCCGTCTGCGTGGCGCGCATCCACCGGCGCCGACCTTGGGACGCGCTGCTCGTGGCTCTGGCGCCCGCCTTCGCGCTGACGGCCACGATCAACTGGGACCTGTTCGCCGTCGCCCTCACCGCGGCCGCGATGCTGATGTGGTCGCGCGGGCGCGCGGTCGCCTTCGGCATCCTGCTGGGGCTCGCGACGGCGGCCAAGCTCTACCCCGTGCTGCTCCTCGGCCCGCTGCTCGTGCTGTGCTGGCGCGCGGGCAAGTGGCGGGAGTTCGGGAGCGCGCTCATCGCGACGACCGTCGCCTGGCTGGCGGTGAACCTGCCGGTGATGATCCAGGCGCCGGACGGCTGGTCGAAGTTCTACAGCTTCAGCCGGGAGCGGGGCGTCGACTTCGGCTCGTTCTGGCTCATCCTCGCCCAGCGCATGGACGACCCGCCGACCACGGACACCGTGAACAGGCTGGCGGTGGTGCTCATGCTGCTCGCCTGCCTCGGTGTCGCCGCGCTCGGCTTCACCGCTCCCAGGCGCCCGCGCTTCGCGCAGCTGGCCTTCCTGGTGGTCGCCGCCTTCATCCTCACCAACAAGGTGTACTCGCCGCAGTACGTCCTGTGGCTGATCCCGCTCGCCGCCCTGGCGCGTCCGCGCTGGCGGGACTTCCTGATCTGGCAGGCGTGCGAGGTCGCGTACTTCCTGGGCATCTGGATGTACCTCGCGTACACGACGAGCGGAGACGCCCACAAGGGACTGCCGACCGAGGGCTACCAAGTGGCCATCGCCATCCACCTGCTGGGGACGCTGTACCTGTGCGCCGTGGTCGTACGCGACATCCTCCTGCCGGAGCGGGACGTGGTGCGGCGGACCGGTGAGGACGACCCTTCGGGCGGGGTCCTGGACGGCGCGCCGGACGTGTTCGTGGTCAGCCTTGGCGGTCGGGCACCGCGGTACGACGGGGCGCGTGACGGCGAGGAGACGTACGTGAAATGGGGGACGACGGGGAAGCGTTCACCCTGAGCGAACACGATGGCGCCCGGATGGCGGTGGACCGGAACGGCTGTGGGCTGTGGCAGGGGGCTGGAACGCTGCAAGCCGCTGAAGGGGCGGGGCCGCGACCCGGAGGCCGCGGTCTGAGGCGCTGAAGGACCGGCACGCGGAAGGGCCGGGCGCGACGATTTGTCGCGTCCGGCCCTTCCGCCGTTGAGGACCGCGCCCTTCGGCGCGGGTGCCGCGTGAGGTCAGCGGTCGACGATCCGGTCGAACTGCGTGGTGGTGTGCCGCAGGTGCGCCACCAGCTCCTCGCCCACCGTCGGCTCCGGCGCGTCCGACGGTACGAACAGGATCGACACCTGCATGTGCGGCGGCTCCGCGAACCAGCGCTGCTTGGCGCCCCAGACGAACGGCGAGAGGTTGCGGTTCACGGTCGCGAGACCCGCGCGGGCCACGCCCTTCGCGCGCGGCATCATCCCGTGCAGCGCCTTCGGCGCCTCCAGGCCGACGCCGTGCGAGGTGCCGCCCGCGACGACGACGAGCCAGCCGTCGGACGCGGCCTTCTGCTGCCGGTAGCCGAAACGGTCCCCCTTGGCGACGCGCGTCACGTCCAGGATGGAGCCCCGGTACTCGGTCGCGTGGTGGTCGCCCAGCCACAGGTGCGTGCCGATCCGCGCCCGGAAGCGGGTCTGCGGGAACTGCTGCTGGAGCCGGGCGAGTTCATCGGCCTTGAGGTGGCTGACGAACATCGTGTGCAGCGGAAGGCGTGCCGTGCGCAGCCGGTCCATCCAGCCGATGACCTCGTTGACGGCGTCCGTACCGTCGGGCCGGTCGAGCGGCAGGTGGATCGCGAAGCCTTCGAGGCGTACGTCCTCGATGGCGGCGTGCAGATGCGGCAGGTCCTGCTCGGTGATGCCGTGGCGCTTCATCGAGGACATGACCTCGATGACGACACGGGCGCCCACGAGCCCGTGCACGCCGTCGAGCGACGACACGGAGCGGATGACGCGGTCAGGCAGCGGCACGGGCTCCTCGCCCCGTCGGAACGGGGTGAGGACCAGCAGGTCGCCGCCGAACCAGTCCTTGATCCGAGCGGCTTCGTAGGTCGTGCCGACGGCAAGGACATCGGCGCCGAATCGCGTGGCTTCCTCGGCGAGGCGCTCGTGGCCGAACCCGTAGCCGTTGCCCTTGCAGACCGGGACGATGCCTGGGAATTGGTCAAGCACGTGCTTCTGGTGTGCCCGCCAGCGCGCGGTGTCGACATAGAGCGTGAGCGCCATGGCTGGTCCCGGAACCTTTCTGGTGGCTGCGGTGTGACAGAGATGTGGAAGGAATTGCGGAAGGCGACTGTGCCGGATCAGCGACGCGACATGTAGATGTCGAGCGCCTTGTGCAGCAGCTTGTTCAGCGGGAAGTCCCACTCGCCGACGTACTCGACGGCCTCGCCGCCGGTGCCGACCTTGAACTGGATCAGGCCGAAGAGGTGGTCCGTCTCGTCCAGTGAGTCGGAGATGCCGCGCAGGTCGTAGACCGAGGCGCCGAGCGCGTAGGCGTCGCGCAGCATCCGCCACTGCATCGCGTTCGAGGGCCGGACCTCGCGGCCGATGTTGTCGGAGGCGCCGTAGGAGTACCAGACGTGCCCGCCCACGACGAGCATCGTCGCCGCCGAAAGGTTCACGCCGTTGTGCCGCGCGAAGTACAGCCGCATGCGGTTGGGGTCCTCGGAGTTGAGGGCCCGCCACTGCTGCTGGAAGTAGCTCAGCGGCCGCGGCCGGAACTTGTCGCGGATCGCCGTGATCTCGTACAGGCGCTGCCACTCGGGCAGGTCGTTGTAACCGCCCTGGACGACCTCGACACCGGCCTTCTCGGCCTTCTTGATGTTGCGGCGCCACAGCTGGTTGAAGTTCTTGAGGACCTCGTCCAGCGAGCGGTTGGCCAGCGGCACCTGGAAGACATAGCGGGGCTGCACGTCGCCGAAGCCGGCGCCGCCGTCCTCGCCCTGCTGCCAGCCCATGCGCCGCAGCTTGTCGGAGACTTCGAAGGCGCGCGGCTCGATGTGCGTGGCCTCGATGTCGCGCAGGCGCTTCACGTCGGGGTTCTGGATGCCCGCCTTGATCGCGGGGGCGTTCCAGCGGCGGATGACGACCGGCGGGCCCATCTTCACCGAGAAGGCGCCCTGCTTCTTCAGGTGCGCGAGCATCGGCTGGAGCCACTCGTCCAGGTTCGGCGCATACCAGTTGATGACCGGGCCCTCGGGGAGATACGCGAGATAGCGCTTCACCTTGGGCAGCTGGCGGTAGAGCACCAGGCCCGCGCCCACCATGTGGCCGGTCCTGTCGTCGAACCAACCGAGGTTCTCCGAACGCCATTCACTCTTCACGTCTGCCCATGCGGGGACCTGGCAATGGCTCGCCGACGGCAGGCTCTGGATGTACGCCAGATGTTGCTCTCGGCTGATGGTCCTCAGGGTCAGGCTCATTCGCGGCGCTCCTCGGGCTGGTGTGTCCCCATGGGTACAGGGGCTCCGGCTCTAGCGCCGAAGCCTACTGCGCCCTGCGAGCGCCCCGTCTGGGCGTATCGCACCTTCGCCCCTGGCCCGTCTCTGACCAGGGGTGGTGCGGACCGGTCAACAGCCGGTTCGGAGAAGGCGGCGCGGCCGGGGACGGCTCATCCGCGGCCGTCGCGGGTCACCAGAGTCCCCCGAAGAGGCCGCCGTGCGCCATGCCCAGGAAGAAGCCGACCGCACAGGCACCCAGGCCGACGATCAGGAAGAAGCGCTCCCGCGTCGTCACCGAGATGAACTGTCCGTACGCGCCGGTGAAGATGCCCACCAGGCCGGTCCAGGAACTGAGCAGATGGAGGTTGTGGAACATCGCGGACACGAAGGCGATGGCGCCGAGGATCAGCGTCACGCCGAGCAGTGTGTCCTGGAGGGGATGGGGCTTGCCGTCGGTCGCGAAGAGGGAACCGGCGGTGTCACGTCGCAATGTCTGTGCCATGGAGGCACCTCCTGCGGAAGGCAGCGCATCGTAGCGCCATACACACCCGATGTGTACAGATTCTGCCCGCCCGCCGCCGGATTTCAACCGGAAGCCTAGGTGCGGGTACTCTGTACCGTCTGCACCGGTGTCTGCCCAGGCCAGTCACTGATCCGTCACTGACTGGTACAGCCACACGACGCGACTCCCCCTCGGACCTCCACTCGGGGCGGTCGATTGTCAGTGGCGGCCGATACCGTTGCGTACGCATCACGACCCTCCTGCCACGGAACGACCGTGGCCGCTGAGTCCAAAGGAGGTGGGTTCCACATGCGTCACTACGAGGTGATGGTCATCCTCGACCCCGATCTCGAGGAGCGCGCTGTCTCCCCGCTGATCGAGAACTTCCTCTCCGTCGTCCGTGAGGGCAACGGAAAGGTCGAGAAGGTCGACACCTGGGGCCGTCGTCGTCTCTCGTACGAGATCAAGAAGAAGCCCGAGGGCATCTACTCGGTCATCGACCTGCAGGCCGAGCCTGCGGTCGTCAAGGAGCTCGACCGCCAGATGAACCTGAACGAGTCGGTCCTCCGGACCAAGGTCCTCCGCCCCGAGACCCACTGAGCCACCTGGCTCGGACCCGCTGAGCCGCGAGGCCCGGCGGTACTCGGGATTCGAGTAGCAGCACCAGCAGCCAGCAGCAAACCCGCCGAGAGGTTCCCCCAATGGCAGGCGAGACCGTCATCACGGTCGTCGGCAATCTTGTCGACGACCCCGAGCTGCGCTTCACCCCGTCCGGTGCGGCGGTCGCGAAGTTCCGCGTCGCGTCCACTCCCCGCACCTTCGACCGGCAGACCAATGAGTGGAAGGACGGCGAGAGCCTGTTCCTGACCTGCTCGGTCTGGCGTCAGGCGGCGGAGAACGTCGCCGAGTCGCTCCAGCGAGGCATGCGCGTCATCGTGCAGGGCCGCCTGAAGCAGCGGTCCTACGAGGACCGTGAGGGCATCAAGCGCACGGTCTACGAGCTGGACGTCGAGGAAGTCGGCGCCAGCTTGAAGAACGCCACGGCCAAGGTCACCAAGACCACCGGTCGCGGCGGCCAGGGTGGGTACGGCGGCGGCGGCGGTCAGCAGGGCGGCGGCTGGGGCGGTGGCCCCGGTGGCGGTCAGCAGCAGGGTGGCGGCGGTGCTCCCGCCGACGACCCCTGGGCGACCGGTGCGCCGGCCGGTGGCGGCCAGCAGGGCGGCAGCGGCGGCGGTGGCGGCTGGGGCGGAAGCTCCGGCGGCTCCGGCGGCGGCTACTCGGACGAGCCCCCCTTCTAAGACCCAGGACCCCGGTCCCGGGACGAGAAGGCGGGTCGTACCCACACTTCTTGATCACACAGGAGAAACACCATGGCGAAGCCGCCTGTGCGCAAGCCTAAGAAGAAGGTCTGCGCATTCTGCAAGGACAAGGTCACGTACGTGGACTACAAGGACACGAACATGCTGCGGAAGTTCATTTCCGACCGCGGCAAGATCCGTGCCCGTCGCGTGACCGGCAACTGCACGCAGCACCAGCGTGACGTCGCCACGGCCGTGAAGAACAGCCGTGAGATGGCGCTGCTGCCCTACACGTCCACCGCGCGATAAGGGAAGGGTGACCGAAACATGAAGATCATCCTCACCCACGAGGTCTCTGGCCTCGGTGCCGCTGGCGACGTCGTCGACGTCAAGGACGGTTACGCTCGCAACTACCTGATCCCGCGGAACTTCGCGATCCGCTGGACCAAGGGTGGCGAGAAGGACGTCGCGCAGATCCGTCGTGCGCGCAAGATCCACGAGATCGCGACCATCGAGCAGGCCAACGAGATCAAGGCCCAGCTCGAGGGTGTCAAGGTCCGTCTGGCCGTCCGCTCCGGCGACGCCGGTCGTCTCTTCGGTTCCGTCACCCCGGCTGACGTCGCTTCGGCGATCGAGGCTGCCGGTGGCCCGAAGGTCGACAAGCGCCGCATCGAGCTCGGCGCGCCGATCAAGACGCTGGGCGCCCACGCGACGTCCGTGCGTCTGCACCCCGAGGTGGCCGCCAAGGTCAACGTCGAGGTCATCGCTGCCTGAACGCCGCGCTAGCGCTGCGTTTCGCAGGACTGAGCAAGAGGGCCGCACCTACTGGTGCGGCCCTCTTGTCATGCGTGGACAGCGCGGGACGAGTGGAAGGCGTTGAGCGGGAGCGCTTCCCTCGGCTGCGGCTGGAGTGCCTTGGCGTGGGCTGTGGATCAGGAAACGGTGCCCAAACAAAGGGCACGTTTCACGTGAAACATCGCCTCAGCGCGTGGCCCCCGTGACGATCCAGCGGCCCGAGCGGGAGCGTAGCCACAGGGTGAGCATGCGCACGGTCATCATGAGCGTCATCGCGACCCACAGGGAGGTCAGTGCGCCGCCGAGGGTGGGGACGAGCAGGGCCGCGGGTGCGAACACCGCGAGGGTGATCAGCATGGCCCAGGCCAGATACGGCCCGTCTCCCGCGCCCATGAGGACACCGTCGAGTACGTAGACGATGCCGCAGATCGGCTGCGCGAGGGCTATCACGATCAGCGCGGGCAGAGCGGCGTCCTGGACGGCGGCGTCGCCGGAGAAGAGCGGGACGAAGACAGGCCGGGCCAGGACGACCAGCAGGCCGAGGACGACGCCCGAGGCGAAGCCCCACTGCACCATGCGGCGGCAGGCGTCGCGGGCGCCCTGGGCGTCGCCCGCTCCCAGATAGCGGCCGATGATGGCCTGCCCGGCGATCGCGATGGCGTCGAGGGCGAAGGACAGCAGGCTCCACAGGGACAACACGATCTGGTGCGCGGCGATGTCGGCGTCGCCGAGCCGGGCGGCCACGGCGGTGGCGATGATGACGATCGCCTTGAGGGAGAGCGTGCGGGCCAGAAGAGGGACGCCCGCCTGGGCGCAGGCCCTTATGCCCGCGGCGTCCGGGCGCAGCGAGGCGCCGTGGCGCCGGGCGCCACGGACGACGACGGTCAGATAGACGGCGGCCATCGCGCACTGGGCGAGGACGGTGCCCCAGGCGGACCCGGCGATGCCGAGGCCCGCTCCGTAGACGAGGAGTACGTTGAGCACGCCGTTGGCGACGAAGCCGCCGATGGCGACGTACAGAGGCGTCTTGGTGTCCTGGAGGCCGCGCAGGACGCCGGTGGCGGCGAGGACGGCCAGCATCGCGGGTATGCCGAGGGCCGAGATCCTCAGATAGGTGACCGCGTGGGGCGTGGCGGCGTCCGAGGCTCCGAAGAGGCCCACGAGCGCGGGTGCCGTGGGCAGGGCGACGGCGATCACGGCCACGCCGAGGAGGAGGGCGAGCCAGATGCCGTCCATGCCCTGTCGGATGGCGGCCGGGAGGTCACCGGCGCCGACGCGGCGGGCGACTGCGGCGGTGGTGGCGTACGCGAGGAAGACGAAGACGCTGACGGCGGTTGTCAGAAGGGCCGAGGCGATGCCGAGGCCGGCGAGCTGAGCGGTGCCGAGGTGGCCGACGATGGCGCTGTCGGCCATGACGAAGAGGGGCTCGGCCACGAGCGCGCCGAAGGCGGGAACGGCGAGTGCGACGATCTCTCGGTCGTGTCGTCGCCGGGCGGCCTTGGGCGCCGCGGGAGCCTGTGTCATGAGCACCAATCTAATCTTCCACAGGTAAGAGATGCAATTGACTTAGGACCCTTACCTGAGTCGAGAGCGGGTGCGGGGACGGGTGCTGTTCGACGAGATCTTGGGCCGACTGGGGAAGTTTTTCTTCTGCACAGCCGGTGGATGGGAAAGATGCAGGTCAGGGCGGCTGTGGAAAGTTGTCTGAGGGCTTGTTCACAGGGCTGTCCACCGAGCCGTGCACAGGTTTCCCGGGGTTCTCCACAGCATCGGGGCAGTCATCCACAGCGCCTGTGGATAACCAGATTGGCTGACGGTGCCGACGGGCCTACGGTTGTGCGGCGCCCGCCTCGTCCTGTCATCGGGGAAACCACGCAAATCCGACGCGTCAGAACCGGAGTTGGGCCCCCTTATTTGTCAGTGTCGTGCCGTAGGAAAGAGGGGCACGGCGAGGTCCGCGCGGCGGACGGGAGGAGGTGGCCCGGTGAGTATTTCCGAGCCCTTGGACGACCCGTGGGCCGACAGCGGACCGGGGGACCGGCTGCCCGTGTCCCGCCCGCGCCGTGACGGCGGCCAGGGCCGTGACGAGCAGCACGAGCGGGGCTGGGACGGAGGGAGCCCCTCCTTCGAGCGCGTACCGCCCCAGGACCTGGACGCGGAACAGTCCGTGCTTGGTGGCATGCTCCTGTCAAAGGACGCCATCGCCGATGTCGTCGAGGTGCTCAAGGGCCACGACTTCTACCGCCCGGCCCATGAGACGGTCTTCACCGCGATCCTCGATCTGTACGCCAAGGGCGAGCCCGCCGACCCCATCACGGTCGCCGCCGAGCTCACCAAGCGCGGTGAGATCACCAAGGTCGGCGGCCCCTCGTATCTGCACTCCCTGGTCCAGACGGTCCCGACCGCGGCGAACGCCGAGTACTACGCGGAGATCGTGCACGAGCGCGCGGTCCTGCGCCGCCTGGTCGAGGCGGGCACCCGCATCACGCAGATGGGGTACGCGGCGGACGGCGACGTCGACGAGATCGTCAACAGCGCCCAGGCCGAGATCTACGCCGTCACCGAGCAGCGCACCAGCGAGGACTACCTGCCGCTCGGCGACATCATGGAGGGTGCCCTCGACGAGATCGAGGCGATCGGTTCCCGCAGCGGCGAGATGACGGGTGTGCCGACGGGCTTCACCGACTTCGACTCGCTCACCAACGGTCTGCACCCGGGCCAGATGATCGTCATCGCGGCCCGCCCCGCCATGGGTAAGTCCACGCTGGCCCTCGACTTCGCACGTGCCGCGTCCATCAAGCACAACTTGCCCAGCGTCATCTTCTCCCTGGAAATGGGGCGCAACGAGATCGCGATGCGTCTGCTGTCCGCGGAGGCACGCGTGGCGCTGCACCACATGCGCTCCGGCACGATGACGGACGAGGACTGGACCCGGCTCGCCCGCCGGATGCCCGAGGTCTCGGCGGCGCCGCTCTACATCGACGACTCCCCGAACCTGTCGATGATGGAGATCCGCGCGAAGTGCCGCCGCCTCAAGCAGCGCAGCGACATCAAGCTCGTGATCATCGACTATCTGCAGCTGATGCAGTCCGGTGGCTCGAAGCGCGCCGAGAGCCGCCAGCAGGAAGTCTCGGACATGTCGCGAAACCTGAAGCTGCTGGCCAAGGAGCTCGAGGTGCCGGTCATCGCGCTCTCGCAGCTGAACCGTGGTCCCGAACAGCGCACGGACAAGAAGCCCCAGGTCTCCGACCTGCGTGAGTCCGGCTCCATCGAGCAGGACGCCGACATGGTCATCCTGCTCCACCGCGAGGACGCGTACGAGAAGGAGTCACCGCGCGCGGGCGAGGCGGACATCATCGTGGGCAAGCACCGTAACGGCCCCACGGCGACGATCACCGTCGCCTTCCAGGGCCACTACTCGCGCTTCGTGGACATGGCCCAGACCTAGCGCGCGAGGCAGGGTGGTGCGCGCGTGTCCGCCTACGCCGCCTTGCTCCCCCGCGGGGTCAGCTTCACGAGGCCCGGGTGGCGCTGCGCCGACAGAGCGCCCCGGACGATGAACTCCTTGTACCAGGCGGCGACGCGGCCCGTGAGCACGCGTTCGACCGCGCTGTCGTCGTCCCGGACGAACTGGATGAGGCCGTCGCGGCGGCCCAGGCTGACGCACTGGTTGAGGTACCGGAAGCGCAGCGGGCTCGGGGTGCGGCCCGCCAGGCGGTCGCTGATCGACCGCGCCACATGCGCCGCCGACGGCAGCCCGGTGGCGCAGGCCATGCGCAGCTCCTGCCCGTCCTGCCGCCGAGCGGCGGCCGCGTCGCCGATGGCGTAGACGTCCGGGTGGGACACCGAGCGCAGCGTCGGATCGACGAGCACGCGCCCGTGGTCGTCGACGGCCAGACCGGCCTCGCGTGCGATCCCCGGTACTCGGAAGCCTGTCGTCCACACCACCGTGTCCGAGGGCAGCAGCGCGCCGTCGGCGAGAAGTACGCCGTCCGCGCGGACCTCGGTGACCTTGGCGTGGTCCCGTACCTCGATACCGAGGCGGGCGAAGACGCGCCGCAGGTGCTGTCGTCCCCGCTCGGAGAGCGCCGCGCCGAGCGCACCACCGGTGACCAGGCGTACCTTCAACTCCGGTCGTGTCTCGGCCAGTTCGGCCGCGGCTTCGATGCCGGTCAGACCGCCGCCGACGACCGTGACGGTGCCGCCCGCGGCAAGCCGTGCCCGCAGGCGGGCGGCGTCCTCGGCGACGGCCAGCGGATACGCGTGCTCGGCGGCACCCGGCACGGCGTCGTGGGCGGCGAGGCTGCCGAGCGCGTAGACCAGCGTGTCGTAGCCGAGGGGTGCGGCCTCGGCCAGGACGACCTCGCGACGCTCGGCGTCGATGGCGACGACTCGGTCGACGACGAACTCCACGGGTGCGCCCGTAAGCAGTTCGGCGATCGGCCGCTGGCGCACCCGCTGGCCCACCGCGACTTGGTGCATTCGCACCCGCTCGACGAACCGGTCGCTCGCGTTCACCAAGGTCACCCGGGTGCCGGTCTGCTTGGCGATCGACTTGGCCGCGACCACGCCCGCGTAACCCGCTCCCAGAACCACGATGTGCGCTGCCATCACGCTCTCCCTCCGATGCCCACCGCCGGTGCGGCGTCGAAAGGTAGACAGAGCAGGGCCGCCGATTCGTGACATGCGCTGACGAGACGTGGGTCACAGGTGCGATCGTGTGGGGTGCGCGGCGATTTCGATCAACAGGTGGGCGGCCTTGTCCGCCCGAGCTTCCTGAGTACGTCCTCGGTCTTGGCGTCCTCGCTAGGCAGGCCGCGACCGGGTCGAACAAGGGCAACCCGTACGCAAGCGCGGACGTTTCACGTGAAACATGGTGTGGCCAGAGCAGGACGTGGACCGGCGGCGTCTCCGTGGGCACGGACGCGTTCGTTATGGGCTCGACGTCCAGGCTCACACCCGTATGAACTGACCCCATGACAAACGAAGAACTGCTTCCCTCTACGCGCCGCGCCTTGACCCATCGGATTGCCACTGCTCAGGCGGAGGGGCGAGCGCCTTCCCTGGTCGCCGCCGTCGTGCGGGGAGGCAAGCTGGTGTGGACGGGGAGCCGGACCTCGGTCGACGGCCATGGGCCGGACGAGAATGTGCAGTACCGCATCGGATCGATCACCAAGACGTTCACCGCTGTTCTGGTGATGCGGTTGCGCGACGAGGGCGTGCTCGATCTCTCCGATCCGCTGGAGAAGCATCTGCCGGGCACCGGCGTCGGCGAGGTCACGATCGCTGAACTCCTGTCGCACCGAGGCGGACTCGCGGCCGAGACGCCGGGGCAGTGGTGGGAGCGCAGCTCCGCTTCGCTGCGGCCCGAGCTGAGTGACGTCCTGGGGGAGCAGCCCTTCAAGCACCCGGTGGGACGCCGCTTCCACTACTCCAACCCTGGCTACACGCTGCTGGGTTCGCTGATCGAGGCGTTGCGTGGTGCGCCGTGGGAGGAGGTACTGCGCGGGGAGGTCCTGGAACCGCTCGGCCTGGACCGTACGAGCGGGCAGCCGATGGCTCCGCACGCGGGTGGCTGGGCGGTGCATCCGTGGGCCGACGTGTTGCTGCCGGAGCCCGTGGAGGACCTGGGGCTCATGGCTCCGGCCGGGCAGCTGTGGTCGACGACGGCTGACCTGGCGCGGTTCGCCGTGTTCCTGATGCGGGGCGACGACCGTGTGCTCTGTCTCGACACGGTCCGGGAGATGAAGGCGCCGACGGCGGTCGCGGAGTTCGGTGACGCGGAGCAGACGTACGGGCTCGGTGTCGGCATCGTCCGGTTCAGCGGCGGCGCGCTCATTGGGCACACGGGCTCGCTGCCGGGCTTCGTCGCCAGCCTGTGGACCTGTGAGGAGGCCGATGTCGCGGCCGTGGTCCTCGCCAATTGCACCTCAGGCCTCCCGGTGGCCACGGTGGCGGCCGAGCTCGTAAGGATCGTGGCGGAGGCGGAGCCGCGCATCCCCGAGCCCTGGCGGCCGCTGCGCGAGGTCGACCCGGCCGTGCTGGAGCTGACCGGGCCCTGGTACTGGGGGACGAGTGCCCAGGTGCTGCGTCTCGCGGCTGATGGCGAGGTCCAGCTGGGCCCGCTCGCGGGCGGCGGCCGTGGCTCGCACTTCCGGCCAAACGGTGACGGGACGTGGACCGGGCTCGACGGGTACTACGCGGGCGAGCTCCTGAGGGCGGTCCGGCGACCGGACGGTTCGGTGAGCCATCTCGATCTGGGGTCGTTCGTCTTCACACGGGAGCCGTACGACGCGAAGGCTCCGGTGCCCGGCGGGGTGGACCCGGAGGGGTGGCGGGGCCTCGCGTAGACCGCGAACGTCAACTGGCTGTGGTGAAGGGCCGATTGCGGTCGAGCGCCGACTGCGGACAAGGGCCCGCCGCAGACCAGGACGCGGCGCGGAGACGAGGTCCAGGTTGTCCTGTTTCACGTGAAACAGCGAAGCAGGACAACCTGGGTCTTGCGCTTCGTATGGCCGCGGCCGTTCAGCGGCGTCACCGCCCGCCGTCAGAGCTGGAGCTTGAAGCGCCCGCTGTCAGAGCTGGAGCTTGAAGCCCACGTGTGAGGCGGTGAAGCCCAGGCGCTCGTAGAAGCGATGGGCGTCGGTGCGGGTGGCGTCCGAGGTCAGCTGCACCAACTGGCAGCCCTGGCGCCGGGATTCATCGACGGCCCACTCGATGAACCGGGTGCCGAGGCCGCTGCCCCGCTCCTCGGCGTGTACTCGTACCGCTTCGATGATCGACCGCGTGGCGCCCTTCCGGGAAAGGCCCGGAATGATCGTGAGCTGGAGCGTGCCGACGACACGGTCTTCGCGGACGGCGACGACCAGGTGCTGGTTCGGGTCCTCGGCGAGGCGCTGGAAGGCGGGGTAGTACGGGGTGAGGTCTTCCAGCGACTCGCGCTGGGCGCCGAGGGGGTCGTCGGCCAGCATGGCCACGATCGCGGGGATGTCATCGGCGACGGCAGGTCGTATCTCAAGATCTCCCATGGCCGCAGCCTATGCGCAGCCCGCAGCCCGCAGCCCGCAGGGCCGCAGGCCGCTGGGCGAGGGCGTGGGGTCGGCGGCGACCTGCGGGTGCGGCCTCGGAGGTGATGATCTGGGCCCTGTAGGGCCTACAGGGCCTGTACGGCTTGTGGGCCTCTCGGGCTGAGGCGACGACCGCCGGTTCATGCGCTCGCCGCGCCCACGATGCTCGCCGCGCCCACGATGCTCGCCGCCCGCCCCCGACGCTCGCCGCCTGCCTACGGCACCCGCCTCCCGCCGCTCGGCCCCCGCCCCCTGCCTCGCGGCACCCGCCGCTCCGGCAGGCCCTGCCTCACACAGGCGCGCGCACCGTTTCGACAACCCGGACCAGCGGGGCGAGCTCAGGGTTCTGCGCGGCCTCGTCCAGGGCCTCGCGCAGGGCTGCGTCGTTGGTGGGCCGGGCCTCGGCGAGGAGCTGGTTGCCGCTCTCGCTGACGTTCGTGTAGATGCCGCGCCGGTCGGTGGGACACAGGTAGCGCAGGAGGAGACCGCGCTCCTCGAGCCGGGTGACCAGGCGGGTGGTGGCGCTCTGGCTGAGGACCACGGCATCGGCGACCTGCTTCATCTGCAGATGGCCGCCCTCGCCGTCGTGCTGGCGGCTGAGCACGTCGAGCAGGCTGTACTCCCGCACGCTCAGGCCGTGCTTGGCCTGGAGCGCCCGCTCCACATGGGACTCGATCTTCCCGTGGAGCAGGGAGAGCGCGCACCAGCCCTGGGCCAGCGCGGTGAGTGCGGGGTCGGTCGCTGTCATGGCGTTTCCTCCGTCTTCCTGCGTCCCAGAGCGGCTGCGTCCAGGATAGTCCACTGCTGCAATATCCAGCGCTTGCAATTAGCCAGCGTCTGCAACTATTGTGGACGCACGTTAAGCGCTCCCGCAATCGTTTGGAAGGTAGCTCCATGCCTCTCGCGCTTCTGGCCCTAGCGATCGGGGCCTTCGGAATCGGGACCACCGAGTTCGTGATCATGGGACTCCTTCCCGAGGTCGCGGGTGACTTCGACGTCTCCATCCCCACGGCAGGGTTCCTCGTGACCGGCTACGCCCTGGGCGTCGTGCTCGGTGCCCCGCTGATGACCGCCCTGGGCACCCGGATCTCGCGCAAGCGGATGCTCATGCTGCTGATGGGCCTGTTCATCGCGGGCAATCTGCTTTCGGCCGTCGCACCGGCCTTCGGCGTGATGCTCGCCGGACGCGTCGTCGCCTCCCTCGCCCACGGTGCCTTCTTCGGCATCGGCTCGGTCGTCGCGGCCGAGCTGGTCGCCCCCGAGAAGAAGGCCGGGGCCATCGCCACCATGTTCTCGGGCCTGACCGTGGCCAATGTGGTCGGCGTCCCGCTGGGTACGTTCGTCGGCCAGGCCATCGGCTGGCGGATCACCTTCGTCATCGTCGCCGCCCTGGGCGTGGTCGGCCTCGCCGGTGTCGCCAAGCTCGTACCGGACCTGCCCAAGCCCGCGGGCGTGAGCCTGCGCCACGAGATCGGCGCGTTCCGCAACGTGCAGGTGCTGCTCGCCATGGCGATGACCGTGCTCGGCTTCGGTGGCGTGTTCGCGGCCATCACCTACATCACGCCGATGATGACGGAGGTCGCCGGCTACTCGGAGTCCTCCGTGACCTGGCTGCTCGTCCTGTTCGGCCTCGGCATGGTCGGTGGCAACCTGATCGGCGGCCGGTTCGCGGACCGCGCGCTGATGCCCATGCTGTACGTCTCGCTCGGCGCGCTGGCCCTGGTCCTCGGTGTCTTCACGCTCACCGCGCACAACAAGATCGCCTCGGCCGTGACCATCATGCTGATCGGCGCCCTGGGCTTCGCCACCGTGCCGCCGCTGCAGAAGCGGGTCCTCGACCAGGCCTCCGGAGCGCCCACGCTCGCCTCCGCCGTCAACATCGGCGCCTTCAACCTGGGCAACGCCCTCTCGGCCTGGCTCGGCGGCATCGTGATCTCCGCGGGCTTCGGCTACACCGCCCCGAACTGGGTCGGTGCCGTGCTCGCCGCGTCCGCCCTCGTCCTCGCCTTCCTCTCGGCGGCACTGGAGCGCCGGTCCCCCGCGCCCACCAAGGTCGTCACCGGCGCCACCCCCGTGCCCGAGCACGCGGCGGCCGCCCACCACTGACCCCAAGCCTCCCTCGCCCCGGCTTCCACTGGCCCGGGGCGAGGGGCCTCACCGAAACACCGTTCCATCAAGGAGAGACTCCTCGTGAGCACCACCCCCGCCCCCACCGCCGTCGCCCCGCTGACCATCTCCGACGCAGAGGCCCTCGTGAGCGCCGCACACCGCGCCGCCGACGCCGCCGGAGTCCACGTCAGCGTCACCGTCCTTGACGCCGGTGGCCACCTCCTCGCCTTCCGGCGTGATGACCGGGCGGTGCTGATCGCCGGCGAGACCAGCACGCGCAAGGCGTACACCGCGCTCCAGCTGAACACCCCGACCGCCGACCTCGTGGACGCGGTCCAGCCCGGCGGCCTCTTCCACACACTGCCGACGGCCCTCGACCGGCCGCTGCTGTTCATCGCGGGCGGCGTGCCCGTCCACCGTGACGGCCGCCTCATCGGTGCCATCGGTGTCGGCGGTGGCGCCCCGGAGCAGGACCACGGATTCGCGACGGCGGCTGTGGAGGCCCTCGTCTAGCCCGCCCACCTCCTGAGGCCTGACCGGGGCCCAAGGGAAAGCCCGCCCTTACCTGCCGGAAGAGTCACGGCAGGTGAGGGCGGGCTTCGGCGTGGAAGCAGTCCTGCGCGCTCAGCCCGCCGCCACCGTCAGCGGGGCGAACCGGCGCGTCCAGTCACCGGGCAGCTCCGGGATGCCGTACGTCATCACGGAGTTGAAGGCGATGGACTCCAGGCCGTGTGCCTTCACCCACGCGAGCAGTTCCTCGTGGCGGATGTCGATGTCCGTGCGCAGCGGGCGGTCGGTGCGGGCGCCGAGCGAGGCGATGAGCGCCTTGGCCGTGTCCGTGTCCCGGGCGACCAGCGGGCCGACGACGTGGGTCTCCATGTTCGGCCAGGCCCCCGCATAGCCGATGATCTCCCCGTCCGCCTCCGCGACCCGAAGCTGATCGGTGAAGGCGGGGAGGCGGGTGATGATGTGGGTGCGGTCGAGGCCGAAGACCGCTGTGTCGAGCCGGACCAGGGTGGGCAGGTCCTCCGCGGTCGCCGCCCGGGTGGAGATGCCCGGCACCTGTGCGTCCGGGCCGTCGACGGCGAAGCGGCCGCGGACCATCTCGGCGCGGCCGGTCGTCTTGAAGCCGAGCTCCTCGTAGAGGGGGCGGCCGCTGGGCGTCGCGTGCAGGGTCAGCGGGGTGGTGCCCGCGCCTTCGACGACGGTGCGCATCAGATGGCGGCCGATGCCCTTGCGGGCGTGCCGTTCGGCGACCAGCACCATGCCGATCGCCGACAGTCCTGGGTTCTCGTACGGCCCGTACTGCGTCACGACGCACGCGGCGATGAGGCCGGGGCCGTCGGGGTCGTCGATGCCGTAGCCCGTCCCGGCCGAGAGCAGCAGCCCCCATTTGTGTTCCTCGCGGGGCCAGCCGCGGTCCTCGGACAGATCGGCACAGGCGGTGAGGTCGCGAGGCGTGAGCCTACGGATGGGCAGTGCGGAGAGGGTAGGTGTCGACACGCGGGTCAGGCTGTCTGACGCATGACCTCGGCGTCCACCTCTTTGTGGGGAGAAGCACGCTGCTTTTCGCCAAGTTTCCTCTGACCACGCTGGTGAGCGGCGCGTAGGCGGCGGCCCCGCCGGGTCAGCCCCCAGGGCTTGAGTACGGAGATGACTGTCATGAAGAGGTAAGCACTGAGGGAGACGATCGGTCCCATGATGAGGTCGGTCGAACTGGCCAGGGCGTCCCCCGCGGACACGGTCGCGACCGCTTCGTTGACCCCTGGCCGTAGCGCGAAGGTCGACGCGGCCGTCGTCGCCAGCGTCAGCCAGAACTTCGTGTACACCCAGCGATGGCGGGCGAGTCCCCAGGACGTACCGAGCGAGAGCAGCAGGCCGCTCAGCAGGGTGAGGAGTGCCAGGGGGAGGACGAGCCAGTCGGTGAAGACCTTCATCGCGCGGACGGAGGCCTCAATGGTCGGGTGGGACTCGGTGGTGATCGCGGCCGTGGCGAGCGCGAGCAGCCCGAGGGTGAGCCCGAGCCAGCCCGCCGAGGCGGCGACATGGACAACGAGGGTGGCCCGGCGTGCGGGGCGACGTAGTTTCACGTGAAACACCGTGCCGGGAGCAGCGGACCACGGCGTCTGACAGCGGGAGTAACCGCGGGTACTAGCCTCGGCGTACATGGCGCGCCTACACCTCTTCGACCTGGACGGAACGCTGCTGTACGGCACGGCGGCACCCGTGGAGATTTCCCGGCAACTGGGGCTGGAACAAGAAATAGCCGCACTTGAACGGGATTTCGTCTCGGGTCGTATCGATTCGGCTCAGTACGGGGTACGAGTCCACGGGCTGTGGGCGGATCTCACGGACGCCCATGTGGGAACGGCCTTCGACGGCGCGCCCTGGCTGTCCGGCATCCAGGACACCTGGGCCGAGATCCGGGCGAACGGCGACTACTGCGCCGTGGTCTCGCTCTCGCCCTCGTTCTTCGTCGAACGACTGCTCGGCTGGGGCGCCCATGCCGCGCACGGCTCCCGCTTCCCCTCGGTGCCGTTCCGTGAGCCTGTGGACCCCACGGGCATCCTCAACGCGGCGGCCAAGGTGAAGGTCGCGAACCGGCTCTGTGAAGAGTTCGGCGTGGACCTGGCCGATTGCGTTGCCTATGGCGACTCGCTCTCCGACCTGGATCTGTTCGCCGCGGTGCCGGTTTCGGTCGCGGTCAACGCGGATGCGCGGCTGGTCGACCTGGCCACTCACTCCTACGTCGGGCGGGATCTGCGGCAGGCGTACGCATTGGTGCGCGCGTCGGTGAGGGAAGCGGTCGGAGAGGGTGGATCCCAGAATTCCGAATGAAAGAAGGGCACTTGTGTGTTCGACGGGTGCCGGTATGGTCGAGTCCGGTTCAAGCCGGGTGGGATTCGGTGCGCGCGCCGGGTGCGTGGGAGACGCACCCCTGGAGGCGCGCACGGATCAGCAAAGTTTAACGGGGTAAAGAGATCGAGGACCCGTTCTTCCGGCTAAGGGCCCCGCACGACGGGCGTGGATGCGATGCTGCGGGAGAGGTGACTGCGGCCAATGTCACATCTTTCCCTACTTGTCCGTAAAGCGTGGGGCGTCAGGGTTCAATGTGATCAACATGGGTTGCCGAGGCAAGGCGGGAAAGCAAGCACCTTCCGGTGAGGAAGTGCGCGGACCGACTGAGAGATGTTCGAGGCGAGGCACAGCATGGACGCTCCGACCACCACGTCGGCGGGCAACGGCACTTCCGGGCACGGCAGCAACTGGTTCACGCCACGGAGGCCGCCGGAGCGGCCGGAGGAGGCGGCTGCCTCCGATGAGGGCGCGGGCGGCGCGGAGCGTGCCGAGCCGGGCCAGGAGGGGCCGGAGGGCGCTGAGCGCACGCGCCGCCAGGTGCCCGAGGTTCGGCGCGTAGCGACCATACGGCCCCTCGGCAGACCGGCCGCCGGGCCTGCCGAAGCCGAGGCGGGGCGAATACCGCCTGCCCGGTCCGCCGCGCCGGAGCCGACTCCTGATCCGGTCCCGGAAGGCGCGGAAGCCGTCCGGGAGCCCATGCCCGACGCGTCCCTCCGTACGGCTACGGAGACTTCATGGTGGACGGTGGCAGGGCGCACGCCAACCAGCTCCAGGAGCACCGGGGTTGACGGGACGGGCAGCGGCACGGCGACGCTTCCGGCTCCCGAGACGCTTCCGGCTCCCGAAGGCGGAGCCAGGCCTCCGATGCCCGAGGCCGTGGCCACGGCTCCGGCTGCCGAGGACGCGGAGGCTACGGAGGGCGCGGGTCCGGCTGCCAGCGCTTCGGCCGCGGGGAGCGTGGCTCCGGGAGCCGGAGTTCATGCCGCGGAGGGTGCGGGCGCGGAACCTGGCGTTCCGACCGCAGGGGACGCGGGTCCGGTTGCCAGCGCTTCGGCCACAGCGAGTGTGACTCCGGGAGTCAGCGTTCCGGCCGCGGAGGGCGCGGCCCCGGAATTCGGGGCTCCGATCGCAGGGGACGCGGGCCCGGGAACCAGCGCTTCGGCCGCAGGGGGCATGGCTCCGGGAGTCAGCGTTCCGGCCGCGGAGGGTGCGGGCACGGAACTCGGCGCTCCGAGCACAGGGGACACTAGCCCGGAAAGCAACACTCCTGCCGCAAGAAGCGCGGCCCCGGAACCCGCCGCTCAAGCCCTCCTCGACCTCCCCAAGGCCTCCCCCGAGCCCGCCCCGTCCCCCGACGCCGTTCTCGTCCGGCGCACCATGGCCGAAATCGCCCCCATCGCCGACAAGGTCACCTCGTACTTCTACGCGCTGCTCTTCACCCGCCACCCCGACCTGCGCGCGCTGTTCCCCGCGGCGATGGACACCCAGCGCGACCGGCTGCTGACGGCCCTGCTGACCGCCGCGGAGCACATCGACCAGGCCGACGTCCTCGTTGACTACCTGCGCAACCTCGGTCGCGGGCACCGCAAGTACGGCACGCAGTCCGAGCACTACCCGGCCGTCGGGGAGTGTCTGATCGGGGCGCTGAGCCGGTACGCGAGCGCGGTCTGGGACGACGACACCGAGGCCGCGTGGGTTCGTACGTACACGACGATCTCCCAGGTGATGATCGACGCGGCGGCCGAGGACGAGCTGCGCGCGCCAGCCTGGTGGTACGCCGAGGTGGTCGCGCACGACCTGCGGACGTCCGACATCGCCGTCATCACCGTCCGCCCGGACCAGCCCTACCCCTTCCTCGCCGGGCAGTACACGAGCCTGGAGACGCCGTGGTGGCCGCGCATCTGGCGGCACTACTCCTTCGCTTCGGCGCCGCGCTCCGACGGGCTGCTCTCCTTCCACGTCAAGGCGGTCCCGGCGGGCTGGGTCTCGAACGCGCTGGTGCACCACGCGCGCCCCGGAGACGTGCTCCGGCTCGGACCGCCGTCCGGCTCCATGACCGTCGACCACAGCACGGACAGCGGGCTGCTCTGTCTCGGCGGCGGAACCGGCATCGCCCCCATCAAGGCCCTCGTGGAGGACGTCGCCGAGCATGGCCGACGGCGCCCCGTCGAGGTGTTCTACGGCGCCCGCACCAACCACGACCTGTACGACATCGACACCATGCTGCGGCTCCAGCAGACACACCCCTGGCTGGCCGTCCGCCCTGTCGTCGACACCCGCGCGCAGCTGCCGGACGCGGTGCGCGAGTACGGCCCCTGGAACGAGTACGACGCGTATCTGTCAGGCCCACCCGGAATGATCCGCAGCGGTGTCGACGCGCTGCGGAAGGTGGGCATACCGGCGGGACGGATCAGGCACGACTCGGTGGAGGAACTGGTCGCCGCGGGAGGCTGACCGTCGTGGGCCGCTGATGAGCACAGGCGACTGACGCGCACAGGCGACTGACCACCGCGGCACCAGCAGCAGCGCACCAAGAGCGGCGCACCAAACGCGGCGCCAAAGCCCCTTCGCCAGGAGCTTCAGCCCAGGTCAGGCGCGTGCATCGCGCGTACGCCCTCGATATTGCCGTCCAAGTAGTGCCGTAGCGACAGCGGCACGAGGTGGACCGAGGCGATGCCGACACGGGTGAACGGCACCCGGACGATCTCGTACTCGCCGCTCGGCTCCTCGACTTCGGGGCCGTGCCGCTGCCCCGGGTCCATGGATTCCAGGCGGCAGACGAAGAAGTGCTGCACCTTCACGCCGGTGGCACCACCGTCCTCGCCGATGTGCTCGACCGTGTCCACGAAGCACGGCACCACATCAGTGATCTTGGCGCCGAGTTCCTCGTGCACCTCGCGGTGGAGCGCGTCGACCACCGTCGCGTCCTCGGCCTCCACCCCACCACCGGGGGTGACCCAGTACGGATCCACGCCGGGCTTGGTCCGCTTGATGAGGATCAGATGGTTCCCGTCCAGAAGGACGGCACGTGCGGTGCGCTTGACCACTGGTCGGACGGTCATGGGAGAAATGTGGCCCGGACTGTTCCACGTGAAACATCGCGAACCAGTCGGAGCTCGCCCTACGTCCAGTCGACCGCAGCACGCAGCAGCCACTCGTGCGCCCGCGCGATGTGCGGCATGGCGAGTGTGCCGGTGCGTACGACGAGGAAGTACGTCCGCAGCGGGGGCACCGCGGGGTCGAGCAGCGCCACGACCTCGCACCGCTCCAGGGCGGGTGTGCACAGATAGCGGGGCAGGACGGCGAGCCCGGCGCCCTGGATCACACAGGCCAGAACGGCCCGCAGATCCGGCACGATGACGGCGCCCGACGCGGCCGGGCGGGAGTCGAAGACGGCGGCCCAGTAGCGGGAGACGAGCGGCAGCGACTCGTGGACCTCCACGACCGGCAGGTGCTCGACGGTCAGGGCGCCCTTGCGGCGCAGTTTGCCGGGGCCGATCAGGGCGGCCCAGCGCGGTGCCGCGACCAGGACGTGCTCCTCGTCGCAGAGCGGTGTCGCGGTGAGCAGAGCGCCGCGGGGACGGGCGGTGGTGATGGCCAGGTCGTGGTGCCCGGCGGCGAGCCCCTCCAGGACCTCCTCGGCGTTGCCGAACGACGCGCGCAAGGCGAAACCCTGCCCGTCGGCCCCGGTCAGCGAGGTGAGGGTCGGAAGAGCCCGCTCCGCCGTGAACTCGGGTGGTCCCGCAAGGTGCAGGGTGCGAATCGACGAGTCCTCGTCGAGCCCGGCCTCGGCGATCTCCACCAGCGCGTCGAGGTGCGGGGCGGCCTTGTGGGCGAGCTCGTCGCCGATGGTCGTCGGGGTGACGCCACGGGCCTGACGCAGGAAGAGCGGACGTCCCAGCTGGCGCTCCAGCGTGCGGATCTGCGAGGTCACCGCGGGCTGGGACAGACCGAGGAGGGCGGCGGCACGGGTGAACGAGCCGGCCCGGTGCACCGTGACGAATGTGCGCAACAGGGCCAGATCCATGGTGCCACCTCTCCTCCCCGTCGGCCCCCGGCGCAGCACAACTATAAATTTGTCGATAGGTTGCTGTCGCTACTGTGATTGGACACTGACACAGAGTCAACTAGCCTTGTTCGCGCGGTTCTTCGCGCGCAGAACCGAGGGCGGTCCGAGCCACGAGGGGGGAGGTTCGGACCGTCCGATGTACGTAGCCCGTACGTCCGCCCCGGAGGCCGGGTACGGGGACACGCCCTGGCCGGGCGGCGGCGGAGCTCAGTCCGCGGTCTCGTCCAGCGCACGCAGCACATCGGCCACCAGGTCCTCGGCGTCCTCAGCTCCGGCCGAGAAGCGGATGAACCCTTCCGGAACGGCGTCCCCGCCCCAGCGGCCGCGCCGCTCAGCGGTGGAACGCACGCCTCCGAAGCTCGTCGCGTCGTCCACGAGCCGCAGCGCGTCGAGGAATCGGTCCGCACGCGCGCGTGAGGGCAGCACGAACGAGACCACACACCCGAAGCGCCGCATCTGCCGGGCCGCGATCTTGTGCGAGGGGTCGTCGGGCAGGCCCGGGTAGCGCAGGCCGGTCACGTCGGCGTGGCCGCGCAGCGCCTCGGCGACAGCCAGGGCGTTCGCGTTCTGCCGGTCGACGCGCAGCTGGAGCGTGGCGAGCGAGCGGTGCGCCAGCCAGGCCTCCATGGGCCCCGGGATGGCACCGACGATCTTGCGCCAGCGCCGCACGGCGGCCGCGTGCTCGGCATTCCTGCAGGTCACGTAGCCGAGCAGCAGGTCGCCGTGGCCGGTGAGCTGCTTGGTGCCGCTGGCCACGGAGAAGTCGGCGCCGAGGTCGAGCGGGCGCTGGCCGAGTGGGGTGGCGAGGGTGTTGTCGACGGCGACCTGGGCGCCACGCGCGTGTGCCGCGTCGACGAGCCGACGGACGTCGCAGACGTCGAGGCCGGGGTTCGAAGGGGTCTCCAGCCACAGCAGCCGGGCGCCGTCGAGCACGTCGAGCTGTGCGTCGTCGGCCGTGGGCGCGGTGCGGACCTCGATGCCGTACGCGGTGAGCTGCTCACGGACCAGCGGCAGCGCCTGGTAGCCGTCGCTCGGCAGCACCACGGCGTCGCCGGTGCGCAGCTGGGAGAAGAGCACTGCGGAGATCGCGGCCATGCCGGAGGCGAAGGCCAGCGTCTCCACGTCGCCGTTCGCGTCGTCCGGGGCTTCGAGCTGCCCGATGGCTCGCTCCAGGAGCGTCCAGGTCGGGTTCTCGTCGCGGCCGTAGGTGTACGGACCCGTGGGGTCGCCGGGCAGATGGAAGTGCGCGGCGAAGACGGGGCCCGGCAGCGTCGGCTCGTGCTTCACGGGCTCGGGGAGCCCGGCGCGCACGGCGCGCGTGCCGTCGCCCGTACCCAGCGGTCGCGCGCCGCCGGGCTCGGCGGTGGGGCTCGTCGTCGGAGAGGGGTCCGTGTCGCCGGAGTTCGCCGTCGGCTCAGGGGCCGTGTCGTCGCTGGAGCCCGTGGCCGCCGCGGGGCCCGCGCCCGCCGCGCGTATCCGCTCCGCTTCCGTCATGCCGACCGTCCTTCCACCGCTTCCCGTACGACGTCGAGCAAGCCCTCGCACGCCGCTTCGACCATCTTCAGGCACTCCTCGAAGCCCACGAAGTCCCCGTAGTACGGATCCGGGACGTCGAGGTCGCCGACGGCTTCGGCCGAGGGGTCGAACGAGCGCAGCAGCCGTACCTTGTCCGCGTCCTGCGGAGTCCGCGCCAGGCGGCGCAGGGCGCGCTCGTGGCCGCGGTCGAGCGCGATCACGAGGTCGAGTCGCGCGAACCAGTCCGCCTGGAACTGCCGGGCCACGTGCGTGGTGTCGAAGCCCGCCGACGCCAGGACGGCGACGGTGCGCGGATCGGCTGCGTCCCCTTCGTGCCAGCCGTCGGTGCCCGCGCTGTCCACCAGGACGAGGCCTTCGAGACCGGCGTCGCGCACCAGGGCGCGGAAGACCGACTCGGCCATGGGGGAGCGGCAGATGTTGCCGGTGCACACGAAGCAGACGCTGAACGGCGTTGCAGCGGGGCGGGACGACGGGGCGGCGGAGGGCATCGGTCGGGTCAGTCCTTGTGGTCGGGCAGGGCGACGTTCAGCGCCCAGGAGACGATCGAAATGATCAGGCCACCGAACACCGCGGTCCAGAAGCCCTCGACGTGGAAACTGACATCCAGTTTGTCGGAGAGCCACGACGTCAGCAGCAGCATCAAGGCGTTGACCACCAGGGTGATCAGGCCGAGCGTCAGCACGAACAGCGGGAAGGTGAGCACCTGTACGACGGGCTTGACCAGGAAGTTCACCAGACCGAAGAGCAGTGCGACGACAAGCAGCGTGAGCGCCTTCCCGCCCGTGCTGTCGCCGGTGAGCGTGATCTTGTCGAGCAGCCAGACCGCGACGGCCAGAGCCACCGCGTTGGCGATCGTCTTGACTACGAAATTCTTCATGTGTCTGATCGTGGCAGACGTACGGAGACAGCGGTCGGTCCACGACCTGGGGCAAGGGGCGCACAAGAGCGATGAAGGCATTCCGACTGGACGAGCTGGAAGCGGAGCGAGCCGCGAACGACGGCGCGTATCTGCAGTTTCTGCGGGAGCGGAACATGTCGGTCGGGCTCTACGCGCTGGACGCCGGGGAGACCGATCCGCAGCAGCCCCACCGCCAGGACGAGGTGTACATGATCGTCAGCGGCCGTGCGTCGATCACCGTGGGCATGGAGACGACGGCGGTCGCGCGCGGCAGCGTGGTGTACGTCCCGGCCGGGGTGCCGCACAAGTTCCACCACATCACCGAGGACCTGCGGGTTCTCGTCGTGTTCTCGCCGCCGGAGCGGTGATGCGCGTGTTCTCGCCGCCTGGGAGGTGAGCTACGTCTCTCCGGGCTCGGCCTACGGCGTGGGATCTGCCCGGTCGCCGGGCTGTCCGTCTCAAGGCGTCGGGCCGCCCGGCCTCCGGTCCTCGGGCCGTCCGGCCGTGTGGCGTGGGGAGGCTTGGGTACGTCGGCCGGGGGCAGGTGCTGGATCAGGGTCCGAACCCCGGGGTTCCCTAGGGGAAGAGTCAGGGGCGGACAAGGGATCTCGCGGCCCCGAACGGGCTCTTTCCGTCCTAGCATCGAATGCGAGACACAAGGAATCCGCGCAGTGGCGGAGAACTGAACGCAGTGATGGGGAATCGGGAAAGGGCGAGGCAATGCGAGAGATCTTCGCGGGTATGCCGTGGTGGGTGAAGTGGGTCGCGGTGCCGATCGTCGCCCTGGTCGTGTTCGGCGGACTGATAGCGAGCGTCATCGGCTTCGTGTTCGCCCTGCTCTTCAAGGTGCTGCTCTTCGTGGCCCTGGTCGGCGGACTGATCTATCTGGTGCGGAAGTTCATATCCCGCTCGCCTTCGTCCCGGGGCTCGTCGCACGCCGACTGGTGAGCCCGTCCCGCGTGGACGGGGTCCCGCAGCGGGCCGACGGGGGAACTCGCGGGGAGACCGGCGAGGCATCTCAGGGCAGGTCGGTTGGAGGTCTCGCGGCAGGCCGCCCGGGGGACGCGCCGTGCTCGCCACCGACTTTGCCGTACCGACCAGCGAAGCCAAGCACTCCGACTGGTGGGGTCAAGCCCACCGATCAGTGACGCCGTCGCACGCCGATCAGCAAATCCTCGCGCAGTGACCATCGAAGTCAGCGGGCGCCGATTGGCGAAGGTCATCGCACACCGACGGGTGAAGCAGTACGCGATTCCCTCCCGAGGGGGAAGTTTCTCCGCGCGGGACCCCGGAGCGGTGGCCAAGGGTTAGAGTCCGAAAACCGACGCGGGCCGTTCCCGCAGGCGGGACCACTGCCCCCTCCCGTGTATCCCCGGCACGGGTGGACCCCCATGTGCACCGGGAGTGACCCATGGCCACGGTTGACGCCTCATCCCCACACGCCTCCCCTCATGCCAACACCCCTGCACGCGAAGCCACCTCGTGCGGGAACGCCTCGACTCCCGCTGCGGCACCTGACGCTTCCGCACCCGCCGCTTCGGCAACCAGGACGTCGACGGAGTCTGCTTCGCCCGACACCGGCCCAACCGGCGTCGGCCCGACACTGATCGGCTCCGTGCAGCGGGCGATGCGTCTGCTGGAGGCCGCCGCGTCCCACCAGGACGGGGCGCCCGCGAAGCAGTTGGCCCGTGAGTCGGGGCTCGCGCTCCCGACGGCGTACCACTTGCTCAGAACGCTGACGCACGAAGGCTATCTGCGCCGGGAGCACGGGGTGTTCGTGCTCGGTGAGGCAGCGGAGCGGCTGGGGGCCAGGGCGGCGCAGCAGAACCGGCGCTCCATGCTCGGCGACGTCCTGGCGCACTGGTGTGACGCCATCGGCGCGCCGGTCTACTTCGCCATTTATCGCGACGGCGAGATCGAGGTCGTCTCGATCGCCGACACCTCGGGCAATCCGGCCGTCGAGGAGTGGGCGGACTTCCGGGAGACCGGTCACGCCCACGCGATCGGGCAGTGCCTGCTGGCGCAGCTCGACGACGAGGCGCGGCGCGATCATCTCGACCGCTACCCGGTACGGTCGCTCACGCCGAACACGGTGCGTGACGAACGGACGTTGCTGCGCAGGCTGGACGCGCTGGGGCGGATGGCACCGGTGGTGGAGCACCAGGAGTACGCGCTGGGGACGGTCTGCGCCGCGATCCCGATCACGGTGGGGACCACGGCGGCCACGATGGCCATCTCCGTGCCGTCGGGTCAGGTGGACCGGCTCATGTCTGCGGCGCACACCCTGCAGGACGAGCTCGGAAAGCTACTAAGGACACTCGCCTTCTCTATCAGCATCTGAAAACTCACTCCTTGTGATCTGGTGTGCACGTTGAGCAAGATGACACGAGTGTCAGGGAGTTGGTTCCTGGCCACGGAAGGCTACTGACGGGGTAGGCGGCGATGCGAGAGTCGGTCCAGGCAGAGGTCATGATGAGCTTCCTTGTGTCGGAGGATCTCTCGTTCCGGATCCCGGTGGAGCTGCGGTACGAGACGTGTGATCCCTACGCGGTGCGGCTGACCTTCCACCTGCCCGGTGACGCCCCGGTGACCTGGGTCTTCGGGCGGGAGCTGCTGGTGGACGGCGTGGGCCGGGCCTGCGGCGACGGGGATGTGCACATCGCGCCCACCGGGCACGACGAGTTCGACGAGGCGGTCATCAGGCTGCAAGTGGGGGGAGACCAGGCGCTGTTCAGGGTGGGGATCGCGCCGCTGCTCGCCTTTCTCGACCGGACGGACAAGCTGGTGCCGCTGGGCCAGGAGCGGTCGCTGGCCGACTTCGACACGCATCTCGACGAGGCGCTGCACCGCATCCTCGCGGAGGAGCAGAGCGCGGGCTGAGTACCGCCCGGCGCGCGGGACGCGAGGCGCGATGGCGGATGGGTGCTTTTCACGGGGAGTGACCGGACGACGGTGAGCGGCCGCAGGGCGGTCAGTGACCGGAGGGGGGTGAGGGACCGGTACGCGAGGGGGAGTTCAGGGTTTTCGGCGGCGGCCCGTGCCGCCACGGGTGAGGCGTGGCCGGGCCGAAGAGGCACCTGTGCGGGGCGAGGCGACACCGGTGGGCCCTGTGGGACCCACCGGCCCTGGCCCAGCCGCTCCCCCGGGCCCCCCAGGCCCGCCAGGCCCACCAGGGTCGTCAGGCCCACCAGGGCCACCGGGCCCCACCGGCCCGCCCGGCGCACCGGGCCCCGCCGGATGTGAGGAGCCCACCGAGGAGCCCACCGTGGTGCCCGGACCCGCGGCCGGGCCGACCGGGCCCGGCCGGTCGGCGGAGACCACCAGGGCGGCGAGCGCGGTGGTGACGGGGACGGAGGCCACGAGGCCGATCGAGCCGATCAGGGTGCGGACGATCTCCTCGGCGACCAACTCGCTGTTGGCCACGGTGCCCACGCTGCTCTGGGCGATGGAGAAGAGCAGCAGAAGGGGGAGAGCGGCGCCCGCGTAGGCGAGGACCAGGGTGTTCACGACCGACGCGATGTGGTCGCGGCCGATGCGGATGCCCGCGCGGTACAGACCGCGCCAGCCCATCGTCGGGTTGGCCTGGTGCAGCTCCCAGACCGCGGAGGTCTGGGTGACGGTGACGTCATCGAGCACGCCGAGGGAGCCGATGATGACGCCCGCGAGCAGCAGGCCGCTCATGTCGATGGACGGGTAGAGGCCGTGGATCAGGCCGGTGTTGTCGTCCGTGTTGCCGGTCAGGGAGGCCCAGGCGATGAAGAGCGAGCCGAGCAGGCCGATGAGGAGGAGGGAGATCAGGGTGCCGAGCACCGCCACCGATGTGCGCGCGGTCAGGCCGTGGCACATATAGAGCGCGATCAGCATGATGGCGCTGGCCCCGACGACCGCGACGACCAGGGGGTTCGAGCCCTGAAGGATCGCAGGCAGGATGAAGAAGGTCAGGATCAGGAAGCTCACCGCGAGGGCGACCAGGGCCATGACGCCGCGCAGCCGTCCCACCACGACGACGGCCAGCGCGAAGATGCCCGCGAGCAGGGCCATCGGGACCTTGCGGTTCACGTCGGCGATCGAATACTGCAGGCCCTTGGGCGCCTTGGGCTCGTAGGCGACCACCACGCCTTGGCCCAGCTTCAGCTGCCGGGGGGAGTCGGGCTGGACGATCTCGGTGAAGGTGTAGCCCTTGTCCGGGCCGCTGGTCACCTTGATCGTGGCCTTCTTGCAGGTGCCCTCGGCGCGCGTCTTCGCGGACCGGCCCTCCGGCGTTGAGGTGTCGCCGTTGGGCGGGGTCTGCGAGGCGTTCACGTCCTCGCAGGGGAGCGTGTCCATCTTCGCCACGGTGGCCGACTGGGTCTGCCGGTCGAAGCCGACGCCGGTGCGCTCGTGGTCGGGGGTGCCGCCCGGCCAGAGCACCACGAGGCCGACGAGGACGGCCGTGGCGAAGGGGATCAGTACGGCGGCGATGACCTTGCGCAGATGCCGGGAGACGGGCGCGGCGGGGCCGTGGCTGTGCGCATGGCCGTGCCCGTGGCCATGCCCGTGCGGTTCCGGAGGGGGCGGCGGTGTGGGGGGCTCTGTGGTGGTCACGGCCCGATCATCGCAAGAACGGAGGGGGCCCTCTGTTCACCGCGCCCGATATGACGCTAGCGTGGAGGCACCTTTGCACACGCGGGAGCTCGGAGCACCGGGCTGAGAGGGCGCTGACCTCCGTACGAACGGGAATCGGACCGTACGGAAGCCGCTGCGTCGACCGCCGAACCTGTTACCGGGTAATGCCGGCGTAGGGAGTAGGTCTCATGACCACATCGGACACACGCACGCCTGCCTCCATGCAGCCCGACAGCGGACAGACCGCGCCCAGCGGGCAGAACGCTTCGGAGGCCGGGAAGTCCACCGGCTGGCACAAGGCGTACATCGAGGGCTCGCGCCCCGATCTGCGCGTGCCGGTCCGCCAGGTGCACCTCACCAACGGCAAGGCCGTGACCCTGTACGACACCTCGGGTCCGTACACGGACCCGGAGATCGACACCGACGTGCGCCGGGGGCTCACCCCCCTGCGGGAGAACTGGATCGTCGGCCGCGGCGACACCGAGGAGTACGCGGGCCGCCCGGTCCGCCCCGAGGACGACGGCATCAAGCACACCTCGCCCCGCGGCGGCCTGCGCAACCTCGACGCGGTCTTCCCCGGCCGCCCGCGCCAGCCGCGCCGCGCCCGCGCCGGGCAGGCGGTGACGCAGCTCGCGTACGC
This sequence comes from Streptomyces sp. NPDC053474, assembly GCF_044544845.1. NCBI lineage: Bacteria > Bacillati > Actinomycetota > Actinomycetes > Kitasatosporales > Streptomycetaceae > Streptomyces > Streptomyces sp. NPDC053474. The sequence continues at coordinate 550,909 of NZ_JBITXV010000002.1, forward strand.
GCGCCGCGGGGAGATCACGCCGGAGATGGAGTACGTGGCCATCCGGGAGAGCATGGCGCCCGAGGTCGTCCGCGACGAGATCGCGGCGGGCCGCGCGGTCCTGCCGGCGAACGTGAACCACCCGGAGATCGAGCCGATGATCATCGGCAAGCGGTTCCTGGTGAAGGTCAACGCCAACATCGGCAACTCCGCGGTCACCTCCTCCATCGAGGAGGAGGTCGACAAGATGACGTGGGCGACCCAGTGGGGCGCCGACACGGTCATGGACCTGTCCACCGGCCGCAACATCCACACGACCCGCGAGTGGGTCCTGCGCAACTCCCCCGTGCCCATCGGCACCGTGCCGCTCTACCAGGCCCTGGAGAAGGTCGACGGCAAGGCCGAGGAGCTGACCTGGGACATCTACAAGGACACGGTCATCGAGCAGGCCGAGCAGGGCGTGGACTACATGACGGTGCACGCGGGCGTCCGCCTGCCGTACGTCCCGCTCACCGCGAACCGCAAGACGGGCATCGTCTCGCGCGGCGGTTCGATCATGGCGGCCTGGTGCCTCGCGCACCACAAGGAGAGCTTCCTCTACGAGCACTTCGAGGAGCTCTGCGAGATCCTCGCGGCGTACGACGTCACGTACTCGCTCGGGGACGGCCTGCGGCCCGGCTCCATCGCGGACGCCAACGACCGCGCCCAGTTCGCCGAGCTGGAGACCCTGGGCGAGCTGAACAAGATCGCCAAGGCGCACGACGTGCAGACGATGATCGAGGGCCCGGGCCATGTCCCGATGCACAAGATCAAGGAGAACATCGACCTCCAGCAGGAGATCTGCGAGGAGGCGCCGTTCTACACGCTCGGCCCGCTGACCACCGACATCGCGCCCGCGTACGACCACATCACCTCCGGCATCGGCGCCGCGATGATCGGCTGGTGGGGCACGGCGATGCTCTGCTACGTCACGCCGAAGGAGCACCTCGGCCTGCCCAACCGCGACGACGTGAAGACCGGCGTCATCACGTACAAGATCGCGGCGCACGCGGCGGACCTCGCCAAGGGGCACCCGGGCGCGCAGGACTGGGACGACGCGCTGTCGGACGCGCGCTTCGAATTCCGCTGGGAGGACCAGTTCAACCTGGCCCTCGACCCGGTGACGGCCCGTGAGTTCCACGACGAGACGCTGCCCGCGGAGCCCGCGAAGACGGCGCACTTCTGCTCGATGTGCGGGCCGAAGTTCTGCTCGATGAAGATCTCCCAGGACATCCGCAGGGAGCACGGGGGCTCGCAGGCCGAGATCGAGCGGGGGATGGCGGAGAAGTCCGCGGAGTTCGCGGCGGCGGGGAACCGGGTCTATCTGCCCATCGCCGACTGAGCCGACCGACAGAGCGGCCCGATCAACCGACCGGCCCGACCGACCGGGCCGGTGGCCGCACGGCGGTGTCCGTACCGCGTGGCTGTACCGCGTACGGGCAGGGCGGAGCGGCCTCTTGGCGCGCCGGGGCGGGGGCCCGGCGCGTCGGCCCCGCGCGGGACCGGTGCCCGTCCGGAGTGGCCCCGTCGCCGGGCGGCGACCGGGCCGCTCCCGTCGCCTGTCGGCGACCGGATGACGTCCGTCGGGTCAATCGGGCCGGTGCTCGGGACCGCCGTAGTCCGGGCTGGAGAAGTCCGGGCTGGAGTAGCTCGGCCGGGTGCCCGTGGTGGAACCGCTCTCGGGGCTGCTGAATCCCGGCCTGTGATAGCCGAGTTGCGGCATGCGCCCGGTCGGTCCCGCCGACGGCGGCCGGGTTGCGGGCGGTCCGCCCGGGTCCGCGAGTGCCTCCCGCAGGAACGGCAGGATGCCGCGCTCCAGGAGTGCCCGGCTCCAGGCTTCCCTGGCCCGTTCCACCTCCGCGTTCCGCTCGTCGTGCGAGCCTGCCTGGAGGGAGGTGGAGCCGTTGCGCAGGGCGGTCAGGAGCAGGCCGACCGCGGCGACCAGAATGGCGCCCGCAGTGAGCGCGCCGAACAGCCACCCGGCAGTGAGCAGGGTGTCCGCGAAGGCGGGCTCGGGGTTGAGCATCTTCAGGATGTAGCCGACGAGAAGGAAGATCGCGGCGGCCGCCCCGGCGAGGACCGGTGCGAGAACCGCGATCACGGCGACCGCTCCGGCACCTGCGGTGTCGGTGACCTCGCCCATCGTGGCGAGGCCCACGCCGCCGGAACTGGATTCGGCCGGGGTGGAGCTGGAGCCGCTCCCTTCACGGATCGATCGGGACGTGGAGCGTCCGGAGTTCCGCAGATCCTCACGGACCTTCACATATTGGCGGTATTCGGTCGCTGCCGCGGCCGTGATCAGTGCGGTGGCGTTGAGAGCCATCGTGCGCAGCTGCTCGGGGTTGAGTCGCTGGCCCACCGCGGCCAGCTCCGGGCGGTTCGGTGCGGTGCGCAGCGCCTCATCGAGGATCCGCGCGTATTCGGGGCGGTCCTCATTGAGCAGGTGTGGAGCGCTGTTCATGTGCATCCCCCGATGCTCCGTAGGGCTTGGGGCTCGCAGGATCACGAGCCGTCGGGCAGAAACGGAGGGGAGCCTGCTACGGATAGAGCGATGGTAGAGCCGTGACGGCACGCGGTGACAGGGGGTTTCCAGAATTGGCCCGCTGGCCAGCGAGGTCCTGTAACGACGTGCTTACTCGTGCCCTTGCCCGGTGAACGCTCAGTTAGCCAGCGGCAACTGGCAGACCAGTAGCTTTCCGGCCATGGTCACTCCGCCGTCCATGGCGATGGCCAGACCGTCGGCGTAGACGTGCGGGCCTTCGATCACCGGGCGCCCGTCGTCGTCCCCGTCGTACTCGGAGCCGACCTCGCCCAGGAGGTACGGGATGGGGCTGTGGCCGTGGACGATGCGGCTGCCGCCGTAGACGTCGAGGAGTTCGCGTACGGCGGCCGGGCCGGAGTCGTCGCGGAAGGCGAAGCGCTTGGTGAACTTGCGGAACAGGTCCCAGTATTCGTCCGCGTCGTTGCGCGTGAGCGCCTCGCGGATGGTGTCGTTGACCTCTTCGATCGAGTCGCCGTAGTCGAGGTAGGCGGTGGTGTCGGAGTGCACGAGCAGATGCCCGTCCGCCTCCTCGATGGCGTCGAGGCGGGCCATCCACTGCAGGTGGTGGTCCTCCAGGCGCTCCATGTCGGTCTTCTGCCCGCCGTTCAGGAGCCAGGCGGCCTGGAACGTGGCGGTGCCCGCGCCGGAGTTGACCGGGGTGTCGCCGAAGCGCTTGGCGCCGATGAGCAGCAGCTCGTGGTTGCCCATGAGCGCCTTGCAGTAGCCGCCCGCGGCGGCGGCCTCGGCGGACAGGCGCATCACGAGGTCGATGACGCCGATGCCGTCGGGCCCGCGGTCGGTGAAGTCGCCGAGGAACCACAGCCGGGTGTTGCCCGCGCACCAGGTGAGGTCGGCGTCGATGAGCCCCTCCGCCTGGAGCGCCCCGACCAGCTCGTCCAGATAGCCGTGGACGTCGCCCACGACGTAGAGCGGACCGAGCTCGTCCGAGCTGGGCGCGGGCGGCGGCTCGGGCATCTCGCGCACCTCGACCCGCACGGTGTCCCCGCGGTTGATGACGGGCAGGTCGCGCTCGGTGGGGGTGTAGCCGTCGGGCAGGTCGCCCGCGGCGCCGGGGTGGGCCGGGACGGACATGACCTCCGGCGGGGCCGCCGGGGCGGGGGCCTGCGCGGCCATGGGGTGTCCCAGGTGGTCGGGGGCGGGCGCGGCGACGGGGTGCCCCTGGGCTTCGGGGGCGTGCGGGGGCACCGGGTGCGCCTGGGGTTCGGGGGCGTGCGCGTGGCGCGCGGGGCCCGGCTGGACGGGAACCCGCGGCGGGACGGCGCCCGGCGCCCCGGAGGGGGCCTCAGGGGCGTGCGGGGCGTGGAACTGCCCCTGAGCGGGGCCGGGGCCCTGGCCGACGGCGGGTGCCGGGGCGGACTGCTCCTGTTCGGCGGCCTGGTCGCCGCGTTCGGCAGCCTGGGTGCCGGTCTCGCGGACGCCCTCGTACACGTACGCGGGAACGCGGAAGTCGCGCAGCGTCGCCGTCCGCACCTCGGGTCCCTGACCGGCCCCCTGAGTCATCGACCCCTCCACCACCATTGCGCCGCATCTGCACCGTGATCGGACTGCCTGGTCGCAGCGGCCCGCGGTGTCGTCCGCCCATCATAGGAATGCGGCTGTCGCTGTGTGGTGCACCAGGGGTGGTGAATCGATGGGGAGACCCAGTTCACCACGGTTTTCTCCCGAATTGGCCCGAGGTTTCCCCGCAGGCCACGGGCCCGGGGTGATGACCCCGGGCCCCTGGTCGGGCGGTCGGGAGCGCGGGGGGTCAGCCGTGGCCCGGGGCGCGGGGCGGGCTGACGGTTGTGCGCGGGGGGCGTCGCTCGGACGAGGTGCGCACGATCAGCTCGGTCGGTATCACCTGCTCGACGGGACGGCCGGTGTCCAGGCCTTCGATGGCGTCGATGAGCAGCTGGACCACGGCGGTGCCGATGCGGCGCGGCTTCAGCGAGAGCGTGGTGATGGGCGGCTCGGTGGTGGCGTACACGGTCGACTCGCTGCAGCACACGAGCAGCAGGTCGTCCGGTACGCGCAGGCCGTAGCGGCGGGCCGCGGCGAGCAGGTCGGTGCCGTTCGGGTCGAACAGGCCGTAGACGGCGTCGGGCCGGTCGGGCCGGGCGAGCAGCCGGTCGGCGGCGACGGCGCCCGCGCACGGGTCGTGCGCGGGGTAGGACTCGTACACCGGGTCCTGGCCGACGCGCTCGCACCAGCGCAGATAGGCGGTGGTGGACAGATGGGTGTAGGTGTCCGTGGTGGTGCCGGTGAGCAGGCCGATGCGGCGGGCACCGGCCGCGGCGAGGTGTTCGAGGATCTCCAGGACCGCGGCCTCGTGGTCGTTGTCGACCCAGGCCGTGACCGGCAGGGAGCCGGCCGGGCGGCCGTCGGAGACCACCGGCAGGCCCTGCCGGACCAGCTCGCTGACCACGGGGTCGTGGTCGGAGGGGTCGACGACGACGGTGCCGTCGAGCGCCACGTTCGACCAGACGTCGACGGGGCTGCGGCGCGAGGTCGCGGGCAGGATGACCAGGGCGTAGCCCCGGGCGAGGGCGGCGGATGTGGCGGCTCTCGCCATCTCCGCGAAGTACGCGAACTCGGTGAAGGTGAAAGGTTCATCCCCGTACGTCGTCACGGTCAGGCCGATGAGGCCCGACTTGCCGGTACGGAGTGTTCGGGCGGCCGCCGACGGGCGATAGCCGAGGCGGTCGGCGACCTCGCGGACATGGCGTCGAGTGGCATCGGGCAGTCGCCCTTTGCCGTTGAGCGCGTCGGAGACCGTCGTGATGGAGACACCGGCTGCGGCGGCGACGTCTCTGATGCCGGCTCGGCTTTGCCGGTTGCCCCGGCGGGCGGTCTCCGCTCGGCTCACCTGGTGCTTCCCTGCTGCTGTCATGGCGAGCCGATAGTAGGGCTCATGGGGGTGGGTAGTGCGGGCGCATATTCACCCGTTGACAGGCACGATTCTGCATGGTGATTTTCCCTCAATGACCTTAGATTGCAAGGGAGTTGGACGTCTCGTCCAGCATCGTCCCCTTGTCGTCGCGCGGGGGCCTGCCAAATGAGCGAGGTCTCGAAGAGGTCTCAACTCACCTTCACGGGTGATGCGCGCCACGGAGTGAGCCACCGGCGCGCGCTTCCGCAGGGAGCGCCCCCAGAGATCGCGCGCGGCGGGCGTGAGCTGGGCCGCGCCCCCGGCTCGGGCCGGAGGGCCCCCGGATGCGCGTGGCGCGGGCGGCCGGATGCGCGTGAGGCGGGCCGCCGGATGCCCGTGGGGCGGGCCGCCGGGTGCCCGTGGGGCGGGCCGCCGGGACGGCATACGCGCTGATTGGGGCCGCCAGGGCATTCGCAGCGGCCGCGAATCCTCATAAGGTGAGAATCATTGAAGGCCGGATGATCACGAGGAGGACCGCGGTGAGCGAGACGAGCCCGAGGCTGCGCGCCGAGTTGGAGGGTATTCCCACCTACAAGCCGGGCAAGCCCGCCGCGGCCGAGGGCCGACAGGCGTACAAGCTGTCCTCGAACGAGAACCCCTACCCGCCGCTGCCGGGCGTGCTTGAGACCGCGCTGGAGACCGTGCGGGCCTTCAACCGGTACCCGGACATGGCCTGTACGGGGCTGATGAGCGAGCTGGCCGACCGGTTCGGGGTGCCCGTGTCGCACGTCGCGACGGGCACCGGCTCCGTCGGCGTCGCTCAGCAGCTGATCCAGGCGACGTCGGGCCCGGGCGACGAGGTGATCTACGCCTGGCGGTCCTTCGAGGCGTACCCGATCATCACGCAGATCAGCGGGGCCACCTCGGTGCGGGTGCCGCTGACCTCCGGGGAGGTCCACGACCTCGACGCGATGGCGGCGGCCATCACGGAGCGCACGCGCCTGATCTTCGTCTGCAACCCCAACAACCCGACCGGCACCGCGGTCCGCAAGGCCGAGCTCGAGCGCTTCCTCGACCGGGTGCCGAGCGACATCCTGGTGGTGCTCGACGAGGCCTACCGGGAGTTCGTCAGGGATCCGGAGGTCCCGGACGGCATCGAGCTCTACCGCGACCGGCCGAACGTCTGCGTCCTGCGAACCTTCTCCAAGGCGTACGGCCTCGCGGGCCTGCGCGTCGGCTTCGCGATCGCGCACGAGCCGGTGGCGGCCGCGCTGCGCAAGACGGCGGTGCCCTTCGGCGTCAGCCAGCTCGCCCAGGACGCGGCGGTGGCCTCGCTGCGGGCCGAGGACGAACTGCTCGGCCGGGTCGGCGTGCTGGTCGGCGAGCGCACGCGGGTCCTGGAGGGGCTGCGGTCGCAGGGCTGGACGGTGCCCGACACCCAGGCGAACTTCGTGTGGCTGCGGACCGGTGACCGGACCGTGGACTTCGCCGGGGTGTGCGAGCAGGCGGGCGTCACCGTGCGGCCGTTCCCGGGCGAGGGCGTCCGCGTCACGATCGGTGAGGTGGAGGCCAACGACATCTTCCTGAAGGTGGCGGAGGAGTTCCTCAAGGAGCTCTAGGCATCCGGCCGGATCTGCTTGGTCCGGCCCTGACGCCCCGCGTGGACCCTCGTGTCCGCGCGGGGCGTTCTTGTTGCGGCCGAGAGCCTCGCAGGCGCTCGCGAAGCAGCATTTCCCCAGGTCACAGCAGTGATGCCCGTCCGGGCCGCGGAGCCTCGCGAGGGCGGCGACAGGGCCGTACGGCCGCCATGAGGCCCCAGCCGACCGCCGCGACAGGGCCGAACGACCCCACCCGCGAGCGCGTCGCCTACCCCGTTCCTGGCGGTAACGGGACCCCCCTTTCAAGCCTCGACAGCCCGTACGACATAATGCTTGTGAATGTGAACGCGTTCACAAGCGTGTCCCACTTGCTCCGCAGTTGTCTATGACATAAGGGGCAAACTGCCGCTATGACGACGGCATGTAAGGAGAAGTCGACGTGGACCTGGCTCTGGCGCCGGAAACCCTGGCGCGATGGCAGTTCGGCATCACCACCGTCTACCACTTCCTCTTCGTCCCCCTGACGATCTCCCTGGCCGCCCTCACGGCGATCCTTGAGACCGCCTGGGTGCGGACGGGCAAGGAGCACTACCTCAGAGCGACCAAGTTCTGGGGCAAGCTGTTCCTGATCAACATCGCGATGGGTGTCGTCACCGGCATCGTGCAGGAGTTCCAGTTCGGCATGAACTGGTCCGACTACTCACGGTTCGTCGGCGACGTCTTCGGCGCTCCGCTCGCCTTCGAGGCCCTGATCGCCTTCTTCTTCGAGTCGACCTTCATCGGCCTGTGGATCTTCGGCTGGGACAAGCTCCCGAAGAAGCTGCACTGCGCGACGATCTGGATGGTGTCGATCGGCACGATCCTCTCGGCGTACTTCATCATCGCCGCGAACGCCTTTATGCAGCACCCGGTGGGCTACAAGATCACCGAGCGCGACGGCACGAAGCGCGCCGAGCTCACCGACTTCGCCAAGGTGCTGTTCCAGGAGACGACGCTCGTCAACTTCTTCCACGTCATCGCGGCGACCATCCTGGTCGGCGGCGCCTTCGTGACCGGCATCGCCATCTTCCACCTGCGCAAGAAGCGGCACGTCCGCACCATGCGGATGTCGCTGCGGCTCGGCCTGGTCACCGCGTTCGTCGGCACCCTGCTCACCCTCATCAGCGCCGACACCCTCGGCAAGGTCATGTACGAGCAGCAGCCGATGAAGATGTCGGCCGCCGAGGCGCTGTGGGAGTCGGAGAAGCCCGCGCCGTTCTCGCTGTTCGCTTACGGCGACGTCGCCAAGGGCCACAACGACGTCGCCATAGAGATCCCCGGGGTCCTCTCCTTCCTCGCCAAGAACAACTTCAGCGCGGAGATCCCCGGCATCAACGACCTCAACAAGGAGGCGCAGGACAAGTTCGGCCCCGGTGACTACCGGCCCAACATCCCCACCGCCTACTGGTCCTACCGCTGGATGATCGGCTTCGGCGGGGTCTCCATGGCCCTGTGCACCGCCGGACTCTGGCTCACCAGGCGGAAGGTCTGGCTCGCCCCGGAGCACCGCACGGGCGACGAGGACGTGCCGAAGCTGATGCTCACCAAGAACAAGGAGCTGGCCCCGAAGCTCGGCATCTGGTGGTGGCGCCTGTCGCAGTGGACGCTGATCTTCCCGCTCATCGGCACCGCCTGGGGCTGGATCTTCACCGAGACGGGCCGGCAGCCCTGGGTCGTCTACGGCGTCCTGAAGACCAAGGACGCGGTCTCCCCCGGCGTCTCGCAGGGTGAGGTGCTCACCTCGCTGATCGTCTTCACGCTGATCTACGCGATCCTCGCCGTGGTCGAGGTCAAGCTGCTGCTCAAGTACGTGCGCAAGGGCCCGCCCGAGCTCACCGACGCCGACCTCAACCCGCCCACCAAGATCGGCGGCCCGCCCGGTGGCGGCACCGGCACGGACGCCGACGCCGACGCCGACCGGCCCATGGCCTTCTCGTACTAAAGGAGCTGGGCGCACATGGAACTGCACGACGTCTGGTTCGTCCTGATCGCCGTCCTGTGGATCGGCTACTTCTTCCTCGAAGGCTTCGACTTCGGGGTCGGGGTCCTCACCAAGCTGCTCGCCCGTGACCGGACCGAGAAGCGGGTGCTCATCAACACCATCGGCCCGGTCTGGGACGGCAACGAGGTGTGGCTGCTCTCGGCGGGCGGCGCGACCTTCGCCGCCTTCCCCGAGTGGTACGCGACGCTCTTCTCCGGCTTCTATCTGCCGCTGCTGCTGATCCTGCTCTGCCTGATCGTGCGCGGTGTCGCCTTCGAGTACCGGGCGAAGCGCCCCGAGGAGCGCTGGCAGAGCAACTGGGAGCACGCGATCTTCTGGACCTCGCTGCTCCCGGCGTTCCTGTGGGGCGTGGCCTTCGGCAACATCGTGCGCGGCGTGAAGATCGACGCGCAGAAGGAGTACGTGGGCAATGTCTGGGACCTGCTCAACCCGTACGCGATCCTCGGCGGCCTGGTCACGCTGACGCTCTTCACCTTCCACGGCACGGTGTTCACCGCGCTCAAGACGGTGGGCGACATCCGGATGCGGGCCCGCAAGCTCGCGGTCGTACTCGGACTCGTCACGGCGGCGCTCGCGCTCGGCTTCCTGATCTGGACCCAGCTGGACAACGGCGACGGCAAGAGCCTGGCCGCGATGATCGTCGCCGTCGTCGCCCTCGTGGCCGCCATCGGAGCGATCCAACTCGGGCGGGAAGGCTGGTCATTCGCCCTGTCCGGCGTCACGATCGTCGCCGCCGTCGCGATGCTCTTCCTGACCCTCTTCCCGAACGTCATGCCGTCGTCGCTGAACGAGGACTGGAGCCTGACGGTCACCAACGCCTCGTCGACGCCCTACACCTTGAAGATCATGACCTGGTGCGCGGGGATCGCGACGCCTGTCGTGCTGCTCTACCAGTCGTGGACGTACTGGGTGTTCCGCAAGCGCATCGGTACGCAGCACATCGCTCCCGACCTTCCGGTCGGCGGCGCCCACTAAGTCCATGACCGCGTCCGCCGCGGCAACTGGCCCTGCTTCCCCGGTCCTTGGGAGGGTGTGTTTCACGTGAAACCAATCGACCCGCGCCTGCTCCGGTACGCCCGTGCCACTCGCTTCTTCCTGGCCGCGGTGGTGGTTCTCGGTCTCGCCGGGGCGGGGCTCGTGGTGGCCCAGGCGATGCTCATCGCCGAGATCGTGGTGGGCTCCTTCCAGCGCGGGCTCTCGGTCGGTGCGTTGCACACCCCGATCCTGCTGCTCACGGCGGTCGCCGTGGGCCGGGGGATCGTGGCCTGGCTGACCGAACTCGCCGCGCACCGGGCCAGCGCGGCGGTCAAGTCGGAGCTGCGAAGGCGCCTTGTCGAGCGGGCCGGGGCGCTGGGGCCCGGGTGGCTGACGGGGCAGCGGACGGGCTCGCTGATCAACCTGGCCACCCGGGGCGTGGACGCGCTCGATGACTACTTCTCGCGCTATCTGCCGCAGCTGGGCCTCGCGGTGGTGGTCCCGGTGGCGGTGCTCGCGCGCGTCGTCACCGAGGACTGGGTGTCGGCGGCGATCATCACCGGCACGCTGCCGCTGATCCCGGTCTTCATGATCCTGATCGGCTGGGCGACCCAGGCCCGGATGGACCGCCAGTGGCGGCTCCTCTCGCGCCTTTCGGGCCACTTCCTCGACGTAGTGGCGGGCCTGCCGACCCTCAAGGTGTTCGGCCGTGCCAAGGCGCAGGCCGAGGCGATCCGCAAGATCACCGGGGAGTACCGGCGGGCGACCATGCGGACGCTGCGCATCGCGTTCCTGTCGTCGTTCGCCCTGGAACTGCTCGCCACCATCTCCGTGGCCCTGGTGGCGGTCACCATCGGCATGCGGCTCGTGCACGGCGACATGGCGCTGTACGACGGCCTGGTCATCCTGATCCTCGCGCCCGAGGCGTACTTGCCGCTGCGGCAGGTCGGCGCGCGGTACCACGCGGCAGCGGAGGGGCTCGCCGCGGCGGAGGAGATCTTCGAGGTCCTGGAGACCCCCGTTCCGGCCGGAGGGAGCGCGCCGGTGCCCGCGGGCCCGCTGCGCGTGGAGGACCTGGCCGTCCGCTACCCGGGCCGGGCGGCGGACGCCGTCAGCGGGGTCTCGTTCACCGTAGGGCGCGGGGAGACCGTCGCCCTGGTCGGGCCCAGCGGCTCCGGCAAGTCGACCCTCCTGAACGCACTGCTCGGTTTCGTCGAGCCCACCGCGGGGCGGGTGTGCGTCGGCGACGCGGACCTGGCGGACGTGTCCCTGGAGCGGTGGCGGGAGCAGGTGGCGTGGGTGCCGCAGCGGCCGCACCTCTTCGCGGGGTCCATCGCGGACAACGTACGGCTCGCGCGGCCGGACGCGGACGACGGGGCCGTGCGGGAGGCCCTGCGCGCGGCCGGAGCGCTGGAGTTCGTGGACGCCCTGCCGCTGGGGGCGGAGACCGCCCTCGGCGAGGACGGGGCCGGGCTCTCCGCCGGGCAGCGGCAACGGGTCGCCCTGGCGCGGGCGTTCCTCGCGGACCGGCCCGTGGTGCTGCTCGACGAGCCGACCGCCGCCCTGGACGGGGCGACCGAGGCAGGGGTCGTCGAGGCCGTCCGGCGGCTGGCCGTGGGGCGGACCGTGGTGCTGGTCGTCCACCGGCCCGCGCTGCTGGCCGTCGCGGACCGGGTGGTCCGGGTGGGAGCCTCCGAAACGGCGGGCTCGCGGGGGGTGTTGTGCTCGCCTGCGGCTTCTACCGGCCCGGTGGGCCACGGCGGGGAGCACGCGGTGGCTCTCGACGGGGGCGGCGCGGGGGCCGGGGAGCGGTTGGGGGCGTGGGAGTCGGGCGCGTGGGGGGCGGGCGAGTCGGAGTCGGGCGTGCGGGCTTCGGGCGCGGGGGATGCGGGGGTGCGGGCTTCGGGCGCGTGGGATTCGGATGCGCGGGCTTCGGGCGTGCGGGCTTCGGGTGTGCGGGAGTCGGAGGTGTGGCAGGAGTCCCGTCCGAAGGGCGGTGTCCTCGCGCGTGTGCGGGCCGTGGCGCGTCCCCGCAGGGGGCGGCTGAGCCTCGCCCTGCTGCTCGGCAGCCTCGCGCTGGGCAGTGCCGTGGGCCTCATGGCCACCTCCGGGTGGCTGATCTCGCGGGCCTCGGAGCAGCCGCCCGTGATGTACCTGATGATCGCCGTCACGGCGACCCGCGCCTTCGGCATCGGGCGGGCCTGCTTCCGCTACGCCGAGCGCCTGGTGTCGCACGACGCGGTGCTGCGGATGCTGGCCGACATGCGGGTCACCGTGTTCCGGCGCCTCGAACGCCTCGCCCCCGCGGGCCTGCGCGGCACGCGCCGCGGTGATCTGCTGTCCCGGCTCGTCGCCGACGTGGACGCGCTCCAGGACTACTGGCTGCGCTGGCTGCTGCCCGTCGGCGCCGCCGCGGTCGTGAGCGTCGGCGCGGTCGGCTTCACGGCCTGGCTGCTGCCGGAGGCGGGCGCGGTACTCGCCGTCGGCCTGCTGGTCGCCGGGGTCGGGGTGCCGCTGGTCAGCGGAGCCGTGGCCCGCCGCGCGGAGCGGAAGCTGGCCCCCGCGCGCGGGGTGCTCGCCACCCGCGTGGCCGATCTGCTCACGGGGACGGCCGAGTTGACGGTCGCGGGCGCGCTGCGGCGCCGTACCGCGCACGTCCGGGACGCCGACGCCGAGCTGACCCGGATCGCGTCCCGGACGGCGAGCGCCACCGCGCTCGGCGACGGGCTCGGCGCGCTCGCGACGGGCCTCACCGTGGCCGCCGCGGCGGTCGTCGGCGTCCAGGGGGTGCACGACGGACGGCTCAGCGGTGTCGCGCTCGCCGTGGTCGTCCTGACGCCGCTCGCCGCGTTCGAGGCCGTGATGGGACTGCCGCTGGCCGTGCAGTACCGCCAGCGCGTCAAGAAGAGCGCCGAGCGGGTCCACGAGGTCCTGGACGTGCCCGACCCGCTGCCGGGCCCCCACCCGGTGTCCTCGGCCGCTCCCGGGACCGAGGAGCCCCGGGCGCCGCGCTCGCCCTTCCCGCTGCGCCTCGACGGTCTGCGGGTCCGCTACAAGGGGCAGGAGCGGGACGCGCTCGCGGGCGTGTCCCTGGCCCTCGAACGCGGCCGCCGCGTCGCCGTCGTCGGCCCCTCCGGCTCGGGCAAGACCACGCTCGCCCACGTCCTGCTGCGTTTCCTGGGCGCGTACGAGGGGACGTACGCCCTCGGCGGCACCGATACCTCCCGGCTGGACGGTGACGACGTGCGGCGCCTGGTCGGCCTGTGCGCGCAGGACGCGCATGTCTTCGACAGCTCCGTGCGCGAGAACCTGCTGCTCGCCCGCAAGGACGCGAGCGACGACGAGTTGTATGGGGCCCTGGCGCGCGCCCGGCTCGACGGCTGGGTGCGGTCCCTGCCCGACGGCCTGGACACGCTTGTCGGCGAACACGGGGCCCGCCTCTCCGGAGGGCAGCGGCAGCGGCTCGCGCTGGCCCGCGCGCTCCTCGCGGACTTCCCCGTCCTCGTCCTCGACGAGCCCGCCGAACACCTCGACCTGCCGACGGCCGACGCCCTCACCGCCGATCTGCTCGCGGCCACCGAGGGGCGGACGACGCTGCTCATCACCCACCGTCTCTCCGGACTGGACAAAGTTGACGAGGTGATCGTGCTGGAGGCCGGTCACGTCGTACAGCGTGGCGCGTACGAGGAGCTGGTGGCCGTTGACGGACCGCTGCGGCGGATGCGGGAGCGCGAGGCGGCGGCTGACCTGCTGACGCAGGCGGTCGGCTGACGCCATGGGCCGGGGCCGAGCCCGGGGTCGGGTTCCGGGCCGGGTCCGGGGACGGCGCGGCGACCCACGGCGGCGCCGCCTCGGCGTGCCACGGCAAAACGGACTAACTACGCTCAAGGCATGTCCGTCCCCCCGGCCTCCGCCGCGCCGCCGCCTTCCGAAGGCACGTCGGCCCCAGCGGGCGCGGCCGGGGGCGGGACGAGGCCGTCCGGGGGCGCTGCCGACGTATCGGGTGCCCTCGGCCCGCCCGGGGCGTCGGGACCGCCGGGCCCCGCTGATTCGTCCGGCTCCACAGACCCCACCGGCCCCACCGACCCGCCCGACCCCACTGACCCGGCCGAGGCCGCCGCGCGGGCCAGCCGCAGCCTTCAGGGGCTCTCCACGGAGCTCACCGCGCGCGTACCGCAGCTCCTGGAGGCGATGCGGTCCGTCGGCGCGGGGTTGGAGCTGCACACCACCCTGAACCGCATCTGCGAGACCGCAGCCAAGCTCACGAACGCCCGCTACGCCGCGATCGGCGTCGTGGCCGAGGACGGCGAGGGGCTCGCGGACTTCGTCTCCTTCGGCATCGACGAGGCCACCGCCGAGCGCATCGGCCACCTGCCCGACGGCCACCGCGGGCTGCTGGGCGCGCTCATCCACCAGCCCGAGACGCTGTGCCTCGCCGACCTCTCCACCGACCCGCGCTCCTGCGGCTTCCCCGCCCACCACCCGCCGATGCGCACCTTCCTGGGGGTGCCGATCCGCGTCCAGGGCGAGATCTTCGGGAACCTGTACCTCACGGAGAAGCGCACCGGGGCGGACCCCGGAGAGGCCGCAGAGTTCAACGACTACGACATGCACATGGTGCGGGTGCTCGCCACGGAGGCGGGCATCGCGATCGGCAACGCCCGCCTCTACGAGGCCGCCAAGCAGCGCGAGCGGTGGATCGACGGCTCCGTGGCGGTCACCACGGCGCTGCTCTCGGGCTCCGACGCGGAGGACGCCCTCGCGGTCGTCGCGGAGCAGGCCCGGCACCTCGCGGACTCGGCGGCGGGGATCGTGCTGCTCCCGGACGACGAGGGCGGCATGGAGATCGTCGCCGTCTCCTCGGACGAGCCCAACGGGGCGCTCGGCGTCACCGTCCCCCCGGAGAGCCGCATCATCGCCGACCTCCTCGACGGGCAGGCGGTGTTCATCGACGACGCGGCCACCGACCCGCGCATCATGACGGACCTCGCGCGCGGGTACGGCCCCGTGATGATGCTGCCCCTCCAGAGCGACGGCCGGGTCCTGGGGACGCTCGTCACCCCACGCGCGCGTGGGGGACGGCCGTTCACCGAGGTGGAGCGGACGCTCGCCACCCAGTTCGCCTCGCAGGCCGCGCTCGCCCTGATGATGGCCGAGGCGCAGCGCGACCGGGAGCGGCTCGCGGTCTACGAGGACCGCGACCGCATCGCCCGCGACCTGCACGACCTGGTCATCCAGCGGCTCTTCGCCACCGGGATGATGCTGGAGAGCGCCCAGCGCAGGTCCGTGGTGCCCGAGGTGGTCAAAGGCGTCGGCAAGGCCGTCGACGAGCTGGACGTGACCATCCAGGAGATCCGCACCGCGATCTTCGCGCTCCAGCAGGGGCCCGCCGAGGCGCCCTCGGGGCTGCGGACCCGGGTCCTGCGCGAGATCAACATGGCGGCCGTACCGCTCGGCTTCAAGCCCTCGCACCGCTTCCTGGGGCCCGTCGACACGGTCGTCGGCGAGCACACCGGCAAGAACCTCATCGCGGCCCTGCGCGAGGCCCTGTCGAACGCTTTCCGGCACGCGGGCGCCGACCGCATCGACGTCGTCGTCGACGCCACCCACGTGCTGCCCGACGGCCGCCAGGGCGTGCGCCTGACGGTGGCCGACAACGGCGTGGGCATCACCGAGGGCGGTCGCCGCAGCGGCCTGAGGAACCTCAAGCGGCGGGCCGAGTCCCTGGGCGGCTCCAGCTGGTACGGGCCGGGCATCGGCGAGGACGGCGGCGGCACGACGGTGGTGTGGCAGGCGCCGCACTGAAGCCCGGCTCGCGCCCGGCCGCTGATCGGCGCTCAGGCGCGTACGAGCGGCCGCTGATCGGCGGTACGGGGATGCGCCGTACGGGTCACCCGGTCCCCCGCGCGTACGAGTCCGCCGGGCAGCACGCGCGCGTGGAGGCAACGATCCGAGTCATGTGTGCCCGCCCGAGCCGCCCGAGCCGTCTCCGTACCCGCCGACCGCGGTGCCTGGTCGCCGTGCCGGTCCTGCTGTGCGCGTTCCTCGCCCTGGGCGCGCCGCCGCCCGCGGCCGCCGACGGGACCGACGGGCCCGGCGCCACCGACGGCCACGGCGGGTCGGGCACCAGCGCCGAGGTGGCCCGGCTCTACGAGGACGCGGCGAAGGCCACCGAGCGCTACGAGGGGGAGCGGCGCGCCGCCGAAGTGCAGCGTGGCCGGGTCAAGAAGCTCGACCGGCTGCTCGCCGAGGAGCGCTACCAGGTCGCCGTCCTGCACGAGGACCTCGGCCGGATGGCCAGCGCCCAGTACCGCACCGGCGGCGGCCTGCCGCTCACCGCGCGGCTGCTGCTCGCGGACAGCCCCGACGAACTGCTGCGCGGCAGGCGCGCCCTGGGCCAGGCGGACCTCGCCGTCACCAACGCCGTCGCCAAGACCCAGCGGGCCGCCGCTCGGCTCACGACCGCCAGGCGGTCGGCGGAGCGGGCGCGCGGCGTCCTCGACCGGCGCACGGCACGCCTCGCACGCCTCAAACGGGACATCGAAACGAAGCTGGAGTCGGCGCGCTGGACCCTCCAGGGAGAGGCCGACGCGTCCGTCGCGGCCGGTCAGTGCCGGGGCGCCGTCCGCCTGGAGCAGCCGGAAGCGGCCACCACGCGCGCGTGGGTGACACCCCTGGAGACGTACGAGCTGTCCGCGGGCTTCGACAGCGCGGGCGAGCGGTGGGCGCGGCGACACACGGGCCAGGACTTCGCCGTCGACATCGGCACCCCGGTGCGGGCGGTGGGCGCGGGGCGGGTGGTGCGGGTCGCCTGCGGCGGGGGCTTCGGCATCGAGGTCGTGGTGCGCCACCCGGACGGCTACTACACGCAGTACGCGCACCTGGCGGCCGTGACCGTCGACCAGGGGGACGCGGTGCGCGCCGGGCAGTGGGTCGGGCAGGCGGGCACGACCGGCAATTCGACCGGCCCGCACCTGCACTTCGAAACCCGCCTCACGCCGGACCTGGGCTCGGGAGTGGACCCGGTGAAGTGGCTGGCCGAGCGCGGGGTGAGCCTGGAATCGACCTCTACGGGGTGACCGGCCCGGTCAATGGAACCGGCCCGGTCAACCGGCCTCTACGGAGAGGCGGTCCGCCAGGATGCGTTCGATGACGACGGCCACGCCGT
Organism: Streptomyces sp. NPDC053474; assembly: GCF_044544845.1. Lineage (NCBI taxonomy): Bacteria > Bacillati > Actinomycetota > Actinomycetes > Kitasatosporales > Streptomycetaceae > Streptomyces > Streptomyces sp. NPDC053474. Next base: position 568,120 of record NZ_JBITXV010000002.1, read on the forward strand.
CCTCGTTGTTGGCGACCGTACGGCCCGACGCGGCGGCGATCACGTCGGGGTGGGCGTTGCCCATCGCGTACGACACTCCGGCCCAGGAGAGCATCTCCACGTCGTTCGGCATGTCTCCGAAGGCCACGACCTCGGCGGGGGAGATGCCGCGCTCGGCGCAGCACAGCGCGAGGGTGCCCGCCTTGGTGACGCCGGGGGCGCTGATCTCCAGGAGGGCGGTCGGGCTGGAGCGGGTGATCTCGGCGCGCTCGCCCGCGGCCTCGCGCGCGAGGGCCAGGAAGTCGTCCGGCGCCATCTCGGGGTGATGGGCGAGCAGCTTGAGGATGGGCTCGTCCGCGCAGACGGCGTCGGCCACGAGGAGCTTCTCGGCGGGGGCCACGCTGCCCGCGGGGTCCATGCGCAGCGGCGGGTACTGCGGCTCGTGGTGCACCCCACCGGTCCGGTCGACGGCGAAGGACGTTCCGGGGGCGGCGGCGCGGAGCAGCTCGACGACCTCCAAGGTGTTCTGTGGGGTCAGGCCCCGCACCTTGGTGAAGCGGTGCGCGCCGGGGCCGCCGTGCAGATCGACGACCGCCGCGCCGTTGGCGCAGATCGCCAGGCCGTGGCCGTGGACGTGGTCGGCGACCACGTTCATCCAGCGCGCCGGGCGCCCGGTCACGAAGAAGACCTCGATCCCCGCGGTCTCGGCGGCGGCGAGCGCGGCGACCGTGCGCTCGGACACGGACTTGTCGTCGCGCAGCAGCGTGCCGTCCAGGTCCGTGGCGATCAGCCGGGGCGGGACGGAGGGGGCCGGGGTCCGGGGCCGGGCGGTAGCTGAGGTCACGTAGCTGATTGTCCCGCATATGCGCGCACGGGTGTGTGGTGGGGCGCACATGTGAGTACGACACGCCCCCACACGCCCCGCCGGTACCCCGTGCTACGGCGGACGAGCCCCCGCCCCCCCGCCGTCGTCGGCTACAGCTGCGCCAGCGCCTCCGTCGCGATGCGCTCGAAGACCTTCTGGTCCGCGGCGAAGTCCGTGCCCGGCAGCGGCCAGTGCAGCACGATCTCGTCGAAGCCGAGCGCGGCGTGCTTGCCCGCGAACTCCACGAAGGCGTCGAAGGACTCCAGCGGCCGGTCCGGCGTGAAGCCGGTGAGCAGGATCTTGTCCAGCTCGCCGGGGTCGCGGCCGGTCTGCTCGCAGGCGGCGCCGAGGCGGTCGACCTGGCCGCGGATGGCTTCCAGGGACTCCTCGGGGGTGCCGGTGGCGAAGATCTTCGGGTCGCCGGTGGTCACCCACGCCTGGCCGTACCGGGCGGCGAGCCTCAGGCCGCGCGGGCCCGTCGCGGCCACCGCGAACGGCAGCCGGGGGCGCTGCACGCAGCCCGGGATGTTCCGTGCCTCGTGCGCCGCGTAGTGCTCGCCCTCGTAGGTCACGGCGTCCTCGGTGAGCAGCCGGTCGAGCAGCGGCAGGAACTCTCCGAAGTGGTCCGCGCGTTCACGGGGTGTCCAGGGCTCGTCGTCGGCGCGGCGCAGCGCGGTGGCGTCGAAGCCGTTGCCGCCCGCGCCGATGCCGAGGGTGATCCGTCCGTTCGATACGTCGTCCAGCGTGATCAGTTCCTTGGCGAGCGTGACCGGGTGCCGGAAGTTGGGCGAGGTCACGAGCGTGCCCAGGCGGATGCGCTCGGTGGCGGCCGCGGCGGCGGTCAGCGTGGGCACCGCGCCGAACCACGGGCCGTCGCGGAAGGTCCGCCAGGACAGGTGGTCGTAGGTGTACGCGGTGTGGAAGCCCAGCTCCTCGGCGCGCTGCCAGCGCTCCCTGCCGCCCTCGTGCCAGCGGGTCACGGGCAGGATCACGGTGCTCAGACGCAGACTCATGTGATCGAGCCTACGGCGGCCCCCAGCGGGCCCCGCCCCGCCCGCCGGACGCCTGCGCGGTCCCGGGCACGGCCGCTGCCAGGCACTTCGCTCCGTGCCCGGGACTTCAGCGGACCTTTCCGCTGAGCCAGGGAGTGAGCGAGATCATGGGGATGAGCTCCTTGTACGTCGCGTCCCCGGGCAGCGGTACGACCAGCCAGTAGCCGGGCGGGAAGCGCCGCCCCTTGACGTACGCGAGGCCGCCGAAGACGGACCGCAGGAAGGGCGGCACGTGGTCGCGCGGCACGTCGTGGCACTCGACGCCGTCGACGTCTATCAGGGCGTCGTCGTCCGGGTAGAGCCGCACGGACACCCGCGGGGACCCGCCGAACTCCACGAACGCCTCGTGCGGCAGCGAGCCGTCCGCGTCGGTCGTCACGGCGACACCGGCCGCGGTGCGGCGGGAGGTCCGGTCGGCGCCTATGTCGTGGCCGACCTCCATCTCAAGGCCGTACTCGCGGGCTATCTCCCGCAGCGCCCTCACGGCGGCCTCGGTGCTGTGCAGATGCTCCATACCCATCGATCTTGCCGGGTCAGTCCGGCGCCGGAAAGCGCAGATAGCTGGCGGGCACGGCGGCGGTGAGCCAGACGCCGTTGGCGCTGACGTGGAAGACGTGGCCGTCGCGGTGCATCGCGCCGGAGTCGACGGTCAGGACGACGGGTCGGCCGCGCCGCGCGCCCACGCGCGTCGCCGTCCCGTGGTCGGGCGAGAGGTGCACCGCGTGCCGGGTCATCGGCCGCAGGCCCTCGGCGCGGATCGCGGGCAGATGGCGGGCCACGGTGCCGTGGAAGAGATGCGGGGGCGGGGCGGCCGGGGGCAGCTGGAGGTCCACGGCGACGGAGTGGCCCTGGTTCGCGCGGATCCGGTCGCCGTCGACCGCGAACCGCTGCTTGTCGCTGGCGGCCACCACGTGGTCGAGCTCGGCCCGGGTGAAGCGGAACCCATGGGCCGCGGCGGCCGCGATCAACGTGCCGATGTCCACCCAGCCTCCGTCGTCGAGCGTGATCCCGATGCGCTCGGGCTGATGGCGCAGGTGCTTCGACAGATACTTCGACACCTTTACGGTGCGCTGGCTGTCGGGAGGGGCCATTGCGGTGCGCTGGTCATGGGGAGGCGCTTTTGCGGTGCGGGGGTTGTCGGGAGGCGCCCCCGTGGTGCGCTGGCCAACCGGTGGGGCCTTCGCGGTGGGCGGGCTGTCGGGACGGCCCTTTGCGGTGCGCGGGCTGTTGGGAGGGGCCATTGCGGTGCGCTGGCCAACCGGTGGGGCCTTGGCGGTGCGGGGGTTGCCCGGGGGCAACTCCTCGGTGCGCTGGTCGTCCAGAGGGGCCTTTGCCGTGCGCGGGCCGTCCGGCGGCACTTTTACGGTGTGCTCGCCGCCCGGCGGCGCCTCCGCGGCGCTCCGGGCGTCCGGAGGCCGGTCTTCCGGGTCTTGTCGTTCTTTCATCTCTTCAGCGTCGCGGTCCACCGTTCTCCACGCACTCGGTTTTCTGCCATCGACTTTTCATCGTGGAATTCGGCTTTCCATGTTTGATCCACAGACAAGTGCAGTTATCCACAGGCCACTTGGGAATTCTGTGGACAACTCTCAGGTGGAAGGCGGCTTTTGGGCAACTATGCCGGAATCTCCCCCACTTGCCGTGAGTGCATCCAATGTCCTGGCGTGCAGCTCCCGTTCGGCCGCCGCCGTGATGAACGCCGCCACGTTCTCCTGCCCAACCAACGCCTGGACCGCGTCCATTGTGCTGGCGGGCAGCGCCACGTACTGCAGCTCGGCGGGCTGTCGCGGCGGCTCCTCGGCGGCCAGGTGCCGACGGAGGTTCCGGGTGGCGAACAGGCGCATGGCGCGGGCCAGTTCCGCGTCGACCGACTTCTGCGCGAGCGGCCTCAGCCTGCGGATGAGCGAGGCCGCCTCAGCCGCGTCCGCCTCGCTCGGCGGATGGTTTCCCAGATACCGCGCGAAGACGTGCTCATTCGTGAACTCCAGGAAACGCGCCGCTATGTGCTCGACCTGACCCCGCAACTCCCGCAAATGGCCCGAGATCGCCGACAGCGGAACACCCGCCGCGTGCAACTCGGCCGCCACCGCGAGCTCTTGAGGGCTCGGCACCAGGAACTCGTCGTCCGTGTCCGGCAGCGGCTCAAGGACGCCGAGCGCCACGGCGTCCGCGACTGCGGCGTCCGCGACCGCGGCGTCGTCCGGAGTGCCGCCGAACGCCGCCTCCAGCTCCGCCCGGGTGATCCGGTCGGCCTTCTCGTCCGTCCACGGCCCGTCGACCTCGGCGACCAGGCCGAGCACACCGCCGAGGCCCCGGCCCGCGTCCCAGGCTTCGAGCAACTCCTTGATGGAGGCCAGGGTGTAGCCCCGGTCGAGCAGGTCGGCGATCTGCCGCAGCCGCGCCAGATGGGCGTCGCCGTACACATTGGACCGCCCGCGCCGCTCGGGCCGGGGGAGCAGGCCGCGGTCCTGATAGGCCCGGATGGTGCGCACGGTGGCTCCGCTGTGGTGGGCGAGATCCTCTATGCGGTACTCCACCCGGGGCGTGCCCGGCGGCGCCTCCACCCAGGGCGTGCCCGCCGACTCCACCCGCGGCGCACCCGGCGCCGATGCGCGGGCTTCCTCCCTGCGTCCGTCCACCGCTCCCCCGTCCTTTCCCGGTGGCACCCGGTCGTGCTCCGCGCTACGCGATGGCCGCGCGCCCGGCCGCCGCCACCGCGGCCCGCGCGGCGGGCGACCACGCCAGATACTCGACGGCCCTGCGCAGCGACCCCTCCTGCGACGGATGGTACGACCGCCGCAGATAGCGGGGCACGGCCGCGCCTATCTGCCGCCACGGCGGCAGCAGGCCCTTTCTGACCGCCCTGTGGTGCGCGAGCAGCGAATACCGCAGCCGCCCCGCGAGCCGCGGATCGTGGCGGATGAGATACGCGGCGCCCCAGAGCCACAGGTACAGCATCACGGGGGCCGTGACCGCCATGCCCGCCACCCGGCGGACGTACCGGGGAGCGCCGGTGCCGCCGCAGTGCTGGTACATGTCGAAGGCGACCGCGCGGTGCTCGACCTCCTCCGCGCCGTGCCAGCGCAGCAGGTCCAGCATCACCTCGTCCGCCCGGGCCCGGTCGAGCCCCTCCGCGTGCAGCACCCAGTCGCCGAGCACGGCCGTGAACTGCTCGATGGCCGCGACGATCGCGAGCCGGAAGCGCAGCCACTCCTGCGTGGCCACGGGCGCGCCCAGCGGCGGCCGCTCGCCGAGGAGCTTCTCGAACAGGAAGTCCACGTACTTCGTGAACCCGGTGGTGTCCAGGTGCTGCGCGGCCAGGTGATCGAGCACGTACGCGTGCTGCACGCTGTGCGTGGCCTCCTGCCCCATGAACCCCTTGACGTCCGCGCGCAGCACCGGATCGGTGATCAGCGGCAGGCCCTCCTTGAAGACCTTCACGAACCATCGCTCGCCCGCCGGGAGCAGCAGATGCAGGACGTTGATGACATGGGTGGCCGTGGGCTCGCCCGGGATCCAGTGCAGCGGGGTGGCGTCCCAGTCGAAGGTGACCCGGCGCGGAACGATCGTGTAGTGCTCCTCGAGGGGCGGCGGGGTGCCGTGCTCCGTGCTCACAGCGGTGGCTCCAATCGGGCCAGCGCGCGCAGGGCCCTGGGCGAGAACCGGGACATGAGATGGGCGCCGCGTGCCTCCGGGGTGACCGGCACCACGGCCTGGTTGCGGACCACGGCACGCAGCACGGCGTCGGCGACCTTCTCCGGTGGGTAGTTGCGCAGGCCGTAGAGCCGGGCGGACCTCTTCTGGCGGCGGGCCTCCTCGGTGGCGGAGACCCCGGCGAAGCGGGCCGTCGCCGTGATGTTCGTGTTCACGAAGCCGGGGCAGATGGCGGAGACGCCGATGCCCCGGCCCGCGAGCTCGGCGCGCAGGCACTCGCTGAGCATCAGGACGGCCGCCTTCGACGTGCTGTACGCGGGCAGGGCGCGCGAGGGCTGATAGGCCGCCGCCGACGCGGTGTTCACGATGTGGCCGCCCTGGCCGCGCTCGGCCATCTGCTTGCCGAAGAGGCGGCAGCCGTGGATGACGCCCCACAGATTGACGTCCAGGACCTTCTTCCAGTCCTCGGCGCTGGTGTCGAGGAAGGAGCCGGACAGGCCGACGCCCGCGTTGTTCACCAGGACGTCCACCACGCCATACTCCGCGGCGACCTTCTCGGCGAGCTTCTCCATCGCCTGCTCGTCGCTCACGTCGACCGTCTCGGCCCAGGCCGCGGGGGCACCGACGAGCCGGGACAGCTCGGCGGTGCGGGCCGCGCTCTCCGCGTCCCGGTCGACGGCCACCACGCGCGCGCCCGCCTCGGCGAACGCGAAGGCCGTGGCCCGCCCGATGCCGCTGCCCGCGCCTGTGACGAGCACCAGCTGGCCGGAGAACCGCTCGGCGTACGTGCCCGGAGCCTCGGCCGCGCTCGCCACCGGCGGCACGCCGTCCTCGTGGGCGGTGACGAACTCCGTGATCCAGGAGGTCAGTTGGTCAGGGCGGGTGCGCGGCACCCAGTGCTTGGCGGGCAGCGTGCGCCGGGTCAGCTCCGGGGCCCACTGGTCCAGGTCGTCGTACAGCCGCTGGGACAGGAAGGCGTCGCCCGAGGGCGTGATGAGCTGCACCGGCGCGTGCGCGTACGCGTCCGGGCGGGGGCGGCGCAGCCGGGCGCGGACGTTGTCGCGGTAGAGCCAGGCGCCGTGCGCGGCGTCCGTGGGCAGGGACGGCGTGGGGTAGCCGTCCGCGGGCACCTTCTCCACGCGCTGGAGGATCTTCGGCCAGCGCCGGCCGAGCGGGCCGCGCCAGGCCAGCTCGGGGAGGACCGGGGTGTGCAGCATGTACACGTACCAGGACTTGGCGCCCTGGTTGACGAGCTGGGCGGCCCGGCGCGGCGTGGGCCGGGACAGGCGCTTCTTGATCCAGTGTCCGAAGTGGTCGAGGGACGGGCCGGACATCGACGTGAAGGACGCGATCCGTCCCTGGGTGCGCTGGACCGTCACGAACTCCCAGGCCTGCACCGAGCCCCAGTCGTGGCCCACCAGGTGCACCGGCTCGTCCGGGCTGACCGCGTCGGCGACCGCGAGGAAGTCGTCCGTCAGCTTCTCCAGCGTGAAGCCGCCGCGCAGCGGCTTGGGGGCCGTCGACCTGCCGTGGCCGCGCACGTCGTACAGCACGACGTGGAAGCGCTCGGCCAGGCGCGTGGCGACCTCGGACCACACTTCCTTGGAGTCCGGATAGCCGTGCACGAGCAGCACCGTGGGCCGCCCGGCCTCGCCCAGCTCGGCGACGCACAGCTCCACCCCGCCGGTGCGCACCCAGCGCTCGCGCGCGCCCTTCAGTTCCACGGTCGTCATACGGCAGCCCTCTCAGCGTCTTCCACGGACCAGCGCCGCACGTGCGGCAGGTCGTCGTCCAGCCAGAACGCGCTCTCCTCGGGGTCCTTGGAGTCGGTGACGACCAGGATCTCCTCGAACTTCGCCCCCGTGCCCCGGAATCCGAGGTGCGGCTCGACCGCCCACAGGCCCGGCCGCGGCGGGTGGTCGGAGAACTTGTACGGCGACCACAGGGGCGACCAGCCGTCCCGGTGGCCGTGCAGCGCGTCGCTCGCGAGGCCCTTCAGGGACTGGGTGCCGAAGCCGAACACGTGCGGCGAGAAGCGGCGCTCCTTGACCCGGTCGACCTTGTGCGCGATGACGCCGAAGGGATAGGCGCGATGGCGGTTGGCGTAGCCCTGGCGGACCATGAGCCGGTCCACGTCTTCGTAGATCTCGCGCAGCGGGCGGCGCTCGCGCACCTCGCGCAGGATCAGCTCGCGGTGCGCCCGCAGGTCGGCGAGGAGCCGGTCGTGGACCGGATTGAGCCCGAGGCAGCCCGAGTAGCCGATGTCGGCCGTATAGCCCTCGAACACCGGGGCCATGTCGAGGATGAACGGCATCCCCGGCTCCAGCCTGCGGTGGGTGGGGAAGAACTGCAGCGGCACCCGGAAGTTCACGAACGCCGTGCGGTCGCCGAACCAGGCGAAGGGCAGGTGGAACCAGTCCCGCACGCCTCGCTCGCGCAGCCACACCCGCTGCATCCGCGCCGCCTCGCGCTCCGTCACGCCCGGCTTGAGCTGGGCGGCGACCGCTTCCGCGCATTCGTACGCGAGGGTCTGCACGCGGCGGAACCCCCGCAGCTCCGCGGAGAGTTCACCCTTCACTGCTGAGGTCATGCCACCGTCCGTCCCGTGTCCGGTCCACGCCCGCCGGGACGGCACCCCGACGCGCCGCGTCACCGTGCCGTCCCCGTACGTGCTCGTAACTTGACACTGATGAATGTGACAATGCCTGGCGGCTGCGTCAATAGGTCTGCGTGAGCCTTCGGGACAGGTCCGGAAGAACCCTGAGGGGGCCTCCGGAGGAACCCCCAGGGGTTCGACCTCCGGACGACCCCTACGGGCCCGTAATACTCCAGAGTGAGGGCGGAGACAGCCTGTGGACTGACGCCCCGGTGTGGTCCGCGCCACTACCGTCGAACACGTGACTGTGATCGCGACCGAAAGCCTGAGCAAGCGGTTCCCGAAGGTGACCGCGCTTGACCGGCTGACCTTGGACATCGGGCCCGGTGTGACCGGACTCGTCGGAGCCAACGGCGCCGGCAAGTCAACGATGATCAAGATCCTGCTGGGTCTGTCCCCCGCCACGGAGGGCACCGCGTCCGTGCTCGGCCTCGACGTCGCCACCAGCGGCGGCGAGATCCGCGAGCGCGTCGGCTACATGCCCGAGCACGACTGCCTGCCGCCCGACGTCTCGGCCACCGAGTTCGTCGTCCACATGGCGCGCATGTCCGGCCTGCCGCCCGCCGCGGCCCGCGAGCGCACCGCCGACACCCTGCGCCACGTCGGCCTCTACGAGGAGCGCTACCGCCCCATCGGCGGCTACTCGACCGGCATGAAGCAGCGCGTGAAGCTCGCCCAGGCGCTCGTGCACGACCCCCAGCTGGTCTTCCTCGACGAGCCGACCAACGGCCTCGACCCCGTCGGCCGCGACGAGATGCTGGACCTGATCCGGCGCGTGCACACCGACTTCGGCATCTCCGTCCTGGTCACGTCACACCTCCTCGGCGAGCTGGAGCGCACCTGCGACCACGTCGTCGTCATCGACGGCGGCAAGCTCCTGCGCTCCAGCTCCACCACGGACTTCACGCAGAGCACCACGACCCTCGCCATCGAGGTCACCGACAGCGACGAGCACCCCGACGGCACCGGCGCGCTGCGCGCGGCCCTGCACGCCCACGGCGTGACCACCCACGACGACGGGGGCGGGCTGCCCGGCGCGGGCCACATCTTCCTGCTCGACGCCACGGACGAGGCGACGTACGACCTCGTCCGGGACACCGTCGCCGACCTCGGCCTCGGCCTCGTCCGCATGGAACAGCGCAGGCACCACATCGCGGAGGTCTTCCGCTCCCAGGACGAGCCGCGGCCGGAGCAGGTCTCCGAGCACGCGGCCGCCCGGGCGGCGACCACGGCCGCCGCCGAGCAGACGGGAGGCGGCAAGCGATGACCGCCGAGTCGACACGGGCGCGCGACGCCGGCGCCACCCAGATCCACAACATCGGATACCGCACCTACGACGGCCCCCGCCTCGGCCGTGCCTACGCCACCCGCTCGCTGTACTCGCAGAGCCTGCGCGGCGCCTACGGCCTCGGCCGCTCGGCCAAGTCCAAGGTGCTCCCGATGATCCTCTTCGGGGTCATGTGCGCCCCCGCGCTGATCATGGTCGCGGTCGCCATCACCACCAAGGCCGACGAACTGCCCGTGGACTACACGCGCTACGCGGTGCTCCTCCAGGCCGTCATCGGCCTCTACTTGGCGGCCCAGGCCCCGCAGACCGTCTCCAGGGACCTGCGGTTCAAGACCGTGCCGCTGTACTTCTCCCGCCCCATCGAACGCGTCGACTACGTACGCGCGAAGTTCGCGGCCATGGCGTCGGCCCTGTTCGTCCTCACCGCGACGCCGCTGATCGTGCTCTACGTAGGGGCGCTGTTGGCGAAGCTGGACTTCGCGGAGCAGACGAAGGGGTTCGCCCAGGGGCTCGTCTCCGTCGCCCTGCTGTCGTTGCTCTTCTCCGGGATCGCGCTCGTCATCTCCGCCGTGACGCCCCGCCGCGGCTTCGGCATCGCCGCCGTCATCGCCGTGCTCACCATCTCCTACGGAGCGGTGTCCACTGTCCAGGCCATCGCGGACGAACAGGGGGGCAACGAAACCGCCATCCAGTGGCTCGGCCTGTTCTCGCCGATCACCCTCATCGACGGCGTGCAGACCGCCTTCCTCGGCGCGACCTCCTCGTTCCCCGGCAACGAAGGCCCCTCGGCGGGCGTCGGGGTCGTCTACCTCCTCCTCGTTCTCGCCCTCGTAGCGGGCAGCTACGCGGCTCTCATGCGCCGCTACCGGAAGGCCGGACTATGACCACGATCAGCATCGACCACGTCTCACGCTGGTTCGGCAACGTGGTGGCCGTCAACGACGTCACGATGACCATCAGCCCCGGAGTCACCGGCCTGCTCGGCCCCAACGGCGCCGGGAAGTCCACCCTCATCAGCATGATGGGCGGCTTCCTCGCCCCCTCCACCGGCTCCGTCACCCTCGACGGAAAGCCCACCTGGCGCAACGAGGAGATCTACAAGCACCTCGGCATCGTGCCCGAGCGCGAGGGCATGTACGACTTCCTCACCGGCATCGAATTCGTCGTCGCCAACGCCGAGTTGCACGGCCTGGGCAAGAAGGCGGCCCAACGGGCCCTCGCCACGGTCGAGATGGAGTACGCGCAGGACCGCAAGATCTCCACGTACTCCAAGGGCATGCGGCAGCGCGTGAAGATGGCCTCCGCGCTCGTCCACGAACCGTCCGTGCTGCTGCTCGACGAACCCTTCAACGGCATGGACCCGCGCCAGCGCATGCAGCTCATGGACCTGCTGCGGAAGATGGGCGACGAGGGCCGCACCGTCCTGTTCTCCTCCCACATCCTCGAAGAGGTCGAACAGCTCGCCTCGCACATCGAGGTGATCGTCGCCGGGCGGCACGCCGCGAGTGGTGACTTCCGGAAGATCCGCCGCCTCATGACGGACCGGCCGCACCGCTACCTGGTGCGCTCCAGCGACGACCGCGCGCTCGCGGCCGCGCTGATCGCCGACCCGTCCACCGCGGGCATCGAGGTCGACCTCAAGGAGGGCGCACTGCGCATCCAGGCCGTCGACTTCGGCCGGTTCACCAGCCTGCTGCCCCGCGTCGCGCGCGAACACGACATCCGGCTGCTCACGGTCTCGCCCTCGGACGAGTCCCTCGAGTCGGTCTTCTCCTACCTCGTCGCGGCCTGAAAGGGAGCCATCGTGTACGACCCCACTGTCGCCCGGCTCACCTACCGGGCCCTGCTCGGCCGCCGCCGGGCACTGATCCTCTTCGCCCTGCCCCTGCTGCTCGTCGTGATCGCGGCCGCGGTGCGCGGCTTCAGCGGCGCCGACGACCAAGTGGCCTCCGACCTGCTCGGCGGCTTCGCGCTCGCCACCATGGTGCCGATCATCGGCGTCATCGCGGGCACCGGCGCCATCGGCCCCGAGATCGACGACGGCTCCGTGATGTACCTGCTGTCCAAGCCGGTCAAACGCCCCACGATCATCGTCACCAAGCTCACCGTGGCCGTCGCCGTCACCATGGCGTTCTCGGCGGTCCCGACGCTCATCGCGGGCCTGATCCTCAACGGCAACAGCCAGCAGGTCGCCGTCGCCTACACGATCGCCGCCCTGGTGTCCTCCATCGCGTACGCGGCGATCTTCCTGCTGCTCGGCACGGTCACCCGGCACGCCGTGGTCTTCGGGCTCGTGTACGCGCTCGTCTGGGAGGCCCTCTTCGGCTCCCTGGTCTCCGGGGCCCGCACGCTGAGCGTCCAGCAGTGGTCGCTCGCCGTGGCCCACAAGGCCGCCGACGGGGGCCAGCTCGTGACCTCCGACGTGGGCCTGCCCGCCGCCGTGATCCTGCTGGTCGTGGTCACGGCCGGGGCCACCTGGTACGCGGGCCAGAAGCTGCGGACCCTGACCGTCGCCGGGGACGAGTAGCCCCGGCGAGCCGCCTTGACGGTGCCTTCACCCTCCTGCCGGGACACTGGTGGGAAGGGGATGCGCAGGAGTGTCTAGGAGGTGCCGCGATGGCATCGGACGAGGGACGGGGCGAGGGTCCCGGGAGGGACGCCTGGGACGAGGTGGTCCTCGACGACGACTTCATACGGTCTGCCGGGGCCGCCGAGCCCTCCGCGCGGGCCCGGATGCTCACCGCCCGCTGGCGGCAGCAGGCCCCCGAGCCGCAGCCGTGGCGGTCCGACGAGCCGCCCGCCGGGTGGTTCTTCAGCCGGGCCCGCAAGCGCAGACGCAAGCGGCGCGAGGGCTGAGCCCGGAAGCGTGCCCGGCTCGGCCCGCGAGAAATTCGGTGGCGGGCAACCACCGGGCCCGGCACAGTAGTTGTGTCACCACACGCCGGAAGCCACCACTCCGGCGTTCTCCTACCGGGAGTGAAGCCGACGGTCCGCAAGGGGCGTCGCGCTTCCGGCAGGGCGGTCCGCGGCAGGCTCCGGAGTCCTCACCCACTCCGTGGAGCCCCGTCACGGGGGAGACCGCCCGGGGGCGGCCGCTTCGAGCGCGCAGCACTGCGCGGGCCGCCCCTCCCGGAGGGGGTGTGCCGGGCCGGAGCCCGGCGCCCTGTCCGAGCCGCACCGGAGCCCGGCGTCGCGCCTAACCCAGCAGCCGTTCCAGGACGACCGCGATGCCGTCGGCCTCGTTGGACGTCGTCACCTCGTCCGCGACCGCCTTGAGCTCCTCATGGGCGTTGGCCATGGCCACACCGTGGGCGGACCAGGCGAACATGGGGATGTCGTTGGGCATGTCGCCGAACGCGATCGTGTCCACGGCCTTCGCGCCGAGCCGACGGGCGGCCAGGGACAGGCCCGTCGCCTTGGTCAGACCCAGCGGCAGTATCTCCACGATGCCCTCGCCGGCCATCGTGACGCCCACGAGGTCCCCCGCGACCTCCCGCGCCACGGCCGTGAGCGCGTCGTCGTCGAGGCCCGGGTGCTGGACGTACAGCTTGTTCAGCGGAGCCGACCACAGGTCGGCCGGGTCGGCGAGCGGGACCGCGGGGAGCGGGCCGTCCTGGACCACGTACCCGGGGCCGACGAGGACCTCGCCGTCGATGCCGTCACGGCTCGCGGCGAGCGCCAGCGGGCCGACCTCCGCCTCTATCTTCGCCAGCGCCAGGCCCGCCAGCTGCCGGTCCAGCGTGACCGACGTGAGCAGGCGCCGCTCGCCCGCGTGGTAGACCTGCGCGCCCTGGCCGCACACGGCGATGCCCTCGTAGCCGAGGTCCTCGAGGACGTGCCGCGTCCACGGCACCGAGCGGCCGGTGACGATGATGTGGGCCGCGCCCGCCGCGGTGGCCGCGGTGAGCGCGTCACGGGTGCGCGCCGACACCGAGTCGTCGGGACGCAGGAGCGTTCCGTCGAGGTCGGTGGCGACGAGCTTGTACGGAAAGGCGGGGCCGTCGGAGCTCACTTGGCGAGGGGCTCCAGGATCTCGCGGCCGCCCAGGTACGGACGGAGCACCTCGGGGACGCGCACGGAGCCGTCCGCGAGCTGGTGGTTCTCCAGGAGCGCCACGATGGTGCGCGGCACGGCGCACAGCGTGCCGTTCAGGGTGGCGAGCGGCTGGACGGTCTTCTTGCCGTCCTTGTCCTCGCGCATGCGCACGGAGAGCCGACGGGCCTGGAAGCCGTCGCAGTTCGACGTGGAGGTCAGCTCGCGGTACTTGCCCTGGGTGGGGATCCACGCCTCGCAGTCGAACTTGCGGGAGGCGGACGCGCCCAGGTCGCCCGTGGCGACGTCGATCACCTGGAAGGGCAGTTCCAGGCTGTTCAGCCACTGCTTCTCCCAGTCGAGGAGCCGCTGGTGCTCGGCCACGGCGTCCTCGGGGGCGACGTACGAGAACATCTCGACCTTGTCGAACTGGTGCACCCGGAAGATGCCGCGGGTGTCCTTGCCGTACGTGCCCGCCTCGCGGCGGAAGCAGGGCGAGAAGCCCGCGTACCGCAGGGGGAGCTTGTCGGCCTCGATGATCTCGTCCATGTGGTACGCCGCGAGCGGGACCTCGGAGGTGCCGACCAGGTAGAAGTCGTCCTTCTCCAGGTGGTACACGTTCTCCGCGGCCTGGCCGAGGAAGCCCGTGCCCTCCATGGCGTGCGGGCGGACGAGCGCGGGGGTCAGCATCGGGATGAACCCGGCCTCGGTGGCCTGCGCGATGGCCGCGTTGACCAGCGCGAGCTCCAGGAGCGCGCCGACGCCCGTCAGGTAGTAGAAGCGCGAGCCGGAGACCTTGGCGGCGCGCTCGACGTCGATGGCGCCGAGCGCCTGGCCGAGCTCCAGGTGGTCCTTCGGCTCGAAGCCCTCGGCGGCGAAGTCGCGGACGGTGCCGTGCGTCTCCAGGACGACGAAGTCCTCCTCGCCGCCGACCGGGACGTCCGGGTGCACGAGGTTGCCGAGGCGGAGGAGCAGGCGCTTGGTCTCCTCGTCGGCCTCGTCCTGCTCGGCGTTCGCGGCCTTGACCGCGGCGGCCAGCTCGCCCGCCTTCTTCAGGAGCTCGGCCTTCTCGTCGCCGGAGGCCTTGGGGATGAGCTTGCCGAGCGCCTTCTGCTCGGAACGGAGCTCGTCGAAGCGGACCCCTGACGACCTGCGCCGCTCGTCGGCGGAGAGGAGGGAGTCGACGAGGCCGACGTCCTCTCCACGGGCGCGCTGCGAAGCGCGAACACGGTCGGGGTCCTCACGGAGCAGGCGAAGGTCAATCACCCCCCCAGGCTACCTTCGTGCGCTTCCGGCCCACGACTTGATTTTCCCCTGACCTCCGATATGACCGAAATGCCGGAATGTGAATTTCTCGCCCATCGTCTCGCCCGCCTCCCGCGCTTTCGCGGGTGTGGGCGCGTGCTCGCTGGGTGCTCGTCGCGGTCCCGGCGCATGGTCCGGGAGGGTCAATAAAACGGGCGTCATTCCCCGAATCGGGGCAGATGGGCCTCGCCGCCTTGACCGGATTCCCTTGTGGGAAACGGGACTTGGGGAGCTGGTTGTCCACAGGAATCGGAGTGTCCGGAAAGTTATCCACAGGCTGTGCGAAAGATCTGTGGACGCCGGATCGGGGTCCCTTTCATGGTCCCCCACGGTGAAGGATTCCCTTCCCAAACCTGCTCAGCGCCAACTTTCGAGTGGAATTGGTTAACTCCAAAGTGTCACCACATGGAAAAAGGTGGACGAAGGAGTGACGGGAGTGGCTGTGGGCGGACTTGGGTGCTGAGTGCCGTTTTGTCGACGATGTCGCACTGCAGTGTCGACTTGTCCCCAGGTCGAGAAGGGGACCTGTGGATAACTTCTGTGGACAACATAAATCTGCAGGTAGGACTACCGATCCAGGTCTGTGTGCAGGCAGGCGGAAGCGCCGGGAAGACCCGGTGGCGGGGCGTCAAACGCTCAGAATCGGCCGTCCTGGCTGCGCGCGAGCCAGTCCGACGCCGACGTGAAGTCCTCGTCGGACGTCCCGGGCCGCAGCGGCCGTACGTTCTCCGGTGCCACTCCGGCCCGCGGATACGAGCCGAGGAAGCGCACCTTCGGGCAGATCCTCTTCAGGCCCATCAGGGCCTCGCCGACGCGGCGGTCCGTGATGTGGCCCTCGGCGTCCACGGAGAAGCAGTAGTCGCCGATGCCGCGACCGGTCGGGCGGGACTCGATGCGCATCAGGTTGACGCCGCGCACCGCGAACTCCTGGAGCAGTTCGAGCAGCGCGCCGGGGTGGTCGTCGCCGAGCCAGATCACCAGCGAGGTCTTGTCCGCGCCCGTCGGCGCCGCGGGCCGGGCCGGGCGGCCCACGAGGACGAACCGCGTCTCCGCGTTCGCCGCGTCGTGGATCTCGGTGACCAGCGGTTCGAGCCCGTACGTCGCCGCGGCGAACTCGCCCGCGAACGCCGCGTCGAACCGGCCCTCCTGCACCAGGCGGGCGCCGTCCGCGTTCGACGCCGCCGACTCCCACACCGCGTCCGGCAGCTGGGCGGCCAGCCAGTTGCGCACCTGCGGCTGGGCCACCGGGTGCCCGGTCACCGTCTTGACGTCCTTGAGCGCGGTGCCCGGACGCACCAGGAGGGCGAAGGCGATCGGCAGGACCACCTCGCGGTAGATCATCAACGGCTCGCCCTTGGCGAGCTCGTCCACGGTGGTCGTGACGCCGCCCTCCACCGAGTTCTCGATCGGCACCAGCGCCGCCGCGGCCTCGCCCGCGCGCACGGCGTCGAGGGCCGCGGGCACCGAGACCATCGGCACCAGCTCGCGGGTCGCGGCCTCCGGCAGGGTGCGCAGGGCGGCTTCGGTGAAGGTGCCTTCAGGGCCGAGGTAGGTGTAGCGCGTCGCCGACATGCCGTCACCCTAATGCGGCGGACGGGCCGGGCGTACGCGTCCGCCGCCGACGGCCCCTCCGCCACCGTCCGCCGCCGACGGCCCCTCCGCCACCGTCCGCCGCCGACGGCCCCTCCGCCACCGCCCGGCGCGGGTCAGCCCTCCAGCAACGCCTGCCCCACGTATCCACCGGCTTCCGCCCCGCCCGGCACCGCGTACACCCCGCTCGACTCGTGCCGGATGAACTTCGACAGGGCGTCGCCCCGGTCGAGCTTGCGCTGCACCGGGACGAAGCCGCGCAGCGGGTCGGCCTGCCAGCAGATGAAGAGCAGGCCCGCGTCCGGCTCCCCCTTGTCGGTGAAGCCGTCGTGGTACGAGAACGGGCGGCGCAGCATCGCGGCGCCCCCGTTCTGGTCGGGGCGGCTGATGCGGGCGTGCGCGTTGAGCGGGACCACGAGGTCGCCGCCCGCGGTCGTCTTCTCTAGGTCCATCTCGGTGGTCTCCGTGCCGCCCGTCAGCGGCGCGCCGTCGGCCTTGCGGCGGCCGATGACGTCCTCCTGGGCCTTGGCGGAGAGCCCTTCCCAGTCGTCCAGGAGCATGCGGATGCGGCGTACGACGGCGTACGAGCCGCCCGCCATCCAGGCGGGGTCGGCGTCGGCGGCCTTGTCGGGCACGAAGATCCGCTTGTCGAAGTCGTCGTCGGACGGCTTCGGGTTGTTCGTGCCGTCGATCTGGCCCATGAGGTTGCGTGCCGTCATGGGGCGGGCGGTGGCGCCGGGCGAGCGGTTGAAGCCGTTCATCTGCCAGCGGAGCCGCGCCGCCGAGCCCGTCTCGTTCTGCAGGGCGCGCAGCGCGTGGAAGGCGACCAGGGAGTCGTTGGCGCCGATCTGCACCCACAGGTCGCCGTTGCCGCGGGCCTTGTCGAGGCGGTCGGAGGAGAACTCCGGCAGCGGGTCGAGGGCGGCCGGGCGCTGCTTCTCCAGACCGGTGCGGCCGAAGAAGCTGTGGCCGAAGCCGAAGGTGACGGTCAGCGAGGAAGGTCCCGCGTCGCGTGCGATGTCGGTGTCCCGGCCGCGGCCCTCCACCGGCTTGCCCGCCATCAGCCGCTGCGCCACCGCTGACCAGCGGCGCAGCAGGGCCGCCGCCTCCTTGCGCCCGGAGCCCGGGGCGAGGTCGAAGGCGACCAGATGGCCACAGGACTGCACGGGGGTGGTGATCCCGGGCTGATGTTTCCCGTGAAACATCACCTCATCGGCGCCGAGCGACGTCAGCGGCGTGCCCGTCGTCTCCGAGCCGCCGGACGAGCCCGAGGACGCCGCCGCGTATCCGGCCGCGCCGCCTGCCGCGCCGAGTGCGAGGCCGGTGGCGCCCGCCGTACCGAGCAGGCGCCGTCGCGAAATGGTGTGGTCCGTCATGGGGTTCAGCCGATCTGCACGTTCTTGTCGAGGGTGACCTGGTCGATGTCGGAGGTGCGGACGGTCACCGCGACCTTCCAGTCGCCGGCCATGGGGATCTGCACTCCGCTCGCGCTCCAGTGTCCGGTGGCGATGCGGTCGGGGGTGACCGGCAGGGGGCCGACGTCCTTGGCCTTGAGCGTGAAGGCGATCTTCACCTCGGGGATGTCGAAGGCGCTGCCGTTGGGACGGGTCGCGTACACGTGCAGGTCGTTGCTGCCGGTGCGGCCGGGGTCGAGTTCGAGGCGCACGGTGCCCTTGCCGTCCTGGCCGCCGGTGTCGAACGGGATCTTGATCTTGACGGGCCCGGCGCTCTGGGGCGCGGACGAGGTGGCGTTCTTGGCCTCTTCCTCGGTGCGCCCCGGCTCGGTGGTGGTCAGGGCCGTGGTGACGGCGAGCAGGACGACGGCGACACCGACCTCGGCGAGCACCGAGCGGCGCAGGCCGGAGCGGTGCGGGTCGGCGTCGCGGACCCGCTTCTCCCGGGCGGCGTCCACGGCGGCCCGCTGCCGGGCGAGCTGGGCGGCGCGCTTGTCGTCACCGGCGGGCTTGTCGCCTGCCTTGTCACCGGGCTTGTCCTTGGCCTGGTCCTTGGCCTTGTCGGGGGACGTGCCGGTGCCGGTCCCGGCGTCCGTGTCCACCGTCGCCGACACCCCGGTCTTGGAGCTGTGCGCGACGGCGACGGGCTTCTTCTTCTTGCTGCTCGCGCTCTTGGCGGCCGTGGAGTTCTTGGCCTTCGTGGCCGACGTGGCCTGCGTGGCGGACGTGCGCTGTTCGACGACCGCCGTCGCCGCCGCCTCGGGTGCCAGGCCGCCCGCCTCGGCGAGGATGCGCCCGGTCCAGCGGCGCGACACGGAGGCGATGCCGACGAGGACGACGACGAGCCCGACCTTGATCAGGAGCAGCTGCCCGTAGTCGGTCTCCACGAGCGCGGTCCAGGAACCGACCTGCCGCCACGACTGGTAGAGCCCGGTCCCGGCGAGGGTGACGACGCTGCCGAAGGCCACCGCGGAGAAGCGGCGTACGGCACTCGCGTCGATCAGCGGCGCCCGGTACAGACACAGCAGCAGCGCCACGACCCCGCCGAGCCAGACGGCGACGGCGAGCAGGTGCAGCACGTCGACGGGCATGGCGAGCCCCGCCTGGATGCCGGTCGAGGCGTGCTCGGCGAGCGCCCAGGTCGCCGCGATGCCGATGGCGACGACCCCGCCGCCGACGGCCAGGCCGAAGGCCAGGTCCCGCTTCTCCTTGGGGTCCTCGCGCTTGTCGTACGCGCCGAACAGGACGGCGATGAACAGGGCGGCGGCCGCGAGGAGCAGCAGCCGCGAGACGAGCGCGGCGCCCGTCTTGGTCTGCAGGACGTCACCCAGCTTCGCGAGGTCGAAGGCGTCGGCGAGCTTCCCGGAGCCGGTGTAGGGCGCGCGCAGCAGGAGCGTGGCCAGGGTGGCGCCGGTCAGGGTGAGCCAGCCGGAGACGACGAGGCGCTGGAGCGGCCGCACGCCCGCGCCGCGCGGCCAGCAGCCGAGGACGAAGGCGGCACCGCCGACGACGACGATGAACCCGGCGTACGAGAGATAGCGCGCCGTGTCGTAGAGCGTGCCGACGAGGCCGCCGCCGACCTCCTGGTCGGGCAGCGCGACCTTGGTGTCGGAGGGTGCGCCGATGGAGAAGGTGAAGGCTCCGGCGATGGGGTGGCTGTCGGCGGAGACGACCTGGTAGGCGACGGTGAAGGTGCCGTCGGGCAGACCGGGCTTCAGCTTCACGCCGTACGTGGTGGAGCCGAGGTCGGTCGTCTTGCCGGTGTCGGCGCGCTTGCCCGCGGGGTCGAGGACCCGTACCGAGCCGTCGGACATGGCGACCTTCTCGGAGAAGGTCAGGGACACCTGGTCGGGTGCCTTGGCGACCACCGCCCCCCGCTTGGGATCGCTGTCGGTCAGCGCGGCGTGCGCGTCGGCGGGCGCCGCGGTGGCGAGGACGGCGCCGAGCACGGCGGAGACCAGGGCCGCGGCGACGAGCAGCAGGCGCCCGAGTCCGGCGAGGTCCGGCCCCGGGCGGGGAGCGGTGGTCCGCATCAACTCTTCAGTCCCCTCAGTGCGACGAGTGCGACGAGTGCGAGGCGTGCGACGAGTGCGAGGCGTGCTGATCGGCCTTGGAAGCGTCGGCCGTGGCGTGCTGGTCGTGCTCGGAGTGCGTCTTCGGGTCGCCGGAGTGCGTCTTCTTGCCGGAGTCCGGCTCGCCGGAGCCGGTCTTGCCCGTGTCGGCCGCGTCGCCCTTGTCAGCCGTGTCGCCCTTGTCGGCCTTGTGGGAGTCCGTCGTTCCGGAGCCCGGCTTCGGGTTGTACGTCGCTTCCTTCACCGGCATCTCGACCGTGATCGGGCCCGACTTCTCGAAGCGGAGCGTGATCTTCACCTTGTCGCCGAGCTTGGGCTTGTGCTTCAGCTTCTCGAGCATGATGTGGTTGCCGCCGCGGGCGAAGACGAGTTCGCCGTTCGCGGGCACGGCGAAGGACTTCTGCTCCTTCATCGTGCTGCCCTTGGTGGCGTGCAGGGTCACGCTGCCCGCGAGCGGGCTGGACGCCGAGGTGAGCGTGTCGGCGGCGCCCTTGTTGGTGAGCGTGAAGAAGCCGCCCGCCATGTCGTCCATGGCGGGGACGGGGATGTAGGCGCCGCTGACCGTCAGCTCGGGCTTGTCGGACGCGTCCTTCGCCCCCTTGGCGTCCTTGTCGTCGTTGCAGCCGGTCAGGGCGAGGCCCGCGGTCAGTGCTATGGCACAGCCGGTGAGGAGGCGGCGCCGGGTGGTGCGGTGGTTCACGGGTTCTGTCCCTTGATGATCTTGGGGAGGTCCTGCGCGTACTCCTCGGCGCGGGTGTCCTGGCCGTTGTAGACGACGTATCCGGCGTCGGTCTTCGGGGAGAAGGCGATGACCTGCGTGCCGTGCATCGACTCGATCTTGTTGTTCTTGAGCTTCTTGGACGGCTCGATGCTGATGCCGACCGTCCGGGCGCTGGCCTGGATGGTCGGGAAGTCACCGGTGAGGCCGATGAACTCGGGGTCCTGGGACTTCAGCCACTTGCCGAGTTCCTTGGGCGTGTCCCGCTCGGGGTCGGTGGTCACGAAGACGACCTGGAGCTGGTCGAGCTCCGCCTTGGTGACGGCCTTCTTGCGCAGCATGTCCTTCTTGGCGACGGCGATGTTGCTCATCGTCAGCGGACAGACGTCGGGGCAGTTGGTGTAGCCGTAGTACAGCAGCACCGGCTTGCCCTTGGTCCGCTCGCGCAGGTCGTACTTCTTGCCGTGGGTGTCGGTGAGGACCAGGTCCGGCTTCTTGAACGGCTTGTCGAGGACGGTCGCGGCTTGCTTCGACTCCGCCTCCATGGAGACGTCGGCGATCGGCTTGTCCTTCTTGTCGCCGTTGTCCCCGCCGCAGGCGGTCAGCGTGAGTCCCGCGGCGGCGAGCAGGGCCGCGCCGGCGAACGCGCGCCTCTTCGTGGTCTTCGGGCCCGACGTGGTGGTCTGGTTGCTCAACTTGCGCATACGAAAATGTCCCAGATGTGAGGGGGCCGGGACGCGCCGGGGCCGGGTGTCCGGCGGCGGCGCGTCCCGAGGGCGGCCTGGGCGGCGACGCCTCAGCTGGTGGCGCGGCGGCGCTGGGCGACGACGCCGAAGGCGACCCCCGCCACGCCGACGACGATGCCGACGATGCCGAGGGTGCGCGCGGTGGTGTCGCTGCTGTCGCCGTCCGACGCGGTCTCCTGCTTGGCGTCGCCGGACTTGGCGTCGGACTTGTCGTCCTTGGCGGCGGAGGCGCCGTGGTGGTCGTCCGACGCGGCGGTCAGCGCGAGCGTCGGCGCCGGGTACTCCGGCTCCTCGTCACCCTTCTGCGGCTCGATCCAGCGGACGACTTCCTTGTTGTCGTACGTCTGCAGGGCCTTGAAGACCAGTTCGTCGGCGTCCTCGGGCAGCTGGCCGATGGACAGCGGGAACTTCTGGAAGTAGCCGGGCTCCACGCCCTTGCCGTCGGCGGTCCAGGTGACCTTGGAGACGGCCTCGTTGATCTTCTCGCCGTGGATCTCGATCGGCTTGTCGAGCTTGGTCTTGGTGACCTTCGCCTTCCAGCCGGGCACGGGCTGCGGCATCACGGACGCGAGCGGGTGGTCGGCGGGGAAGGTGACTTCCAGCTTGGTCGTCGAGGCGTCGTCGCGCTCGTTCGGGACCTTGAAGTTGACGGTCGCGTAGCCGCCCTTGGCCGCCTGGCCCTCGGGGGTGACGCTGACGTGCGCGAAGGCGGGCACGGACAGCAGCAGGACGGCGGAGGCGGCGACGCCGCCCACGGCACAGGCGCGGGTGAGGACGGCGGACTTCGGGGACTTCTGGGTCGTCATCGCGGAATGCTCCAGTTTCGGCAGGAGTGCGCGGCGGCCGGGCCGTCGTGGCGGGACCCGTGGGACCCCCGACGAGCGGAGGCACGGCCGTGCGTACGTGAGGTGTGCGGAAGGGGACGCGGTGCGCGGGCCGACTGGCCGCGCACCCGTGCGGGCGCGCCGAGCGGCACCCCTCCGACAGCAGTACGTCCGTACGCCGGTGCGTCACTCGGTACGTCGTACGTCACTGCGTGCGCGTACGCGTAGGTGTCGCGTGGAGCGGGCCGCGTCAGGCGGCGAGCGAGAACGCGGTGGGCGCGGGCGGGCCGCGCCGGATCACCGTGTGCTGGAGCGCGGCCGCCCGGAGCTTCGGCGGCACGAGGGCACGGGCCGCGCGCGCCGGACCGGAGGTCGGCTCCGCCGCACCGGGAAGCCCGGCGCGCAGCGCGCGCACCAGAGCGAGGGCGGCGCGCAGGGAACGCAATTGCGCCCCTTGGGCGACCCCCTGAGCCCCCTGGGCGGAGAGCCGGACGAGCCGCATGAGCGCCACGTCGCCGCGGCGCAGCAGCCAGCCCGCGGCCACCGCCGCGAGCACGTGCGCGAGCAGCATCGGCAGCGTCGGCAGGAGGGACATCGCCGAGCCCGGGACCATCGCGGACTGCGCGGCCGCCGCCTCGCCGGTGGCGTGGGCGTGCGCGCCGTGGCCGCCGGACGGGTCGAGCCCCGCGGTCTCCAGGATCTGCCGGGCCTGGACGGGGGTGATGGTCGCCCCGCCCGCCCCGCACACGATGCGGGCCGCGCGCTCGACGAGCGAACCGCCGCCCGTGCCGCCCGCGGCCATGGCCGTGCCGTGCTGGCCGAGCCCGAACAGCGCGTGCAGCCCGAGCTGCCCGACCGCGAGCGCCCCGGCGATGCCCGGGAGCGACCGCTCCCGTCCGGCGAGGGGCACCGCGAGCACGAACACGGCGAGGAACCCGGCGCCGAGCGTCCACAGCGGGACGGTGGCGCAGGAGGCGAGCACATGGCCCCCGGCGGACAGCACGAGGCACACCGCGGCGAACATCGCGGCCCGCAGCAGTCGGAGGTCGGCTCCGGCGCGCGCCTGGCGCTGGTGGGGGGCAGTCATGGCCGGGCCATCATCGCACTGGGCCGCCCCGCCCCGTACGGCAGGTCCGCAAGCTCCCGTCCATGCCACAAGGCGACGGAATCACCCGAAATGATCCGTAAGTGCCGGGAAGACCCTGATGGGAGGGGCTCCGCGCATCCACGGCCCCCGTGCCGGGTAGGCGCAGCGGTATGTCCCGCTACACCGGACACAGCCCTCGCCGCGTCCGCCGTATGGGCGGCGTCACGTCAACTGGGCGCTTATCCCGGGGCGCTGGCGGCAATACGTATCGGTATGTCGAGCCGCGGCCAGAGGGCTGGAGCATGCCAGGAGGCTGAAGCATGAGCATCTGGTGGTCCCTCCATTTGCGGCGCGAAGCCGCGAGCGTCCCGCTCGCGAGGCGCCTGCTCATCGGCACGATGGAGACGGCCGGGGTGGACCCGGACGTCTCGTACGACCTGTCGCTCGCGCTCACCGAGGCCTGTGCGAACGCGGTGGAGCACGGTGGCGCGACGGGCGCCGCGACGGGTGCGTACCGCGTCACCGCCTATCTCGACGGCGAGAAGTGCCGCATCGAGGTCTCCGACTCCGGCCCGGGCCTGCCGCCGGGCCGGGTCTTCATGAGCGCCGCGAACACTCCCGCCACGAGGACGAAGGGCAGAAGGGGTACCGGGCGGGGCCGCCGCACCCGCCGCCGCGCGGGCACGCAGGCCGCCCCGGCCTCGCGCCAGTCCCGGACCCAGGCCCCGCCCTCGGCGCCCGCGCCGCCTTCCGAGGTCGCCGAGAGCGGCCGTGGCCTGTGCCTCATCCGGGAGCTCGCCGACGACGTGCACTTCGGCAACAGGCCGGGCCGCGACGGCGGCGCGGTGATCAGCTTCGACAAGATCCTCAAGTGGCGCGAGGGCGCCCCGCTGGCGGCCGTGTGAGCCGCCCGCGGCCCGGCCCCGGGGCTCGGCCCCGGACAGCCCCGGTTGGCCCCGCGGCTCAGCCCCGGACCGCCGCCGCATAGGTGTCGAGGGCGGAGCGCGGGGCGCGGCCCAGGAGGTCCCGCAGGGCGTTGTCCGCTATGGAGCTGCCGTCGAGGAAGCCGCCCGCTATGGACGCGTACGTGCTGAGGAGCATCGGCACCTGGAAGGGCAGGGCCTGACCGGACGCGGTGATCGCGGCGCGGGTCGCCTCCAGCCCGCCGGGCTCGTACGAACCGCCGGTCGCCGCGGCCAAGTCGGCGCCGCCGAGGGGCTCTTCGCCGACGAGCTCGTAGGTGCGCCCGGCGTGGGCGGCGGGGGCCGTGGCCACGCGGACGGCGACCTCGGCCAGATCCTCGCGGGCGACCGCGGCGAGCCGTCCGTCACCGAGCGGCGCGGCTATCGTCCCGTCCGGGCCCGGCGCGGCCACGGCGGCGAGGAACTCCGCGTACAGGCCGTTGCGCAGCACCGTCCAGTTCAGGGAGGAGCGGCGCAGTCTGCGCTCGGTCCAGCGGTGGGCGAGCGCGTACGTCAGATGGTCGCCGTCGCCGCTCAGGCTGGTGTAGACGAGGTGGCCGACGCCGGACTTCTCGGCGGCGGTGACGACGGCCTCGTGCCGGGCGATGACGACGTCGTCCTCGGCGGCGCCCGCGGAGATCACGAGGAGCGTGTCCACGCCGGTGAAGTCCAGGGAATCCGGGTCGTCGAAGTCGACGCGGCGCTGACCGGGCGCGGGAGTGCGGGTGCCGACGACGAAGGGCGTGTCCGCGCGGTCCGCGAGCTTCGCGGTGATGAGTCGGCCGAGTGCGCCGGTGGCGCCGGTGACGAGCAGCATGGGAACGATCCCCCGAGAAGAGCAGTTGGACTGGGTGACGACCGGTGCGAGAGGTGCTGTGCACTCGGTACGTGACCATCGTGAGCGATGGCGGGGGAGCACGTAAGGAGGCACTTTGATGTCAGTGGGGCACACGGCGGTAACCACTCCCGAGGCCACGGCGGCCGAGGTTTCCGGGCAAGCGCCCGCGGCGCCGCCGGTTTCGGGGAAGGCGCCCGCGGCGGCGCCGGATTGGGGGAAGGCGCCCGCGACAGCGCCGGATTCGGGGGAAGCGCCCGCGGCGGCGCTCAAGGCGCTGGTCGGCGAGCCCGTGGTCGCGTGCGAGACACCGCAGGACGAGTGCGGGGTCAGGGACGTCCTGGACCGCCTCGGCGACAAGTGGTCGGTGTACGTCGTGGTCGAACTGGCGGGCGGCGTGCTGCGGTTCAAAGAGCTCCAGCGCCGCATCCACGGCGGCATCTCGCAGCGCATGCTCACGCTGACGGTGCGCCGCCTGGAGCGGGACGGCCTGGTGAAGCGGACGGTGCACCCGACGATCCCGCCGCAGGTCGAGTACGAGCTGACGGAGATGGGCCACAGCATGACCCACCTCATCAAGTCCCTCGCCGACTGGTCGATAGCCCACCGCCCGGCGATAGCGGCGGCCCGGGAGGCGTACGACGAGGCGCAGAAGACCCCCGACTCCCGGTAGGCCCCCGGCCCCCGCCCCTGGTAGGCCCCCGGCGCCCACCAGGGGAACACCTCGGTCGACTTGCCGTTACGGCAACAACAGTTGCCGCTCCCGATGCGGCGATCGCAGTCTGGTGCCAGTCCAGAAGGCGCTCGAAACGTCAGGAGGCCCCCCGGTGTCCACGCAGGCCACGCCCCAGAACACGCCCGAGACCACGCCCCAGGCCACGCCGCCGAACAACCGCGTCCACCACGTCCGCGCCGGAGAGCTCGACGGCTACACCGCCCTCAGCGGTGGCACCGTCGGCTCCCGGAAGCTGTGGATGGGCCTCGTGGAACACGAGCCGATGAGCTCGACCGACAACCACCACCACGGCGAGTCCGAAGCGGGCATCTACGTAGTCAGCGGCCACCCGGTGTTCGTCTTCCACGACGGCGAGCAGGAAGTCCGGATCGAGGCGGGCCCCGGCGACTTCCTGCTCGTCCCCCCGTTCGTCCCGCACCGGGAGGAGCACCCCGACCCGGACGAGCCGGTCGTCGTGGTGATCGCGCGCACCACTCAGGAGCCCATCAAGGTCTCCGTGCCCGAGCTGTACCAGCTCACGGCGGCGGAGGCCTAGGCGGACGCCTCGGCCACCCCGGAGAGCCGGGCGAACTGCTCGTCGGACAGCTCCACGTCCAGGGCCCGTACGTTCTCCTCCAGGTGCCCCACCGACGTCGTACCGGGGATCGGCACGATCACGGGGGAGCGCCGCAGCAGCCAGGCGAGGGCCGTCTGGGCGGTGGTCGCGCCGAGCTCCGCCGCCACCTCCGCGACCACGCCGCCCGCCCGGGCGTGAGCGCCCATCGCCACGGGGAAGAACGGCAGGAACGCGATGCCCTGCTCGGTGGCGTAGTCGACGACGGCCTCGTGCTGCCGGTCGGCCAGGTTGTACAGGTTCTGCACGCTGGCGATCGGCGTGATCGCGGACGCCTCGCGCAGCTGCTCCACGCCGACCTCGGACAGGCCGATGTGCCGCACCTTGCCCTCGTCGCGCAGCTGCTTGAGGGCGCCGATCTGGTCGGCGAGCGGATAGGCGTCGTCGAGCCGGTGCAGCTGGAGCAGGTCGAGCCGCTCCACGCGCAGGCGGCGCAGGCTCAGTTCGGCCTGCTGGCGCAGGTAGGCCGGGTGCCCGAGCGGCACCCACTCGGTCGCCGACGGGCGGACGACACCGACCTTCGTGGCGATCGTCAGGTCGTCGGCGTAGGGGTGCAGCGCGTCGGCGATCAGCTCCTCGCCGCCGCCGATCATGTACGAGTCGGCCGTGTCGATCAGGTTCACGCCGAGGCCGACGGCCTTGCGCAGCACGGCGGCAGCGGCGGCGCGGTCCGTCGGCGGCTTCCACACGTGGCCCGCGCCCGGCTCGCCGTCGGCGGGGTCGGGCGCCGCCGTGAGCCGCATCGCGCCGTAGCCGATGCGGCGCACTGGCAGGTCGCCGCCGATCGCGAACGTGATCTGTTCCGTGCGTTCCCCAGTGGCCTTGTTCGTCATCGCTGCTCCCCCGTATGTGGTTGATGAGGTCTGTTGGCGTACGCCCCTTCGTGAGGGGCGTGTCAGATCCCAACCATCGCCAACGGGTGGTTATTTCGGCAGCTCAGAACGGGGTGCGAGGCTTCATACGCCGTTCATGTACGGCCGCTCGTCCGCGTCCGTTGCGTGGTCGGGGGCGGGCGGAAGCGCCCGGCACAGGGCCTCGATCGCCGCCGTGTACGCGTGCTCGGAGGGCGTCGCGTAGCCGACGACGAGCCCGTCGGGGGCCGCCCCCGTCGCCTGCGGATGCCGGTAGTCGGCGAGCCCCTCCAGGCCCACGCCGTGCCACGCGGCGGCCTTCACGGCGGACGCCTCGGTGCCGGGCGGCAGGTGGAGCACGGCGTGCAGCCCCGCCGCGATGCCGGTGACGGTGATGTGCGGGGCGCGTTCGGCGAGCGCGGCGACGAGCTGGTCGCGGCGGCGCCGGTAGTGCTGCCGCATGCGGCGGACGTGGCGGTCGTACTGCCCGGACTCGATGAGCTCGGCGAGCGTGAGCTGGTCGAGGACGCTGGCCCACGCCTCCCGTTGGCCCTTGGCGGTGACGACGGCGTCCACGAGGTGCTCGGGCAGGACCATCCAGCCGAGCCGCACGGCCGGGGACAGGCTCTTGCTCACCGAGCCGATGTACACGACCCGTTCGGGGTCGAGCCCCTGGAGGGCGCCGACGGGCTCGCGGTCGTAGCGGAACTCCCCGTCGTAGTCGTCCTCCAGGATCAGCCCCGCGCGCGTGCGGGCCCAGTCGACGACGGCGGTGCGGCGCGCGGGGTGCAGCGGCCCGCCCGTCGGGAACTGGTGCGCGGGCGTGAGCAGCACTCCACGGACCGGTCCGGGGACGTCCGACAACTCCTCGACGCGGGCGCCGTGTTCGTCGAGGGACAGCGGCACCGGGCGCACCTTGGCCGTGTCGAGCAGGGAGCGGTGGAAACCGAGCCCGTACGCCTCCACGGCGAGGGGGCCGCGCAGCACTCCGCCGGTGCCCGTGCCGAAGAGGAGCCGCAGGGCGTGCGCGAAGCCGGAGCACACCACGATCCGCTCCGGGTCGGTCCGCACCCCGCGTGAGCGCGCCAGATAGTCGGCGAGGGCGCGCCGCAGCTCGACCCGGCCGCGCGGGTCGCCGGGCCCGAACGCCTCGGTGGGCGCGGCGGTCAGGGCCCGC
Organism: Streptomyces sp. NPDC053474; assembly: GCF_044544845.1. Taxonomy (NCBI): domain Bacteria; kingdom Bacillati; phylum Actinomycetota; class Actinomycetes; order Kitasatosporales; family Streptomycetaceae; genus Streptomyces; species Streptomyces sp. NPDC053474. The sequence goes on from NZ_JBITXV010000002.1 coordinate 596,613, forward strand.
CGGGCGGCGGCGAGCCAGGCCGTGCGCGGGAAGGAACCGGCGTCCGGCTGGCCCTGGACCAGGTTGTGCGCGGGGGGCGCGTCCCCGGTGGGGGCGCGCTTGGGTACGCGTACGCGCGGGGGTGGTGCGACCCGCTCGGCGACCCGCGTGCCCGAGCCCTGGCGTGCGGTCAGCCAGCCCTCGGCGACCAGCTCCGCGTACGCGTTGGCGACGGTGTTGCGGGCGATCCCGAGGTCGGCGGCCAGGGAGCGGTACGGCGGCAGGCGGGTGCCCGGGGCGAGCCGCCCGGAGCGCACCGCCTCGCGCAGGGCACCGATCAGGGCGGCGCGGCGGCTGCCGCGGCCGGAGAGGTCCAGGTGCAGGTCAGCGCCGATGCGCCCCGACGAATTGACCCATGATTCCGCCATGGAAGTGCACCCTATCCATGGTCTTTGAAGCTCGTAGATTCATGGTCATGACGAACAACACCGCAGTCACCGCGCCCACCGCCACGCCGTCCGCCGCCGCGCCGAACGCCGCCACCACGCCGTCCGCCGCCGCGCCGAACGCCGCCACCACGCCGTCCGCCGCCGCGCCGAACGCCGCCACCACGCCCGCAGTCGCCGGGTCCGCCGCCACCGCCGCCCACGCCCCCCGCCTCAACTTCGCCAAGGTCGCCCCGAAGGTCTTCAAGGCCGTCATCGGCCTGGACGCCGCCGCCCGCGACGGCCTCGACCCGGCCCTGGTCGAGCTGGTCCAGATCCGCGCCTCGCACCTCAACGGCTGCGCGTACTGCCTGCACATGCACACCAACGACGCGCGCAAGGCGGGCGAGAGCGAGGACCGGCTGCACATGGTGGCCGTCTGGCGCGAGGCCAGGAACTTCTTCACGGCCAAGGAGCAGGCGGCGCTCGCGTTGACCGACGCGGTCACCCGCCTCGCCGACGCGGGCGTCCCCGACGCCGTCTACGCGGAGGCCGCCGCCCACTTCGACGAGGCCGAGCTGGCCCAGGTCCTGTCCCTGATCTTCACGATCAACACGTGGAACCGGATCGCCCTGGCCACGGCCAAGGTCGCTGGCACGGACGAGCGCCAGGGCTGAGCCCCGGCGCCCGCCTGCACCGGCCTGCGGGTGCGTCGTGGCTGGTCGCGCAGTTCCCCGCGCCCCTTCGGGGCGCACCCCCAACGGAACACGCCGGGCGGGGCTGGGGAATCCAGCCCCGCCCGGCGTTCGAGGACGAGTGCGCGGTGCGATCGGCCGGGCGAGGACGGGCCTCAGCCCTTGAGCTGGGCCATCCACGCCTCGACCTCGTCCGCGCGGCGCGGCAGCGCGGCGGACAGGTTCCGGTTGCCGTCCTCCGTGACGAGGATGTCGTCCTCGATGCGCACGCCGATGCCGCGGTACTCCTCCGGCACGGTCAGGTCGTCCGCCTGGAAGTACAGACCGGGCTCGACCGTCAGGCACATGCCGGGCTCAAGGGTGCCGTCCACGTACGTCTCGGTGCGCGCGGCGGCGCAGTCGTGGACGTCCATGCCGAGCATGTGGCCGGTGCCGTGCAGCGTCCAGCGGCGCTGCAGACCGAGTTCGAGGACGCGCTCGACCGGGCCCTCGACGAGGCCCCACTCGACCAGCTTCTCGGCGAGCACGCGCTGCGCGGCGTCGTGGAAGTCGCGGTACTTCGCGCCCGGCTTCACCGCCGCGATACCGGCCTCCTGGGCCTCGTACACGGCGTCGTAGATGGTCTTCTGCAGCTCGCTGAACCGGCCGTTGATCGGCAGCGTGCGGGTGATGTCCGCCGTGTAGTACGTGTGCGTCTCCACGCCCGCGTCGAGCAGGAGCAGGTCGCCGGAGCGGACCGGGCCGTCGTTGCGCACCCAGTGCAGGGTGGTGGCGTGCGGGCCCGCGGCGCAGATGGAGCCGTAGCCGATGTCGTTGCCCTCGACGCGGGCGCGCAGGAAGAACGTGCCTTCGATGTAGCGCTCGCTCGTCGCCTCGGCCTTGTCGAGGACCTTCACGACGTCCTCGAAGCCGCGCACCGTGGAGTCCACGGCCTTCTGCAGCTCGCCGACCTCGAACTCGTCCTTGACCAGGCGCTGCTCGGAGAGGAAGACCCGCAGCTCCTCGTCGCGCTCGGCGGTGACCTTGTCGGTCAGGGCCGCCTCGATCCCGGCGTCGTAGCCGCGCACGACGCGGACGGGACCGGTGGCCTCGCTCAGCAGGCCCGTCAGCTCGCGCACGTCCGACGCGGGGACGCCGTACAGCTTCTCGGCCTCGGTCAGCGAGTTCCGGCGGCCGACCCACAGCTCGCCCTGGCCGTCGAGCCAGAACTCGCCGTTCTCGCGGTTGGAGCGCGGCAGCAGGTAGATCGTCGCCTCGTGGCCCTCGCGCGTGGGCTCCAGGACGAGGACGCCGTCCTCCGTCTGGTTGCCGGTGAGGTACGCGTACTCGACGGAGGCGCGGAAGGCGTACTCCGTGTCGTTCGACCGGGTCTTCAGGTTGCCCGCGGGGATCACCAGGCGCTCGCCGGGGAAGCGCGCGGACAGTGCGGCACGGCGGGCGGCGGTGTGCTCGGCCTGGGCCACCGGCTCGAGGTCACGCAGCTCGGTGTCGGCCCAGCCGGACTTCATGTTCTCGGCGAGCTCGTCGGAGACACCCGGGTACAGGCCGTTCTTCCGCTGCTTGATCGGCTCTTCGTCCTCAGCTTCCGGGGTCTCCGGGTTGAGAGCGTCCGACACGGTCTGCCTCCTATGTACGACAACGGGCCTCCTCATCGTACGGCGGTAAGGAAGGGGGTCCAGAGGCAGAAGGACCCTTACAGTGCGCAGTCGGGAGGTCACGCGGAGCCCGGGGTGTGCGCATCAGAACATCAACCGGGACAGCGACCGGAGGGTGGCCTATTCGAAGCGGGCCGCGAGCAGCACCACGTCCTCGTCGCGTCCGGCGGCGCTGTCGATCCCCTCGGGCAGCACGGTCCGCAGGACGTGGTCGGCGACCGCTCCCGGATCCTCACGCGCGGCCTTCGGCACGCTCGCCGCCGCCGCGTGCAGGCGCGCGAACGCCCGGTCCATGGCGTCGCCGGTGCGGTGCAGCAGACCGTCGGTGTAGAGCAGCAGGGTCTCGCCGGGCTCCGGGCGGATCTCCACGCTCGGCGCCTCCCAGCAGGCGAGCATGCCGAGCGGCGCGGACAGGGAGGTCTCCACGAACTCCGTGCGCCGCTCCCCGACGAGCAGCGGCGGGCTGTGCCCGGCCCCGGCGAGGACGACCTTGCGCAGCGCGGGTTCGCAGTACGCGAACAGGGCCGTCGCCGAGCGCGCGGGCTCCGTCAGGCGCAGCAGCAGCTCCAGGTCGGACAGGACGGCGACGGGGTCCTCGCCCTCCATCACCGCGTACGCCCGCAGGCTCGCGCGCAGGCGGCCCATCGCGGCGACCGCGCTCGGCCCCGACCCGGTGACCGAGCCCACCGAGAGGCCGAGCGCCGCGTCGGGCAGCGGCAGCGCGTCGTACCAGTCGCCGCCGCCGCGCGCCCCGGCGCGGTGCCGCGCGGCCAGCTGCACGCCCGCGACCCGGGACAGACGCGAGGGCAGCAGCTCCTCGCGCAGGGTCGCCACGGTGGTGCGGGCGCGGCTGAGCTCGACGAGGCGGGCCAGGTGCTCGGCGGCGTAGCGGACGTACAGGCCGATCAGATGGCGTCGGCGCGGCGCCGGTTCGGCGGGCTCGTCGTACAGCCAGACGGCCGCGCCGACGCCGCCGGTCGCCTCGGTGGCCAGGGGCAGCGCGTAGCTCGCCGCGTAGCCGAGGCGGTGGGCGACCTCGCGGTGGCGCGGGTCGAAGGCCTCGTCGGCGAAGAGGTCCGGCTGCGCGATCTCGGTGATCTCCGCGAGCGGGGTGCCCGCTGCGCTCGCCTCCAGGAGCCGTCCGTACGCGGTGGCGGCGCGCGGCACCGTCTCCAGATATCCGAGGTCGGCGCGGGCGAAGCCGAGGCCGACGGTGGTGTCGGGGCCGAGGCCGTCGGCGGGCTCCACGACGACGAGGCCGCGGCGGGCGCCGACGAGGGCGGCACCGGCGCGGAGCACTTCGTTCAGGGCCTCGTCCAGGGTGGCGGTGCGGGACAGGCGCTCGGTGAGTTCGTGCAGCGTGGTGAGGTCGGAGACCCAGCCGGCCAGGCGGTCCTGGATCAGCGCGCCGGGGGCGCCGGGGGCTTCCGGGACGGGCGCGGCGGGCGGGGCAGTGTGCGCCGGTGGGGGAACAGTGGAATCGATTCCGGCCACTTTCGGCAGGTGCGGGGCGTTCATGGCTGACCGCTTTCCGGCCAGTGCGTATTGCTCAATAGCATCGCAAACCCCCTGTCATTCTGCGCCGCCAGCAATGTCTCCACATCTACACGCACTGGAGAGGGGATGTCCAGCATTGTCCTGCGGGGATTCCTGGTGTCCAGTGCGCTGCGGGAGAATTCTGTGAACTGAAAATGATCTTGATAACTTGGCTCAAAAGTGTTGCAGGGAACGCCATATTGCGGTCGACTGACATTGTTCGAAGGAGCGTCACAGCGGCCGTGCTGGGTACGGATTCAAGTGGTGGCTCGGGACTGGACCAGGGCAGTTGCGCGACGCCCGGAACCTGTCGCCGGACCCGGACGTCTTAACCCACGGCGACCGTGCCCCATCGTCCCGTGGCACCGGGGGCAAGCAGAACGCGGGACGGCAAACGCCAGGCGCCGCCACCCCACGCCACGTCAACGCTCGGCCCATAGGGGTTCCCCATGCCGCAGGCTGGGGTGTGACGCGCCAGCTTGTACGCACCTTGCATGCTCCTTGTACGCGCACCTCGTACACAGCGATAGAGATCCACACATGGTGTGATGTGGCCCGAAGTGTCCCTCTGCGTGTAACGGAAAGGAACGAGCGCTCATGCGCGAGATCCTCGGAAGGCGACGCAGGCTCCTGTCCTGGCGAATCGGTAGGAAGTCTGACCAGAGTCCCTCTCTGATCGGTGCGGCCCTGACCTTCGCGACAGCATGGCGCTGGCCCGTGCTGCCCGGTGTCGGTATCGAAGGGCAGAGCAGGCAGCTCCTCGACGGCATCGCCGGACTCGACGGGCACGCCGGGCCTGGCGAGCGGCAGGGCGACACGCGTGGCGGCAAGAGTGCCAGAAGGACCGGCAAGCGGGGTGCGAAGCGGGGGCCGCGCGCCGCGCAGCGGGGAGCGGCCGACGAGCGGCCGGAGCTGTCGGTCGCCCAGCGTGACGCCGCCCGCGGCGGCCCGGCCCGGTGCGCCTGCCCCGACCCGGAGTGCGTCGTTCCAGGCGCCCACCCGCTCGACCCGGGGCTCCTCGCCGCCACCACCGACGAGCGCATGGTCCGCTGGTGGTGGACCAACCGGCCCGGCGCACCCATCCTCCTCGCCACCGGCGGGCGCGCCCCGTGCGCCGTGAGCCTGCCCGCGGGCGCCGGCGCGCGTGCCCTCGCCGCGCTCGAACTCGCGGGCATCCGCCTCGGCCCCGTCGTGGCCACGCCGGCCCGCTGCTTCGTCCTCGTAGCGCCGTACTCCATGGAGCAGTTGGGCGAGCTCCTGTACGCCAAGGACCGGGTGCCCGGCTCCCTGCGCTTCCACGGAGAGGGCGGGTACATCCCGCTGCCCCCGTCCGAGACGGGCCAGGGGCAGGCGCGCTGGGAGCGGGCACCCCTGCCCGGCTCCGCCGCCCCCTGGGTGCCCGACGTGGAGGCCGTCGTGGACGCGGTGGTCGACGCGCTCACTCATACGGGTGTGAGCGCGCCCGAGTTCTAAGGGAATTGGGCGCGCGGCGCCGGGCCGGGCGCCCGGGGTCGTTATCTTCGGCGCATGCACCCGCGCCCGGCCATGAACCCCCGCCTGCTCGCGCTCCTGGGCATCGTGGCCGTCGCCGCGCTGCTGCCCCTCGCCGGGGCGGCCGCGGGGCCGGTGTTCGACGACGCCAAGGCGCCCGCCGGTCCGGGGCGCGCGGGAGCGCGGCCCCCGGAGCCGGGCACCTCGGTGCCGGAGGCCGGGGCCCGCGGGGCCTCCCGGGCCGAGCCGCCGCTCCGGCCGCACGGGGCCGAGGGCTCGGGCGGCCCCGGCTCCGCTGACGGCCCTGGCGCCGCGCGGGCCGCCGCCGACGCCGCGCCCCAGCCCGACACGCTCTCCCGCTGCGGCCCCGAACTCTCCTCGCCCGACGGCGTCGAGGCCCAGACCTGCGTCCTGACCCAGGGAGCGGACACCTGGGCGCGCACCTACTACCGCAATGTCACCGGTGAGGCCCTGGAAGCCGTACTGAGTGTGATGGGCCCCAGGGGGCGCACGGTGCAGATGTACTGCGCGGTGGGCGCGGGGGACGAGCCGGGGGCGTGCGACACCCCTAGGGAGCGCACATTGGGGGCCGCGGCGCGCTACACGGCGGTCGCGGAGTTCGCGAGTGAGAGCGGCGGCGCCCTGCTGCTGCGCTCGGGCAGCAACTCCGCCGGGCCACAAGGCAGTTGAGCGCGTAACTTCTGCCCGGGCATGGAAACGCCCGGTTGCTGGCGACGGGGGATGCACCAGCAACCGGGCTACCTGAACGGTAACAAGAGATCCGCGCTTGGCAAATTCGATCTCAGTTATCCGGACAGGGATTCACCTGCGCCCATGGGGAGTTGTGACAGGAGTCACGTGTTCGCTCCGGCTGGCCCGTGGGTCAGGGAGACAGAGGTGAGGCGCCTGCGCGGGCTCCGCCCGGTCACCCGGCGCACTCACCCGGTTAAGAACGCGTGACGGGACGAGGTCCCCAGACCGCTCCCCGGCGCCCGGCACCACCCACCTGTTCGAAATCCGGCGCGGGACCTCAGCCGAATGTCATCCGTGGACGAGCCCCGGGGCTTGGCGACGCGCCGGTGGGAGGGCCATCGTGAGGTCCGGGAAGCGTGCGCGAGGGGCGCTGCTCCCGCGCACGGGGACAGGTCCCCGCGCGCGGTGCCGCACCGTGCGTGGAGCGGCGACGGAAGTGGATCAGCTGAGAGTGACCTGGCGGTTGGTGAGGCCGCCGCGGGCGCGCCGCTCCTCCGCGGACAGCGGCTCCGTGGCCGCGAGCGCCGCCGCGAGCCGCTCGGCGAACTCGGCCGCGGGCTTCTCGACGTCCTGCGCCTCCATGCCGCTCGGCAGGTCCCACACCGGCACGGTCAGGCCGTGCGCGCGGAAGGACCCGACCAGGCGGGTGCCCTCGCCGAGGCTCGACGCACCGGCGGCGTGCAGGCGCGCGAGCGCGTCGAGCAGCTCCTCCTCGGCGTGCGGCATGACCCACCGCAGGTGGTTCTTCTCCGGCGTCTCGCACCAGTACGCCGCGTCGACGCCGGACAGCTTGACGGTCGGGATGGCGGCGGCGTTCGCCCGCTCCAGGGAGGCCGAGACCTCCGCCGTGGCGTTCTCCGCGTCCGGCACCCAGAACTCGAAGCCGGAGTGCACGACGGGCGCGAAGGGCGCCTTGTCGTCGAGGACGTCCTGCAGGCGCGGCCCGTCGGCGGGCGCCCTGCGGCCCGCCACCGGCTGGCCCGGCTCCGTGGTGAGCGCGCGGCTCAGCGTGTCGGCGAGGTCGCGGCTGATGTCGCCGGACGAGGTGTCGTTCTGCAGGCCGAGCAGGACCGAGCCGTCCTCGCGGCGCAGCGCGGGCCAGGCCATCGGCAGGACCGTCGCGAGTGTCACGGAGGGCACGCCGTCAGGCAGGCCCTCCTTCAGGGTCAGCTCGACCGTGGCGGCGGGCACCAGTTCGCGCAGCGCCACCCAGTCGCACTCGCCGGACAGCCCCTCGAAGGGGCGCTGCACCAGCTCGGTGACCGCGTGCGCGGCGGCCCGGCCGTGGCAGGCCTTGTAGCGGCGGCCCGAACCGCAGGGGCAGGGCTCCCTGGCGCCGACCACCGGGACCTCGTGGTCCTTGAGCTGCGGCTGCTTGCCCTTCGTCTGCGGGCGCTTCTTGGCCATCGTGGGTGTCTCCCGGTTACGGCTCGCTTGCGTACGGGCGCGAGCCTAGCCGTTTGAGGGGGGAGCGACTCGGCGCGTGTGCGCGGGGGCCCGCGGGGCGCGGTGGCCTTCGGGTGCGGCCCCGGTCCGGCGGCGGGTTCCGGTCCGGCGTCCGCGTACTCCGGCCCACGTGGTCGAAGTGTGGTCGGGCTGTCGCCGTCGGGCCGTCGGGCCGTCGCCGTCGCGGGCTGCCGTCGGGCTGGCGTCGGGCTTCAGTCCACGTCGTCGAACGGGTCCGAGAAGCCCAGCTCGGCTATCGCGGAGGCCGACGGGGCGGCGACGCGCGTAGCGAAGTCCTCGGCGCGGTGCCCGGCGTGCACGAGGGCCCAGACCGTGACCTCGCCGCGGGCGTCGTCCCGTACTCCCCAGGCATCGGCGAGGGCCGTGATGATGTTCAGCCCGCGGCCGCCGTGGGCGGTGACCGACGGCGTGGCCGGAACCGGGCGGGTCGGGCCGCCGCCGTCCGTCACCTCGACCGTCAGGCGTCCCGCCTTGTCGACCTGCCAGGCGGCGCGCACGTCTCCGTCGCCGCTGCCGTCACCGCCCTTCGGGCTGTCGTGCAGCCCACTGCCCAGTGGTCTGCCGTGTCGGCAGGCATTACTGAGCAGTTCGGAAAGGATCAGTACGGCGTCGTCGATGACCGACTCCGACACCCCGCTGACGCGAAGCTGATCGCGCATCCGGTGTCTGGCTTCCCCCACGCCCGCAGGACCATGGGGTACGGCCATGCTCGACGACGTGGGCACTTCCCGTGCCACCACAAACGCCACCCCCGAGACCTCCTTTGCCCCACGCCACGGAGTGGATGCCCCAATGGACTGGACCGGAAACCGGCCAACACCGGGATGGTGACGCACTCGTCACGATCGAATACGGACCGAACGCGCCGGTGCACACCCCGTAACGAAAGTTAGTCGCGGCCCAGTTGGGACAGAACCTGCTTCGGGCGGTTGGTGATGATGGCGTCGACGCCCAGACGGGCACAGAGTTCGACGTCCTGGGGCTCGTTCACGGTCCACACGTGGACCTGGTGGCCCGCCCGCTTGAGTTTGGCGACGTACCCGGGGTGGCTGCGGATGATCCGCATGCTCGGTCCCGCGACGCGCACCCCCTGGGGCAGCCGTCCGTCGCGGTGGCGCGGCGAGACGAACTGCATCAGGTAAACGGTCGGCAGGGTCGGCGACGCGGCGCGGACGCGTTGCAGCGACCGCGCCGAGAAGCTCATCACCCGCACCGGGGAGGGCTCCTCCGGAGAGGGCGTGTCCAGACCGAAGCGCTTCAGGAGGTGCAGCAGCCGCTCCTCGACCTGGCCCGCCCAGCGCGTGGGGTGCTTGGTCTCGATGGCGAGCTGAAGGCGACGCCCGGAGGCGTTGTTTTCGGCCACGAGCTCCAGGAGGCGCTCCAGGGTGAGGACCGAGGTGTCCTCCGGGGCCGGGCCCTCCTCCCAGTCGGGGTCCTCGGCGTACGGGCCCTGTTCGCGGTTCTTCCACGAGCCGAAGTCGAGCGCGGCCAGCTCGGCGAGCTCCAGGGCGGAGACGGCGCCGCGGCCGTTCGACGTGCGGTTGACGCGGCGGTCGTGGACGCAGACCAGGTGCCCGTCCGCGGTGAGCCGGACATCGCATTCGAGGGCGTCCGCGCCGTCCTCGACGGCCTTCTTGTAGGCGGCCAGTGTGTGCTCCGGGGCGTCCTCGGAGGCCCCTCGGTGGGCGACGACCTGGATGAGGTGCTGTCGTGCGTGGGTCACCGCGTCATGGTGCCACCGTCCGGGGGCGGGGGCCCGCGGGGCCGGGGCGCGCGGGCTGTGGCGGGTCGGGAGCGAGGGGTGTCGTGGCCCCTGGGGGTGCGGACCGGCGACCCGGGGGGGCGAGGACGGGCGGCCCCGGGGGCGAGGACCGGCAGCCCCGGGAGGGCGAGGACCGGCAGCCCGGGGGCGGTCTTTCTCAGATTCCTCTCACGCTGCCTTCAGGTGGCTCTGTGACTCGGCTGTGAACCTTCGGATGAGCCTTCCGGGGCTTTCCGAATGCGGCGGTTTCGCCCGTCGTGAACGCACAGCGTCGGCTTATGGTGGCCTGACAGCCCATGGGAAAAGCTGACTGGGACGACTGAACGGTTGATCGGGTACCCGACCTGTGCCGCCCCGGGCCGATCTTTGGCCGTGACCGAGTACGACAGCGTGGACCGAGGAGAAGAAAGCTGTGAGCACCGAGAACGAGGGCACTGCGGTCCCCCCGGCCCCGTCCGCACCTCCTGTGCCGGTGGACACTCCCGCTGCTCCCGCCGCCCCTCCCGCACCGGAGGCGTCCGCGAGGCCGGAGCCCGCCTCCGCGCCCGCCCATGAGCCCACCGCGGCGCCCGCACCCGAGCAGGCGCCGCAGGACGCCGCGCAGGCCCAGCCTCAGGCGCCCGCAGCGCCGTCGGCGCCCGCGCCCCAGATCCCGGACCCGTACGCCCACATGGCGGCCGCGCACGCCCAGGCCCCCGCGCCCGGGGCCGCGTCGGGCGGCTCCTGGCCGCCGCCCCCGCCGCCCGCCGTGCCGTCGTACACGCAGGGTGGGGGCTCCGGATGGGGTTCCTCCTGGACAGCCGAGCAGCCGTCCGCGCCCAAGCCGGGCGGCCGCCGCAGCGGCGGTCTGGTCGCGGCCGTGCTCGCGGCGGCCCTCGTCGCGGGCGGCGTGGGAGGCGGCATCGGCTACTGGGCGGCGGACCGCAACGACGACAGCAGTACGGACTCCACGACGGTCTCCGCCTCGGACGCCCCCGCCGACCTCAAGCGCGAGCCGGGCTCGGTCGCGGGCATCGCGAGCAGGGCGCTGCCGAGCGTGGTCACCCTGGAGGCCCAGAGCGGCAGCGGCGAGGGCGGCACGGGCACCGGCTTCGTGTACGACAAGGAAGGCCACATCCTCACGAACAACCACGTGGTGGCCTCGGCCGCCGAGGGCGGCAAGCTGTCGGCCACGTTCTCGAACGGCAAGAAGTACGACGCCGAGGTGGTCGGCCGCGCGCAGGGGTACGACGTGGCGGTCATCAAGCTCAAGAACAAGCCGGCGAACCTGCGCCCGCTCGCGCTCGCCGACTCCGACAAGGTCGCCGTCGGCGACTCCACCATCGCGATCGGCGCCCCCTTCGGCCTGTCCAACACGGTCACGACGGGCATCGTCAGCGCGAAGAACCGCCCCGTCACGTCCAGCGACGGCGCCAGCAGCAAGAGCTCGTACATGAGCGCCCTGCAGACCGACGCCTCCATCAACCCGGGCAACTCCGGCGGGCCCCTCCTGGACGCGCGCGGCGCCGTCATCGGCATCAACTCCGCCATCAAGCCCGCCGACAGCGGGGGCGGCGTCGGCGGCGGCCAGTCCGGCTCCATCGGCCTCGGCTTCGCGATCCCGGTGAACCAGGCGAAGAACGTCGCGCAACAGCTGATCAAGACCGGCCAGCCCACGTACCCGATGATCGGCGCCTCGGTCTCCCTGGCCGACGCCTCGGACGGCGCGGTGATCTCCGACCGCGGTGCCACCGGCTCGGGCCCCGCGGTCGAGCCGAACGGCCCCGCGGCCAAGGCGGGCCTGAAGTCCGGTGACGTCATCACGCAGCTCGACGACACGGTCATCGACAGCGGCCCGACCCTGATCGGCCAGATCTGGACCCACAAGCCCGGCGACAAGGTCAAGATCACCTACGAGCGCGACGGCAAGGAGCACACGGTCGACGTGACCTTGGGCGAGCGCAAGGGCGACAGCTGACCCGCTACTCTTGACCCCGCGCAAGCCCGCCCGATCACACGGCGGCAGCGCGGGGTGGGTTGCCCGAGCGGCCTAAGGGAACGGTCTTGAAAACCGTCGTGGCGCGAGTCACCGTGGGTTCAAATCCCACACCCACCGCGGGTGCTGGCCCAGGGCCAGTCGTCGAAGGGGCGTCCGGAGAGATCCGGGCGCCCCTTCGCGTGGGAGGGGACCGGCCCCTGAGGGTGTTCGGGGCCCGGGGCCGTGCCGCACGCGTGCGTGGGGTCAGGCGTGGCCGGTCAGGCGGGCCGCTGAGGCGATCGTGGAGCGGGCCTCGCGGAGGGTGAGGCCGACGCGCAGGGCCGCTTCGGTGAGGGGAGCGGTGAGGGCTTCGCCCAGGCCGTTCTCGTAGGCGCGGCAAGCGGCCCAGAAGAGCCGGGTGTTGCGCTGGCCCTCGTGTGCGGCGAGGACGAACTGGACCAGGCCCTGGCCCTGTTGGGCGGCCTCGGGTCCGCCCGCGCGCGGGGATGCACTCGGGCGTCGGCGGAGCGGGGGCACGAGCAGCCGCAGGAGCGCCTCGGGGCACGCGGCCGGGGGCAGGTGGGCGGTGCCCGGCACGGTGCTGTACACGCCCTGCTCCGTGCGCGAGCCGGGGCCGACCAGATAGCCGCCCGCGCCCCGGATGTCGATGCCGGGGGCCAGACGGCCCGCCGAGTTGGGCACGACGACGTCCGGCGGCCCGGACAGCCAGACGTGGCGCCCGCCGCTGGGGGTGGTGACGACGACGGTCTCCGGGATGGTGAACAGGTGCCGCAGCGCCAGCTCGCGCAGCGCGGCGGGGGCGTCGGCGCCGGACTTGGTGTCCAGGTCGATGCCGATCAGGTGGTACGGCGGTAGGCCGCACGCGATGCCGTAGCCCGAGGCCCAGGGCGCCGCGGCGAACAGCTCGCGGATGCGCACCGGGTCGGTGGACGCGTCGTACACGCCGTGGCCCATGCGTCCGCACTCGCCGTGGCACGGCGGGGGGTGCGGGTCGTCGTGGTGCGGCGAGCGCAGCGCGGGGAGCTTGCCGCGGGACAGGGGGATGACGGCGAGGCCCCGCTCGGCGGCGGACAGGGCGTGGGCCAGCGCGAGGGTGGCGGTGTGGCGCTCGGCGGCGTGGCGGGCCCGCGCGCGGGGCGCCGGTTCTGAGGTCCGTGGTTCGTGGGCGGACGGGTGCTCGGCGGCCGGTTCGTACGGGCCGTCGTGGGCGGGGCGGTCTTCGGCATGGCGGTCGCTGGGGGCCATGCCTCCATTTTCGTACTAGCGTTCGATGAAGGGAAGAGGGGAAGGCGCGCAGGGTGGCCGGATGGGGGCGGCGCCCCCTTTTGCCGGGGTTTGCCGGAACGCTTCAGCTCTTGCGGCGTCTGGGATCGGCTGGGGTGGGGGTGGTGAACTGGGGCGTTGAGGGAGCGAAGCGGGTTTATCGACTTGTCCTCACGCTTGCGGGGGAATAGTGGCGTCCGGGGTGGTTCGGCGGGGATTCGGTGGGCAACTCTGGATGCGCGACGTCGTGCAGATCTCCGGGGCGGTCGGCCAACTGCCCTGGAACAAGCCGTACTTCAGGTGCGCCCGGCAGGGGCCGGAGCTCACCTCCCGTTCTGGAGGAAATAGACATGGCAAGCATCCGTACCGCCCGTGCCCTCGCCGCCGTCGCCGCACTGCCGCTGGCTGCCGCCCTCTTCTCGGGTGTCGCGATGGCCGACAACGGCTCGTTCGCGGACAACGGATCGAACGCGGGTGTTGCGGTCGTCAACGGCAGCGGTGTCGGCGATGACAACAACGGCAACTCCTCGACCACTCAGCAGCAGGCGGTCGGCAACGGCGCCTCCAACCAGAGCAACACGGCTCAGGTGAACGGCTCCGCGTTCACGGACATCGACCAGTCGAACGCCAACGTCGCCGTCAACTTCAGCGAACTGTGGTGAGCCTGGGCCTCGTTGGGGAGTGATCCTCGGGGCCTGCTCTGTGGGGTGATGTGACAGTTTGCGCGGCGGTGCCTCGGGGCCCGCCGCGCAGCTGTGCGTGCGGGGCGCGGCGGTGGGCGTCGGCCCCGCGTCTTGACACCCGTACGGAAACTGACGGACAGTCAGAAACCAGTGGCGCGGCGGCGGAAGGGGCGGCGGTGACGGGCAGCGCGCGGAGCGGGCCGGACGGACCGGCGACGGGACCGGGCGGACCCGACCCGTGGTACGGACGGCTGAAGGCGTACGAGGGCCGGTCCGCGGCCGAGTCCGGCCATGGCAAGGACCCGGTCAACGCGCCGATGATCCGGCACTGGTGCGAGGCCATCGGCGACACCCACCCGGCCTACGCGGGGCCCGACGCCATCGCCCCGCCGACCATGCTCCAGGCCTGGACGATGGGCGGCCTCGCGGGCCACGCGACCCGCTCCGAGGCGTACGACGAGCTGCTCGCGCTGCTCGACGACGCCGGGTGCACCTCGGTGGTCGCCACCGACTGCGAGCAGGAGTATCTGCGCCCGCTGCGGCCGGGCGACGAGATCACGTTCGACGCGGTGATCGAGTCGGTGTCGGACCGCAAGACGACCAAGCTCGGCGCGGGGTACTTCGTGACGACCCGGATGGACATCCGCGCGGGCGGCGAGCTCGCGGGCACGCACCGCTTCCGGATCCTCAAGTACCGCCCCGCGAAGCGGCGGCCGACGGCCACGCCTGGCGCCCGGGGGCGCGGTGCGGGACCGGCCACCCGCCCGCGCCCGGTGGTCAACCGGGACAATGCCGGGTTCTGGGAGGGCGTGGCCCGCCGCCGCCTGCTCATCCAGCGCTGCGGGGCCTGCGGCACGCTCCGCTTCCCCTGGCTGCCGGGGTGCGGGGCCTGCGGCTCCCCCGCGTGGGACACGGTCGAGGCCAGCGGCGAGGGCACGGTCTATTCGTACGTGGTGATGCACCATCCGCCGTTCCCGGCCTTCGCCCCGCCGGACGGGGCCTCCGGCGGGGCGAGTCCGTACGCGGTGGTGCTCGTCGAGCTCGTGGAGGGCGTGCGGATCATCAGCAATGTGGTGGGGGTGCCGCACCGGGCCGTGCGGATCGGGATGCCGGTGCGGCTGGAGTTCCAGCGGGTGGAGGAGGACCTGGAGCTGCCGGTGTTCCGGGCCCTGGAGAGTGCGGCCGTGGCCGCGTCGGAAGGCGGCGAGGGCTGATGGGCCGCGCGGAGACGGGCCGCGCGGGCGAGGGCCGCGCGGAGCGGGGGGACCCGCCGAAGGGCCGGGCCGCCGTGCGGGTGGGGGACACGCTGCCGCCGCTGGAGATACCGATCACGCGCACGCTGATCGTCGCGGGAGCCATCGCCTCCAGGGACTACCAGGACGTGCACCACGACGTGGAGCTCGCCAAGGAGAAGGGCTCCCCGGACATCTTCATGAACATCCTCACCACCAACGGCCTGGTGGGGCGCTACATCACCGACCACTTCGGCCCTCGCGCGATCCTCCGCCAGGTGAAGATCAGGCTGGGCGCGCCCAACTACCCCGGGGACACGATGGTGTTGACGGGCACCGTCGAGGAGGTCACCCGCGCCCCGGAGGGCGCCACGGCCACGGTCAGGGTCGTCGGGGCCAATGGCCTGGGCAAGCATGTCACCGGTGTGGTGAGGGTGACGGTGGGGGGCGCGGCCTCGCTTGGCGCGGCCTTGGCGGGCAAGGCCAGCCCGGCGGACGGCTCGGCCCCAGGCGGCGCAGCCCCGGTCGGCGCAGCCCCGGTCGGCGTGCCCCCAGGCGTAGCAGGAGGTACCGCATGAGCGTGCGGGCGCGGGACGCGCTCGGGGGCCGGGCGGCGATCGTCGGGATCGGGGCCACCGAGTTCTCCAAGGACTCCGGGCGCAGCGAGCTGACGCTGGCCGTGGAGGCGGTGCGGGCGGCGCTCGACGACGCGGGCCTGGCCCCCGCCGACGTCGACGGCCTGGTCACCTTCACGATGGACACGAGCCCGGAGATCACGGTCGCCCAGGCGGCGGGCATCGGCGAGCTCTCCTTCTTCTCCCGGGTGCACTACGGCGGCGGCGCGGCCTGCGCGACGGTGCAGCAGGCGGCGCTCGCGATCGCCGCGGGGGTGGCCGAAGTGGTGGTCTGCTACCGGGCGTTCAACGAGCGGTCCGGGCGCCGCTTCGGCGCCGGAGTGAGCCACCGCGAGCCCTCGGCGGAGGGTGTGGCACTCGGCTGGGCGCTGCCGTTCGGGCTGCTCACCCCGGCGTCCTGGGTGGCGATGGCCGCGCGGCGCTATCTGCACGCCCATGGGCTGACCCCGGAGGTCTTCGGCCATGTGGCGGTCACCGACCGGAAGTACGCGGCGACGAACCCGGCGGCGTATTTCCACGGCAGACCCATCACGCTGGAGGAGCACGCGGCCTCCCGGTGGATCGTGGAGCCGCTGCGGCTCCTGGACTGCTGCCAGGAGACCGACGGCGGCCAGGCGCTCGTCGTCACCAGCGTGGAGCGGGCCCGGGACCTGCCGAAGCCGCCCGCGGTGATCGCCGCCGCCGCGCAGGGAGCGGGCCGGGCGCAGGAGCAGATGACCAGCTACTACCGCGACGATCTCACCGGCCTGCCGGAAATGGGCGTCGTGGCGCGGCAGTTGTGGCGCACCTCGGGGCTCGCTCCCGGGGAGGTCGACGTCGGGATCCTCTACGACCACTTCACGCCGTTCGTGCTGATGCAGCTGGAGGAGTTCGGGTTCTGCGCGCCGGGCGAGGCCGCGGAGTTCGTCGCCGAGGAGCGGCTGCCGCTGAACACCCACGGCGGACAGCTCGGCGAGGCCTATCTCCACGGGATGAACGGCATCGCGGAGGCCGTGCGCCAGCTGCGCGGCACCGCGGTGAACCAGATACCCGGCGCCGCCCGCGCCCTGGTCACGGCGGGCACCGGCGTCCCCACTTCGGGGCTGATTCTGACGGCGGACGGCTGAACGCGGCGCGTGTCCCGGGCCGCGCGCCCGCCCCGGCCCCTTCACTCGCCCCATGCGCCACCGGAAGAAGATCACTGGCCTTGTCCTCGCCCTCGCCCTGGCGACGCTGGCCCTGGACACCTCGCGCCCGGGCCGACCCCCGGCGGCGGCCGGGCCCGGGGTCTTCGACGGCCGGGCCTTCGACACCTGTCGGACTCCGTCGGCCGACACCATGCGGCGCTGGCTCGACTCGCCGTACCGCGCGGTGGGCGTCTACTACGCCGGACGCGGCCGGGCCTGCCAGGACCAGCCGCAGCTGAGCCGCGCCTGGCTGAGGGCGGTCGACGAGATGGGCTGGGGCGTGCTGCCGGTCTACGTCGGCTCGCAGTCCCCGTGCGTCCGGGCGGAGAACAAGCAGCACGTCCGCATCGGAAGCGAGCCCGGCCCCCAGGGCACCCGGGAGGGACACGACGCGGTGGACCGGGCCGCGGCGCTCGGCATGGGGCCGGACAGTCCGCTCTACCTGGACATGGAGGCGTATGCGTACCAGAACGAGAAATGCGCCACGGCCACGCTCACTTTCGTACGGGCCTGGAGCCGCGAAGTGCGCAGCCACGGCTACGTACCGGGCTTCTACAGCAGTGCCGATTCCGGCGTAGCGCACCTGGAGTCGGCGCGCCGGGCGGGGGTCGACGACCTGCCGTCGATCATGTGGTTCGCACGCTGGAACAACCGGCCCGACCTGTACGGTGAGCAGGGACTGCCCTGGTACGCCTGGCATCCGGAGCGCCGGATCCACCAGTACGCGGGCAACGTCACGGAGCGGTTCGGCGGGCGCACGCTGCAGATCGATCGCAACCTGGTGCACGCGCCGGTGGCCCTGCTGGAGTGAGCGGCGACCGGAGCCGAGTGGGCAAGCGGTTTCCGGTTCCTCAGGGTCGAACCCTCAGGGGTGTGCTCCTTCTCCTCCACCTTCAGGAGGTGAGGCTACCTCCCCTCGTACAACCTGAGGCGGACACGGCTTCGGGACCTGCGGCCGATCCGCAGATGTAGGGGGCGCTTCTAGCGTGGAGCCATGACCGCATCCATGGTGTCCGTGTGCACCAGCGCATCGAAGGCCGCGACGCGGGGCGCGGGTCCTTCCGCCTACCCGTCGTTCGCCTCGTACGTCCGGGCCCGCCAGCCCGTGCTGCTGCGCACCGCCCGCTCGCTGACGGCGAACCCGAGTGACGCCGAGGACCTGCTGCAGACGGCCCTGACCAAGACCTACGTGGCCTGGGACCGGATCGAGGACCACCGGGCGCTCGACGGGTACGTGCGCCGGGCCCTGCTGAACACGCGCACCTCGCAGTGGCGCAAGCGCAAGGTCGACGAGTTCGCCTGTGACGAGCTGCCCGAGCCGGAGACCGTGCCGGCCGGTGACCCCGCCGAGCAGCAGGCGCTGCACGACGCGATGTGGCGCGCGATCATGAAGCTGCCCGCGCGGCAGCGGGCCATGGTCGTCCTGCGGTACTACGAGGACCTGAGCGAGGCCCAGACGGCCGAGGTGCTCGGGGTGTCCATCGGCACGGTCAAGAGCGCGGTGTCGCGGGCGCTCGGCAAGCTGCGCGAGGACCCGGAGCTGACGCCGGTCCGCTGAGCGAGCCAGCCGGGGGGTCGGCGTTCCGCGGGCGCGTCGCCCGGCCCGGGCGCCGGGCGGGTGGCGCGCGTAGCTCAATTTGCGTTCTTGTGCGCTCGCGGTAGTGACATACCGCTCGGTATGCGGCGAGAATCTGGGGCTACCGCCAGGTAGCGCGCCGGGAGCACCCGGCCGCCTGCCGCCCGCCGACCGGGAGGACGCCGTGCTGAGCACCATGCAGGACGTACCGCTGACCGTGACCCGCATCCTCAACCACGGCGTGTCCGTGCACGGGACATCGCAGGTCACCACCTGGACCGGCGACGGTGCCCCACAGCGCCGCAGCTTCCGGGAGATCGGCGCCCGCGCCGCCCAGCTCGCCCACGCCCTGCGCGAGGACCTCGGGGTCAGCGACGACGAACGCGTCGCGACCTTCATGTGGAACAACGCCGAGCACGTCGAGGCCTACTTCGCCGTGCCCTGCATGGGCGCCGTCCTGCACACGCTCAATCTGCGGCTGCCCGCCGACCAGCTGACCTGGATCGTCGGCCACGCGGCGGACCGCGTCATCATCGTCAACGGCTCCCTGCTCGGCCTGATCGCGCCGCTGCTCGACCGGATGCCGACCGTCGAGCACCTCGTCGTCTCCGGCCCCGGCGACCGCGCCCTCCTCGACGGCGTGCGCGCCCAGGTCCACGAGTACGAGGAGCTGATCGCGGACCGGCCGACCGGCTACGACTGGCCCGAGCTCGACGAACGCCGTGCCGCCGCCATGTGCTACACCTCCGGCACCACCGGCGACCCCAAGGGCGTCGTCTACTCCCACCGCTCCATCTATCTGCACTCCATGCAGGTCAACATGGCCCAGTCCATGGGCCTCACGGACGCCGACACCAGCCTCGTCGTCGTACCGCAGTTCCACGTCAACGCCTGGGGGCTGCCGCACGCGACGTTCATGACGGGCGTCGGCATGCTGATGCCGGACCGGTTCCTCCAGCCCGCGCCGCTCGCCGAGATGATCGAGAGCGAGCGCCCCTCGCACGCCGCTGCCGTGCCCACCATCTGGCAGGGGCTGCTCGCCGAACTCACCGCGAACCCCCGCGACGTGAGCTGTCTGCACCAGGTGACCATCGGCGGCGCGGCGTGTCCGACGTCCCTGATGGAGGCCTTCGACCGGCTCGGGGTCCGCGTCTGCCACGCCTGGGGCATGACGGAGACCTCCCCGCTCGGCACGGTCTCGCGGCCGCCCGCGCACGCCGTGGGCACCGACCAGGAGCTGGCCTACCGCCTCACCCAGGGCCGCTTCCCGGCCGGGGTCGAGGGCCGCCTCGTCGGCCCCGACGGCAGCCACCTCCCCTGGGACGGCGAGTCGGCGGGCGAACTGGAGGTCCGCGGCCCCTGGATCGCGGGCGCCTACTACGGCGGCGCGGGCGGCGACGTCGTCCGGCCCGAGGACAAGTTCAGCGCCGACGGCTGGCTCAAGACCGGGGACGTCGGCGTCATCTCCGCCGACGGCTTCCTGACCCTCACCGACCGGGCGAAGGACGTCATCAAGTCCGGCGGGGAGTGGATCTCCTCCGTCGAGCTGGAGAACGCCCTGATGTCCCACCCCGACGTCGCCGAGGCGGCCGTCGTCGCCGTCCCCGACGAGAAGTGGGGCGAGCGCCCCCTGGCCACCGTCGTCCTCAAGGAGGAGGCGACCGCCGACTACGCCGCCCTGCGCGACTTCCTGGCCACCCGCGTCGCCAAGTGGCAGCTCCCCGAGCGCTGGGCCCTCGTCGCCGCCGTCCCCAAGACGAGCGTCGGCAAGTTCGACAAGAAGGTGCTGCGCAGGCAGTACGCGGCCGGAGAGCTGGACGTGACACGGGTCTGAGGGGCCGTGACGTGGGCCCGAGGGGCCGTGACGTGGGCCCGAAGGGGCGTGAGGCGGGCCTGAGGGGCCGTCCCCCTCGGGCCCTGCCGCCCGCTCAGTTCGTGCCGATCTTCGCCAGCAGGTCGACGATCCGGGTCTGCACCTCGCTGCTCGTGGAGCGTTCGGCGAGGAACAGGACGGTCTCGCCCGCCGCGAGCTTCGGCAGGTCGGTCTCGTCGACGGCGGCCGTGTAGACGACCAGCGGCGTGCGGTTCAACTGGCCGTTGGCGCGCAGCCAGTCGATGATCCCGGCGCGCCGACGGCGTACCTGGTGGAGGTCCATGACCACCAGGTTCGGCCGGGTCTGGGCGGCGAGCGTCACCGCGTCGGCGTCGCTCTCGGCCCGTGCGACCTGCATGCCGCGCCGCTCCAGGGTCGCGGTCAGGGCGAGGGCGATCTCCTCGTGCTCCTCGATGAGCAGGACCCGCGGCGGGTGCTGCTCGCTGTCGCGCGGCGCGAGGGCCTTCAGGAGCACGGCGGGGTCGGCGCCGTACGCCGCCTCGCGGGAGGCCTGGCCGAGCCCGGCCGTGACGAGCACGGGCACCTCGGCGGCGACGGCGGCCTGGCGCAGTGACTGCAGGGCGGTGCGCGTGATCGGGCCGGTCAGCGGGTCCACGAAGAGGGCCGCGGGGAACGCGGCGATCTGCGCGTCGACCTCCTCGCGCGAGTGCACGATGACGGGCCGGTAGCCGCGGTCGCTCAGCGCCTGCTGCGTGGTGACGTCGGGCGCGGGCCAGACGAGAAGGCGGCGCGGGTTGTCCAGCGGCTCGGGCGGCAACTCGTCGTCCATGGGGCGCGGCTGGGGCCGGTTCGTCACCTCCACGGCGCCACCGGGGCCGTCCAGCGGCTCGGGGCCCTCGGCGGCGTTCTCGTCCGGTGCGCCGATCGCGTACGAGCGTCCGGTGCCCTCGGTGCCCGGCGAGAGCCGGGGCTGCGGCTGCGGCTTGGCCTGCGGCGGCGCCTGCGGGTGCGGGCGGGCCGCGCTCTCCGGGCGCTCGTCGGCGCCGGGCTCGGGCGGCGTCGCCAGCTTGCGGCGGCGCCCCGAACCTCCCTGCGCGGGCTGACCGGGCTGCGCGGGGCCGTGCGGCGGCTGGGCCTGCGGCTGTACGGGCGGCTGCGGCTGGCGGCCGAAGGGCACGCCCTGGCCGAGCGTGCGGACGCTGATCGCGCGGCCCTGCGTCGAGTTCGGGTCGACGGGCGCGGCCTCGGCGGGCAGCGGCTGCGCGGCACGCGCGCGTGGGTCGCGCTCCGGCGGCAGGGCGGCGCCCTGGGCGGGCGTCGCTCCGGCGTGCGGGACGGCGTGCGGGGCGGGCGGAGCCTGCGGGGCTGCCTGCGGGGCCTGCGGCGGCAGGGCCGTCGACGGGGTGCCGCCCGCGGGGGTGCCCTCGGCGGGCATGGCGCCGGTCGGGACGCCTGCCGCCGGGGTGCCCGCGCCGGGCATGCCCTGGGGCGGAGTCGCACCGCCCGTCGGGTCGGCCGTCGGCGGGGCCTGCCGCGCGCGCCTGCGCCCGGTCGGGGCCTGCGGCTGCGCCTGGCCCGGCAGCGACGGGGGCTGCGTGGGGTGCGGCTGCGGCGGGGTGTGGTCGTCGGTGGGGTCCTGCGGCGCCACGGCGTGCTGACCCGTGTCGTCCTGGCGCGCGTCGCCCTGCCCCACGGGGAGGCCTCCCGGCGCTCCCGGCGCTCCCGGCGCTCCCGGCGCGGGAGCGGGCACGGCGCCCGGGGCCGGAGCGGGCGCGCGGCCCTG
This sequence comes from Streptomyces sp. NPDC053474, assembly GCF_044544845.1. Classification (NCBI taxonomy): domain Bacteria; kingdom Bacillati; phylum Actinomycetota; class Actinomycetes; order Kitasatosporales; family Streptomycetaceae; genus Streptomyces; species Streptomyces sp. NPDC053474. Next base: position 618,526 of record NZ_JBITXV010000002.1, read on the forward strand.
CGGGGGCACTCCGCCGCGCGCGGCGGCCTGCATTCCGGCCTGTACGCCCGCCGGGACGCTCACCGAGGCGCCGACCTGCGCGGCTCCCGCTTCCGTGGCGACCGCGCCGCGCGCGTCCTGCCCGGCACCGGCGGGGTGCGCACCGGCGAGCCGCCGCGCACCGCCCTGCACCGGCTGTCCAGAGGCCTGCCCGGCGGCCGGTCCTGCCGCAGGTCCGGCGTCCTGCCCGGTGACCTGCTCGGCGCCGACCAGCGCCCCGCTGCCCTCCTCGCGGTCCGCCTCGGCCGGAGGCAGCGCGAACACCCGGCTGTTGGACGCCTCTTCCGCCGCGGCCCGCTCCCGGGCCGCGGCCAGCGCGCGCCGGGCGCGACGGCCACCGGGGCGCGGGGCATCGGGGTCGTCGCCCTGTCCGTACCCGGTCTCCGGAGCGGCGCCGGTGCCCGACGGCAACGCCAGAGCGTGCGACTCGCCCGCGCGCCGGGCACGCCGCCCCGAAGGCCCGCCATCGCCCTGCGGCGGCACTCCCTGAGGGGGCACCGTTTCGCCGAGCGCCGCGGAACCGGCGGCGTGCTCGGCCGCCGTCATCACGGCCCCCTCAGCGGGGCTCGGCCGTCCCCGGCGCCGACCGGTTCCTCCCGACGTACCGCCGGAAGTGTCACCGGACGCACCAGACATGCCGGACGCGCCAGGCATACCGGATGTACCAGGGGTACTAGGGGCACCACGCACGCCAGACGCACCGGCGCCCGTGTCGCCGGGCGCGACCGGGACGGCTTCCGCCGGACCGTGCGCCACGGCACGCCGCCTGCGCCGCCCGGTACCACCGGGACCGGCCTCCGCGGCGGGTCCGGCGACACCAGGACCAGTACCAGGACCGACACCAGGACCGACACCAGGACCGGCACCCGTACGCACACCCGCACCCGGACCGGAGTCGGCGCCTCCAGGGACCCCCGCACCCGCGGTGTCACCGGAACCCGCCTCCCCGGGAAGGCCGCTGTCCAGGAAGGAGTCCACCGAGGAGCGCCGCGCGCGCCTGCGGCCGCCCCCGGCGGGAGCCCCCGCCTGCTCGGGCACCGGAACACCGGCGCCCGCCGTGTCGCCGCCCCGCGCGGGGCCCCCGGCGACGGCCGGAGCCGGTCGCGGGGCCGCCTCGACGGACGCCCCGGAAGCGACGGACGCCCCGGGAGCGGGCGCGGCCCCGGCGCCGTCCCCGACCGGCACTTCGAGCACGTACGCGCTGCCACCCGTGCCCGGCACCTCATGCGTCTGGAGCACGCCGCCGTGGGCCCGCACGATGCCCTGGACGACGGGCTCGTGGACGGGGTCCCCGCCGGCGTAGGGCCCGCGCACCTCGATGCGGACGACCTCGCCGCGCTGGGCCGCGGCGACGACGACGGTCGAGTCGACGTACCCGGCCGCGGCCTCGGGGCCGCCCGAAGCCACGGCTCCCGCGCGCGTGTTGCCGGTAGCGTCGATTCCGGCCACGTCGGCGATCAGGTGCGCCAGGGCCGTCGCGAGCCGCTGCGCGTCCACGTGGACCGCGACGGGCGGCGCGTGCACGGCGAACTGGGCGCGGCCGGGCCCGATCAGCTCGACGGCCCCGTCGACGCCCGCCGCGACGACGGCGTCCAGCGGCACGACCGTACGGGCCAGTTCCTCGGCGCCCGCCTCCAGGCGCTGGAAGCCCAGGACGTTGTCCACGAGGGTCGTCATGCGCGCGTATCCGGCCGACAGGTGGTGCAGGACCTGGTTGGCCTCGGGCCAGAGCTGGCCCGCGTCGTCGGCGGCCAGCGCGGCCAGTTCGCGGCGCATCTCGTCGAGCGGCCCGCGCAGGGACCGGTCGAGGACGGCCACGAGCTGCTGGTGCCGGGCGTCGAGGGCGTCGTAGCGCTCCTGCTCCTGCTCGGCGAACGCCTCGAAGCGGTCCTTCTCGCGCTCGGCGAGCGCCGCGTACCGCTCCTGCTCGGCCGCGAGTTCCTCCGCGCGGCGCTCGGCGGCCTCGCGCAGCTCCTCGGCGTGCTGGGCGAGCGCCGCCTCGTGCTTCTCCACGAGCGCGTCGTACGGCCGCCGGTCGGTGAAGGTCATGACCGCGCCGACGAGCTGGTCGCCGTCGCGCACGGGCGCCGTCGTCAGGTCGACCGCGACCTTCTCGCCGCTCTTGGCCCACAGGACCTGGCCGCGCACGCGGTGCTTGCGCCCGGAGCGCAGGGTGTCCGCGAGCGGGGACTCGTCGTACGGGAACGGCTCGCCGTCGGCGCGCGAGTGCAGGACCAGCGGGTGCAGTTCCTGCCCGCCGAGGTCGCTCGCGCGAAAGCCGAGTATCTGGGCGGCGGCGGGGTTGACCAGGACGACGCGGCCGTCGGTGTCCGTGCCGACGACGCCCTCGGCGGCGGCCCGCAGGATCATCTCGGTCTGCCGCTGCGAACGCGCCAGCTCGGCTTCCGTGTTGAGCGCGCCGGACAGGTCACGGACGACGATCATCAGCATCTCGTCGCCGCTGTAACCACTGTAGCCGCCGTGGCCGTAGCGCTCGTCGTAGGCGTTCCTGCTGTCCTCGAGGCTGGAGCTGGTGACCTCGACCGGGAACTCGTAGCCGTCCGTCCGGCGGGCGATCATCCGCTTCGGCTTGGTCCGTCCGCGTTCGTCCGTACTGTCCGGACGGCGCATGGAGCCGGGAATGAGCCGGGAGTCGAACTCCGGCAGCAGATCGAGCAGTCCGCGCCCCACGAGCGCGGTGCCGGGCGCCTCGAAGGCCTCGAGCGCGATGGCGTTCGCGTTCACGACGGTCCCGTTGGCGTTGACCAGCACCAGCGCGTCCGGGAGCGCGTCGAGTATGGCTGCGAGGCGAGCAGCGCCTCGGGATGGCCTGCTGCTCACGACGACGCTTCCTCCCTGGTTACCGCACCTTGCCGACCGCCCAGGCCATCTTGCCCCGCGGCCCGCGGCATGTCACGGGAGGGAAGTCTACGGGGAGCGGTTGCGGGCGCGACGCCGGATGAGAGGGAGTGAGAGGGAGACCGCACGCAGAAGCTGTGAGGGCTTCGGTCCTGCCTGGTCACGGCAGGGGCGCGCGGCGCACTTCACCCCGGCGCCGCACGGCACTTCACAGCACTTCATGGAATTTCGTGGAACTTCGGGAAGTAGGCCGCCACGCGCGCGTGGTGGACCGTTACGCGCCGGTGGAGGGCAGGACCGGAACCAGCGTGTTCCACCGCGAGATCTGGCAGCCGTCGGTCCGCTTGAAGGTGGCGTCGACGGGACGCCCCTGCCAGGTGCCCGTCACATGGGCGGTCTGCGGGCCGCCGTACACCTGGGTGCACATGGCGTCGCGCGCCACCGGCCGGAAGGGGTCGGCGCCCTCGGCGGCGAGCCCGTCCAGGCGCGCGCACGCGTCGGCGGGCGCCGGGTGACTGCCCGCGGCCGGGCCGCATTCCAGTGTGTACGTCGTGCCCGGGGTTCCGTCGTTCCCGGAGTACGTGACTTCGAAGTGGTCGCGGGTGACGAGGCCCAGGTGATCGCGGGTGATCAGGTCGGCGGGGGCCGCGGCGGCGGACGGCGCCGCGAGGGCGGCGAAGGAGGCGGCGACGGTCGTGACGGTGGTCGCGACGGCGGTGCGGAAGGGGCGGCGTGCGCTGACGGTCTTCACGGAGGCTCTCCTGGGGTGTGCGGTTTCCAGCTCGCGCCCGCCGGTGGGGCGGGCGCCTACCGCCTCCTCTAACGCCCCCGGCCCTGCCGCGTTGCGGGGGCCTAGAACGCTTTGCTCTTCGACCCGCGCGACTAGTACCGTGGAAGCCGCGATTGGTGGCGCGGCCCCTGGCTGTGTCATCATCTGCACGCACACCCGCGCTCGCGGAGGTGCATCAGGTTGGAGGCGTCGCCTAGTCCGGTCTATGGCGCCGCACTGCTAATGCGGTTTCGGGGTAACCCCCTGATCGAGGGTTCAAATCCCTCCGCCTCCGCACATGAGCTGAAGCCCCGGTCCACTGGACCGGGGCTTCAGTGCTTCCTGATCCTTCCGGCCGACCCAGCCCCTCCCGCACGCGGGAACGTTTTCGCAGGTCACAAGGGGTGAGGCCAATGGATTTCACATGGCGGCGGCAGTCATGTAATGTTCTTCCTGTCGCCGCGAGCGGGGCCGAAAGGACCGGGAGCGAGACAAAAACAAAACAAGCACTCGTAGCTTAACGGATAGAGCATCTGACTACGGATCAGAAGGTTGCAGGTTCGAATCCTGCCGAGTGCACAGCAGCCCAGAGGCCCCGGAGAGATCCGGGGCCTCTGGCTTTTGCCGCGACGACGGGCGGGCCCGGGCCCGATCAGACGGTTTTCACGGTGCCGCCGTCGATGACGTAGTCCGCGCCCGTGATGTTGCCCGCCACGTCCGAGAGCAGGAACGTGATCAGGGCCGCGACCTCGGTGGGTTCGGTGATGCGGTCCGATGTCATGCCGAACGTCCGCGGGATCTCCGCGAGGAACCGGGCGTGGTCGGCGCCCGCCGCCGCGGCCACCGCGCCCCCGAAGCCGTCCGGGTCCTCCCAGATGGCGGTCCGTACGACGCCCGGCGAGACGGTGTTGACGCGTACGCCCTGGGGGCCGAACTCCTCCGACAGGGCCTTGCCGAAGGCGGTGAGCGCGGCCTTGGCGGTGCTGTAGGCGATCGGGCCCGCGCCGGGGAGGCGGGAGTTGATCGAGGAGACGTTCACGACGGCGCCCCGGCGTTCGACCAGGCCGGGCAGCGCGGCGCGGGCGGCGCGGATCGCGCTGAAGAGGTTGATGTCCAGGGCGGTCTGCCAGCGGGCGTCGTCGACGTCGAGGAAGCCGTCGACTCCTATGTCGTCGCCCGCGCCGACGTTGTTCACGAGGAGGTCGACGCCGCCGAGTTCGCGGACGGCGTGCTCGACGAGTTCGGCCGGGCCCCGCGGGGTGCCGAGGTCCACGGCGTACGGCAGGGCGCCGGACTCCTTCAGCTCCGGGGTGACCGTGCGGGCGGCGCCGACCACGCGGACGCCCTCCGCGACGAGGGCGCGCACGGTCGCGAGGCCGATGCCGCGGCTGGCTCCGGTGACGACGGCGGTCTTTCCGGTGAGGCGCAGGTCCATGGGGTGTCCTAGTCCTTGTCCTTGTGGTGGTGGAGCGCGTATGGGTTTGTTTTTGACCTGGGGGTACAGAATTTGGGTGTACGGGGGCCCTGACCGGGGCGGAGGGGAGGCGGGGTCAGGCCGGATTCGCGCCGGGGGTGGGGTGGGTCGAGGTCAGAGGAGGTCCAGGACCGCTCGGATCGTGCGGTGCGTGCTCTCCGGGCCCTCCGCGACCCGCGCGGTCACGCGCAGCCCGACGACCGTGTTCAGGAGCAGGCTGCCGACGCACGCGGCGTTCCGCTCCGGGGCGATCTCGCCCGCGCGCTGGCCCTCCTCGACCAGGGCCTGGAGGGCGGACTCGGTGCGGGCGAACATCTCCCGGACCAGTTCGGTCGTGGCCCGGTCGGTGCCCGCGAGTTCGGCCGCCGCGTTCACGGCCATGCAGCCGCGGCGGTCCGGGTCCGTGAGGTCCAGGGTCACCAGGAGTTCGAGGGCGGCGCGGAGCCGTTCCTTGACCGGGCCCTCGCTCTCGAAGAGCGCGACGAGGCGCAGGGCCTGGGTGTCGCGGTAGCGGCGCAGGGCCCGCTCGAAGAGGGCGTGCTTGCTGCCGAAGGCGTTGTAGAGGCTGCCCTTTCCGATGCCGAGGGCGTCGACGAGGTCCTGCGGGGTCGTGCCCGCGTACCCCTTGCGCCAGAAGACCTCCATCGCCTGGTCCACGGCGGTCTCCGGATCGAACTGTCTCGGCCGTCCCATGCGGAGCAGCCTAACAGTGTTTTGTACTTCGAGGTCAAGAATGGGGCTGGGGCTGGGGCTGGGGCGTCCCGTCTCGTTGTCAGTGGTGTGCGTCATGCTCGGTCGTATGACGTGGTGGTGCACGGGGGTGCGGTGGCACGCGGAGGGCAGGCCCGCCCTCGGCTGGTACGCGCCCGGACGGGAGCCGCGCGAGAGCGCGCCGGAGTACGGGGCCGTGCTCGCCTTCCGCGCCCGGGGCGGGCGGCGGTGCCTCGGGGTGTGGCGCGGCGGACGGTGGACGCCGTGTCCGGTGGGCGCGGGGGTCGCGGCGCGGGCCACGCGCGCGCAGTGCGAGGAGTGCGCCCGCGTCGACCGGGCGCACTCGGTCGCCGCGGACACCTTCGCCGACGATCCACGGCCGTATCACGTGTACGTGGCGTGGTTCGGCCCCGGCGTGGTGAAGGTCGGCATCACGCGGGTCGCGCGGGGCGGCACGCGCCTCCTTGAGCAGGGGGCGGTGGCGTACAGCTGGTTGGGGCGCGGCCCGCTGATGGCCGCCCGCCGCGCCGAGGAGCTGCTGCGCACCGCGCTCGGCGTGCCGGACCGGATTCCGTACGCGCGCAAGCGGGCCCTGCGGGCGCGGTTGCCGTCCCCGGCCGAGCGGGCCCGCGAGCTGGCGGAGCTGCACCGGAGGGCGAGCGGCCTTGGCGGGTGGCCCGAATCGCTGGAGCGGCTGCCGTACGGGTGCGTGGACCACGGGGAGGTGTTCGGGGCTGTGGAGGCCACGGGAGTGGTGAGCGAGCTCGTGGACGGGGGTGTGGTCGCGGGCACGCTGGTCGGGGCGGCGGGGCCCGATTTGCATCTTGAGGTGCGGGAGGGGGTGGGGCGCGGGGGTGTGGTCGTCGTGGACGGGCGGGTGTTGAGCGGGTGGCGCCTGGACGCGGTGGCGGAGGGGGTGGGGGTGACGGTTCCAGTACGGGGGATACCTGCGGTGCAGGGCGGGTTGTTCTGAGCCCTGGCTCGCGGCTTGCCCCTGCGAGGCCTGCTTCTGCGGGGCCCCGGCTCTGTTGGCGGTCTGCCTCTGCGGTCCTGGACCCCCGTTCGCTGACCGGAAGGTCAAAACTGGCTGCCCGTTCGGTAAGGCGGGCTCGCTGAGGTGGACAGGGGGTTCGGCCGCCGGTGACGGTGGGTGCCATGACTGATCACGAGCTGATTGATGACGAGTTGACGGGTGCGGCCGAGGGCGAGCTGACGGGGCGCGAGCCCGGTGACCAGGGGATACCGGGCGTGGCCGGGCCCGCCGGACCCTTCGAACCGCCTTACTACTCGGTCGTGTTCACCTCCCTGCGCACCGACGGGGACCACGGCTACGGGGAGACCGCGCAGCGCATGGACGAGCTGGTGGCACAGGTCCCGGGCTTCCTCGGAGCCGACTCGGCGAGGACGCCCGGCGGGCTCGGGATCACCGTCGCCTACTTCCGGGACCTGGACGCGGTGAAGGCGTGGCGGAACGCCCCGGAGCACCGGGAGGCACGGAAGCGGGGCCGGGAGGAGTGGTACGAGCGGTACGTGGTGCACGTGGCCAAGGTGGAGCGGAGTTACGGGCAGGAGCGGGGAGCGGGGGTGGCCGACGGTGGCGAGTGAGACCGGGGAGCGGCGGCGCGGCCGGGAGGGCCCGGGCCTCGGTGTGGGGAAGCCCCCGCACGCGGCCCCGGGCAAGCCGGGCGAGGCCGAGGCCGTGGTGGCGTTCTGGCGGAGGCTCGGGCTGCCCGGGCTCGTGGACGTGCACACGCACTTCATGCCGGAGCGCGTCCTCGCCAAGGTGTGGGCGTACTTCGACGGAGTAGGGCCCCTGACGAACCGCGAGTGGCCCATCGCGTACCGGCACGACGAGGAGCGACGGCTCGCCGTGCTGCGGGAGTTCGGGGTCCGGGCCTTCACCGCGATGCTCTATCCGCACAAGCCGGGCATGGCCCGCTGGCTCAACGGCTGGGCGGCGGACTTCGCGGCCCGTACGCCGGACTGTCTGCACACGGCCACGCTGTTCCCGGAGCCCGGCGTCGAGGGCTATGTGCGGGAGGCGCTCGAGGCCGGGGCCCGGGTGTTCAAGGCGCACGTACAGGTGGGGGCGTACGACCCGAACGACGCGCTGCTCGACCCGGCGTGGGGCCTGCTCGCCGACACCGGCACGCCCGTGGTGACGCACTGCGGCTCCGGACCCGTGCCCGGCAAGCACACCGGCCCCGAGCCGGTGGGGCGGCTGCTCGCGCGCCACCCCCGGCTGCGGCTCGTCGTGGCGCACATGGGCATGCCGGAGTACGCGGACTTCCTCGACCTGGCCGAGCGGCACGGGGAGGTGCGGCTCGACACGACGATGGCGTTCACGGACTTCAGCGAGCGGGAGACGCCGTTCCCGCGCGAGGAGCGGGCACGGCTCGCGGACCTCGGCGACCGGATACTGCTCGGCACGGACTTCCCCAACATCCCCTACGGGTACGGGCATCAGCTGGAGTCGCTGGAGCGGCTCGGCCTCGGCGACGCGTGGCTCAGGGAGGTGTGCCACGGGAACGCGGCGCGGCTGTTCGGGCTGGAGTGACGGCCCACGCGCCCGACCGGCCGCCCCGCGTTCGGTGCCCGATGGGCCGCCCCGCGCCCGGCGCCCGATGGGCCGCCCCGCGCTGGGCGCCCGAGGTCCCGTCCCGCGTTCGGTGCCCGATGGGCCGCCCCGCGTCCGGTGCCTGACCGGCTGTCCCGCGCTCGGTGCCTGCCGACCGGTCGCCCGGCGACCGACATCCCGTCCCGCGCCCGCCGCCCGGCCGCCCGCCGCCCGGCCGCCCGCCGCCCGGCCGCCCGCCGCCCGGCCGCCCGCCGCCCGGCCGCCCGGTGCCCGACATCCCGTCCCGCGCCCGCCGCCCGGCCGCCCGGCCGCCCCCGCGTCCGGTGTCTGACCGGCTGCCCGGCGTCCGGCGCCCGCCGCCCGACACCCCGCCCCCGGCGGCCGACCGGCGGCCCCACGCCCCACGCCCGGCCTCCCGCCCCGCCCCCAGGACCTGACCGCCCGCCAGGCCGGAAGCCCCCCGGCCCACGCCCACGCCCTTCTTAGGGAATTCACAGGAACCCGCAAGCCCCCTCTCACCCCCCGTGCCCACGCTGAGGGCATGACCACGACCTCGCCCCAGGGGCGTACCGAACTGCTCAGGCCGGACGGGAGTCCCGTCCGCGTGCTCGTCGTGGACGACGAGGTGTCGCTCACCGAGCTGCTGTCGATGGCGTTGCGCTACGAGGGCTGGGAGATCCGCAGCGCCAGTGACGGCCTGGGGGCCGTGCGGGCCGCGCGGAGCTTCCGGCCGGACGTCGTCGTGCTCGACCTGATGCTGGCCGACGTGGACGGCCTGTCCGTGCTCGGGCGGCTGCGCCGGGAACTGCCGGAGGTGCCGGTCCTCTTCCTGACCGGCAAGGACGCCGTCGAGGACCGGATCGCCGGGCTCACGGCGGGCGGCGACGACTTCGTCACCAAGCCGTTCGGCCTGGAGGAGGTCGTCGCCCGGCTGCGCGGCCTGATCCGGCGGACCGGGCCGGGCGCCGGGCGCCGCAGCGAGTCCGTGCTCGCCGTCGGCGACCTCACCCTCGACGAGGACAGCCACGAGGTGACGCGCGGCGGGCAGTCCATCCACCTCACCGCCACGGAGTTCGAGCTGCTGCGCTACTTGATGCGCAACCCGCGGCGCGTGCTCAGCAAGGCGCAGATCCTCGACCGGGTGTGGAGCTACGACTTCGGCGGCCAGGCCAACGTCGTCGAGCTGTACATCTCGTATCTGCGCCGGAAGATCGACGCGGGCCGCGAGCCGATGATCCACACCCGCCGGGGCGCGGGCTATCTGATCAAGCCCGCCCCCGTAGCGGTGTGATCGCCGTGGTCGGTGGAGGCGTGGCTGGGCCCGGCGCCCCCGGGCCCCCGCCCTCGACTCGGCCAATGGAGTGAGGCCTCCGAAAACTTCTTGTACAGCGTAAGACGGCTCCTCTACGGTGTATGACGCATTCGGCCGTATACACCGTAGAAGAGAAGGAGCCGCCATGACGGCGACCACCGCCGAGCCCCCCGAGGCGGCCGCCGCGCCCCGGGACCGGCACCCGCAGCGCTGGCTGATCCTGGGCGTCATCTGCCTCGCCCAGCTCACGGTGCTGCTCGACAACACCGTCCTGAGCGTCGCCATCCCGTCGCTCACCCGCGAGCTCGACGCCACGTCGTCCGACATCCAGTGGATGATCAACGCGTACTCGCTCGTCCAGTCCGGCCTGCTGCTCACGGCGGGCAGCGCGGCGGACCGCTACGGCCGCAAGAAGATGCTGACCGCGGGCCTGGTCCTGTTCGGCCTCGGCTCGCTCGCGGCGGGCCTCGCGCAGTCCTCGACGCAGCTCATCGCGGCCCGCGCCGGGATGGGCATCGGCGGTGCGCTCCTGATGACCACCACCCTCGCCGTCGTCGTGCAGATCTTCGACGAGGACGAGCGGGTGCGGGCGATCGGCCTGTGGGCGACCGTGAACTCCCTCGGCTTCGCGGCCGGTCCGCTGCTCGGCGGCTTCATGCTGAACCACTTCTGGTGGGGCTCGATCTTCCTGATCAACATCCCGGTGGCGCTGCTCGGCGTCATCGCGGTGGTCCGCCTGGTCCCCGAGTCCAAGAACCCGCAGGGCGACCGGCCCGACCTGGTCGGCGCGGTGCTCTCGACGATCGGCATGGCCTCGGTCGTGTACGCGATCATCTCAGGGCCCGAGCACGGCTGGACGTCGGCGCACGTCCTGGTCGCGGCGGGCGTCGGCGCGGGCGTCCTGGCCGGGTTCACGGTCTACGAACTGCGGATCCCGTACCCGATGCTGGACATGCACTTCTTCCGGAACAAGCAGTTCGTGGGCGCGGTGACCGGCGCGATCCTGGTCGCCTTCGGCATGGGCGGCTCGCTCTATCTGCTCACCCAGCACCTGCAGTTCGTCCTCGGCTACGAACCCCTCGAGGCCGGTCTGCGCACCGCGCCGCTCGCGGTCGCCGTGGTCGTCCTGAACACGGTGGGCCTCGGCGCGCGCCTGCACGCCAAGCTGGGCACGCCCGGCACGATCCTGACCGGCATGACCATGATGGCGGGCGGACTCGTGGTGATCGCGGTGTTCGGCGGCCACGCCTACTCGGGCATGTTCACCGGACTCGTCCTGATGGGCGCGGGCATCTCGTTCTCCATGCCCGCGATGGCCAACGCGATCATGAGCGCGATCCCGCCGGAGAAGGCGGGCGTGGGCGCGGGCGTCAACGGCACGCTCGCGGAGTTCGGCAACGGCCTCGGCGTGGCGATCCTCGGGGCGGTCCTGAACGCCCGCTTCGCGGCGCTCGTCGCGGTCTCCGCCACGTCCTTCCCCGCGGCCATGGCCGCGGCGGGCTCGGCGGGCGAGCGGGAGCGGATCTCCGACGCGTTCGCCTCGGGTCTGGAGACCAGCCAGCTCGTCGGCGCGGCCGCGGTCTTCCTCGGCGGCGCCCTCGCGGCGGCGTTGCTGTGGCGGGCCGAGCGGGCAGACTCGGGTCAGCGCGCGCAGGGTGCCGTGGACGGGGCGTCCGCGTAGACCGGAGGCCGGGCGTCCGCGGAGCTCCATGGACGGGGCGTCCGCGTAGACCGGAGGCCGAGCGTCCGCGGAGCTCCACGGACCGGGCGCCCGCACCGCCCCGCGGACCAGGCGTCCGCATAGCATCGAAGCCGGGCGGGCCAGCATGTTGCGGCCCGCCCGCCCGTATCCGTCGGGAACAGGACCCGTACCAGGAAGGTGCGCCATGGCGAAGGCAGCCGACCGCACGCAGCGAAGGGCGCGCACGAGTGTCTGGCTGGAGAGCAGGGCGCCGCGCGGCTCCGGCCGCAAGGGCGACCAGCCGTCCGGCCTCGACCGGGACCGCATCACCGGGGCCACGGTCCGGCTCCTGGACGCGGAGGGGCTCGCCAGGTTCTCCATGCGCCGCCTCGCCGCGGAGCTGGAGGTCACGGCGATGTCCGTGTACTGGTACGTGGACACCAAGGACGACCTGCTCGAACTCGCCCTGGACGCGGTCTGCGCCGAGATCCGGCTGCCCGACACCGAGACCGACCCGTCCGCGTGGCGCGCGCAGCTGCGCGACCTCGCGCGGGCCTACCGGGCGCTGCTGGTCCGCCACCCGTGGGTGTCGCCGCTGGTCGGCCAGTTCCTGAACGTCGGCCCGAACTGGCTGCGGTACTCCCTCGCCGTGCAGCGGGCCGTGCGGAACACCGGCCTCGCGCCCCAGCAGCGCAACGGCGCGATCGCCGCGGTGTTCCAGTTCGTGTACGGCTACGGCACGATGGAGGGCCACTTCATCGCGCGCTGCAACGAGGCCGGGATGACCCTTGAGGAGTACTTCCGCGACGCGGTCGGCACGGTGAACGAGGAGCTGCCGGGCAACGAGACGATCCGCGGCGCCCAGGAGCTGATGAACTCCCGCACCGAGGACACGGTCGTCGAGATGTGGGAGCGGGACTTCGAGACCGCGCTCGACCTCATGATCGCGGGCATCGAGGGCCTCCTGTCCCGGCCCTGACACCCGGCCCGACCGCACACGCCAGCGGGGCCCGGCGCACACCGCGCCGGGCCCCGCTGACGTATGCGGCTAGGCGCCCGGCAGCTCCTCGCCGCGCACCGCCTGGATGTCGAGCTCCACCCGCAGCGTCGTACCGATCGCGGCGATCCCGGCCCGTACGACCTGGTTGTAGTGCAGGGCGAAGTCCTCGCGGCGCAGTTCGGCGGTGGCGCGGAAGGCGGCGCGGGTGCCACCCCACGGGTCGGGGCCGGTGCCGAGGTAGGTCAGGTCGAGGTCCACGGGCCGGACGACGCCGCGCAGGGCGAGGTCGCCGCGCACGGTCCAGCGGTCGGCCCCGGCGGGCTCCAGGTCCGTGGACCGGTAGGTGATCTCCGGGTACGCCGCCACGTCCAGGAAGTCCGGGCTCTTCAGGTGCTCGTCGCGCGCGCCGTTGCCCGTGTCGATGGAGGCGGCCCGGATCACGGCCTCCACGCGCGACTTCGCCAGGTCCTCGGCGATGTCCACGCGCCCCGAGAACGCGGTGAACCGCCCGTGCACGCTGGAGATCCCCAGGTGCTGGGCGACCGCGCCCACGGTGGAGTGGGCGGGGTCGATCGTCCACGGCCCGGCCGGGGGCAGCTCGGCGCCGCCCGCGCGGGCCAGCACCACCTCGCCCAGGTCGGCGCGGCCGCTCGCGGTGACCAGGGCGGTGGCCGCGGCGGGCGCGTACCCGACGGCGGTCACGATGACGGTGTACGGCCCGGCCGCGAGCGCGGTGGCGTCCCGCACCACGCCCTCCGCGTCCGCGTCCACGCGCAGCAGCTGCGCCCCCGTCATGTCCGTGACGGTCACGACGGCGCCCGGCACCGCCCACCCGTCCCGGGTGCGTACGCGCGCGCTGATCCCCATCCCACAACTCCCGTTTGCTCTGGCACTGCTTGAGGTGAAGGTCCGGTCCGGGGCGGTGCCGACTGGCCGTCCCCTGCCATTGGGTGCGGCACCGCCCCGGACCGGGGTCGGTCACTCGCCCGGGTGGGCGAGCTCGATCTCGTGCCCGTCGACGCCGTCCCCGGCGACGACGAGGGCGGTGGCCACCGGCGGGTATCCGGCGGCGATCACGGTGTACTCGCCGCCGTCCAGGTCGGTGAAGGCGTACGCCCCGTCCGCCCCGGTGGTCGCGCTCGCCACGACGTTGCCCGCCGCGTCCACGAGGGTGACCCGCGCGTCGGCGAGCGGCGCTCCGGCGGCCCGCACGGTGCCGAGCACCCGCGCGCCGGGCCGCAGTTCGACCTCGACCCGGGTGACGCCCACGGCGGCGACCTCGACGGGCAGGGCCACCGGCCGGTGCCCGGCCGCGTTCACGGCGACGGTGACGGCGCCCGGCACGAGCTCGCCGAAGGAGAACGCGCCCTGCTCGTCACAGGCCCCGGTGGCGAGGACGTCGCCGCGCACGTCGGTCACGACGACCAGCGCGCCGGGCAGCGGCTGCTTGCCCTCGGCGGTCCGTACGACGCCGCTGAGCCCGCTGGTCCCGCTCAGGAGCACGTCGTACGCGAGCGGCTCGTCGCCGACCACGACGGTCGAGGCCTGCGGCTGGAACCCGTCGGCGGCCGCGATGAGCACGTACGACCCGGCGCCGGGCGCGTCCACGGCGTACGAGCCGTCGGCCCGCGCCACCGAGCGCCCGAGCTGCTGCCCGCCGAGCGAGATCAGCGTGACCGCGGAGCCGGGCACGGGCGCGCTCTCGGCGCCGCGCACGAAGCCGCGTACCGGAATCCCGCTCCCGGCCGAGGAGGCGGCCGACGGCGCGGCGGCGGAGGCCCGGACGGCGGGCGCGCCCTCCGCGGCGGCGACGGCGGCGAGCACGGGCTCCTCCACCGGAGCCGGAGCCTCCGGAGCGGACCCGGCGGACCCGGCGGCCGGGGCGGCCGGGGCGGACTCCACGGACGAGGCCGCCGCCCCCGCGGACCGCAGCGGAACCTCCTTGATGAACAGGGTGATCAGGAAGGCGACGAAGGCGATGGGCGCCGCGATCAGGAAGACGTCGGCGATGCCGTGCCCGTACGCGCTCTCCATGACGGTGCGGAACGGCGCGGGCAGCTTGTCCAGATCGGGGATCCCGCCACCGGCGGTCCCGCCGTGCCCGAACGCGGCGCCCTGGGGGCCGAGATCGGCGATGCCGTCCTTCACGTAGTCGGTGATCCGCGTGGACATCACGGCACCGAGCGCGGAGACGCCCATGGCCCCGCCGAGCGACCGGAAGAAGGTCACCACGGAACTGGCGGCACCGATGTCCTCGGGATCCACCTGGTTCTGCGTGCACAGCACCAGGTTCTGCATCATCATGCCGATGCCGAGACCCATCAGGGCCATGTAGACGGCGATGTGCCAGTACGGGGTGTCGTACCGCATGGTGCCGAGCAGCCCGAGCCCGGCGGTCAGCAGCACGCCACCGCTCACCAGCCAGGCCTTCCACTTCCCGGTCTTGGTGATCAGCTGCCCCGAAACAGTGGACGAGACGAACAACCCACCGATCATCGGAATCGTCAGAACGCCCGACATGGTCGGCGACTCACCACGGGCCAGCTGGAAGTACTGGCTGAAGAACACGGTGCCGGTGAACATCGCGACACCCACGAACAGCGAGGCCGCCGAGGCGAGCGTGATGGTCCGGTTCCGGAAGAGCCGCAGCGGGATGATCGGCTCGCTGGCCCGCGACTCCACGAGCAGGAACAGCAGCCCGAGCAGGACCGCGCCACCGACCATCGTGTACGTCTGCCACGACAGCCACGCGTACTTCTTCCCGGCGCCGCTGCCCGCGAAGGTGATCCAGACGAGCAGCAGGGACACGGCGCCCGAGATGAGCAGCGCCCCGCCCCAGTCGACCTTCACGTCCCGCTTGACGACGGGCAGCTTCAGGGTCTTCTGAAGCACCACGAGAGCGATGACGGCGAACGGCACGCCCACGTAGAAGCACCAGCGCCAGCCGAGCCAGGAGGTGTCGGTGATGACGCCGCCGAGCAGCGGCCCGCCGACGGTGGCGACGGCGAAGGTGGCGCCCAGGTAGCCGGAGTACCGCCCGCGCTCACGCGGGGCGATCATCGCGGCCATGACGATCTGAGCGAGCGCGGACAGACCACCGACACCGATGCCCTGCACGACGCGGCAGGCGATGAGCATGCCCGCGTTCTGCGAAAGCCCGGCGACAACAGACCCCAACACATAGATGACAAGAGCGATCTGAACGAGCGCCTTCTTGCTGAACAGATCGGACAGCTTGCCCCACAGGGGCGTACTGGCCGTCATGGACAGCAGCGCGGCGGTGACGACCCAGGTGTAGGCGGACTGACCGCCGCCGAGGTCGCCGATGATCTCGGGCAGGGCGTTGGAGACGATCGTCGACGACAGGATCGCGACGAACATGCCGAGCAGCAGACCGGAGAGCGCCTCCATGATCTGGCGGTGGGTCATCGGCGCGCTGTCGTGCGGATGCCCTCCGTGCTTGGCATGGCTGCCCCGCACACCGGACGGTGTGGATGTTGCCATGGGGTTCCTTCTCCTGGTTCTTACGCGGGTGTACGGGTGGGTGCCGCGACGCGCGGCGCGGCGGACCTGCAGTCCCCGAAGCTGTCGCGGAGCCGGGCCATCAAGGCGGTGAGCAGGCCGACTTCGTCGTCGGACCAGTCGCTGAGCCGCTCGGCGAGCAGTCGCGTGGTGCACTCGGAAAGGACGTCCATCTGCCGCTCACCGGCGGGGGTGAGGCGCAGGATGCGCGTGCGCTTGTCGGCGGGGTCGGGGGACCGGTCGATCCAGCCCCGGTCCGCGACGTGCGCCACGTGCCTGCTGGTCACCGACATGTCGACGGCGAGCAGCTCCGCGAGCCGCCCCATCCGCATCTCGCCGTAGCGGCTCAGCAGGGTCAGGACGGCCGCGGAGCCCGCCGGGCAGTCGTGCGGCAGGATCCGGGCGAGGTCGCGTTTGACGGCGCCGATGGCGCTGAGCTGGCGGGCCAGCTCCTCGTACTGACGCTGAGCGGCCACGGCACCCTCGCTTTCGTTGCTTAGGGCAACGATAAAAGCAGTTGGTTGCCACAGGCAAATGAAATCGGCCCCAGCCCCCTAAAACCCTGGCAAAGCCCAGTACCCCCCTCTGTAAAGTCCCCGGTCAGAGGGGGGTTGGGCGGACCACCCCGGATTCGCTAGGGTCCTGCCCCATGGCACACAACCCCCATGCCCCGCAGGGCCCCGAGGGTCAGCACGACCCCGCAGGCTCCACGCAGATGTTCCGCGCCTTCGTCGACGAGACCCCACAGGGCCGCTCCCGGCCCCAGCAGGCGCCCGCGGGCCCGCGCATCGGCCTGATCGTCGGTGTCGTGGCGGCGATCGCCATCGTCGCGGCCGTGGCCTGGCTGGCCCTGAAGTAGCTACCGCCAGTCCACGCCACGCGTAGACACAAACCGGCCAAGTCTTCCTGACGCCCTGCCCGCCCCCCAGGGGTGCGGGCACAAGGGAATCCCGAGGCTCAGCGGAACGCCTTTTCGGGGAAGCGGGTCAAAGGAAACGCCCCTGCGGGGAGCGACGGCGCGCAAATGTGCCTGACGCCCCGTCAATGAGTAACCCACGGAAGCCAATCGGAACCGCAGAACCACCGGGGGACGGCCGCCGACGAAACGCGAGGGGACGCGCCGGTATGTCCGCCCGCAGCACAGCAACGGCACTGCCCCGCGCGGGAGTCCGCCCCGCGCACATGACGGCGAGGACGGACATACCGGCGGGGCCCCGCCGCACAACGCCCGCAGGGCGCCGAACAACGGCGGGAAGGCGGCCCACCGAACAACGACGGGACGCAAACCAGCCGACCCAACCTCAGTCGGAGATGAGCCCTTCCCGGAGCTGCCCCAGGGTGCGGGTGAGCAGCCGCGAGACATGCATCTGCGAGATCCCGACCTCTTCGCCGATCTGCGACTGCGTCATGTTCGCAAAGAACCGGAGCATGATGATCCGCCGCTCCCGAGGCGGCAGCTTCGCAAGGAGCGGCTTCAGCGACTCCCGGTACTCCACGCCCTCCAGGGCGGTGTCCTCATACCCGAGCCGGTCCGCGAGCGACCCCTCGCCGCCGTCGTCCTCGGGCGCGGGGGAGTCGAGCGAGGAGGCGGTGTACGCGTTCCCCACCGCGAGCCCGTCGACGACGTCCTCCTCGGAGACGCCGAGCACGGCCGCGAGCTCGGGCACGGTAGGCGACCGGTCGAGCCGCTGCGCGAGGTCGTCACTGGCCTTGGTGAGCGCGAGCCGCAGCTCCTGCAGCCGCCGAGGCACCCGCACCGACCAACTCGTGTCCCGGAAGAACCGCTTGATCTCCCCGACGACGGTAGGCATCGCGAACGTGGGGAACTCGACCCCGCGCTCACAGTCGAACCGGTCGATGGCCTTGATCAGCCCGATGGTGCCGACCTGGACGATGTCCTCCATCGGCTCGTTCCGGCTGCGGAAGCGCGCGGCCGCGTACCGCACGAGCGGCAGGTTGAGCTCGATGAGGGTGTCTCTGACGTACGCGCGCTCGGGACTGTCCTGATCGAGCGCGGCGAGCCGCAGGAAGAGGGAGCGGGACAGGGTCCTGGTGTCAATGGCCTCGGGCGCCGCAGGCACGGCGACCTCCGGCACGACCCCCGGAGGAGCGGTCGGAGGAGCGGCCGGAGGAGTGGCCTCGGAACCCTGAAGCGCGTCGGGCGCGGACGCGCTCTCGCGGCCTTCGAGCGTGAGCGTGAGCACCTTCGAGCTGCCCTGGTCTGCGGACATGCCACCCCCTTGAGGTCGCGGACGGTCGCGGCCTGCGCCCACCGAAGGAACGCAGCCTCCACCTGAATACCGGAGCCGGAGCTACGGCAAACGCGGTTCCAGCAGAATGTCACATGTCGGCAACACGCTGTAGTGACTTGTCGACAAGTGAGGGTGACGTCCCTGCAGGAGAGAGAGGGTCTCGGCCGATTCCGCCCAACTCCCCGTCGGCAACGGGGAAAAGAGCGCTCCACCCGATACGGTTACGCCTCGATCCGATTTGCGGATCGAAGCCGCGCGAAGCTTCTGGCCAACAGCCTTGACACATGCATCTGGGAGACGCCCAATTCGGCACTGATCTGAGACTGGGTCAGATTACTGTAGTACCGCAGCAGCAGAATGCGCTGTTCGCGCTCGGGCAGCTGCACGAGCAGATGCCGCACCAGATCGCGGTGCTCGACGCCGTCCAGGGCGGGGTCCTCGTACCCGAGCCGGTCGAGCAGCCCCGGCAGCCCGTCGCCCTCCTGCGCGGCCTCCAGGGACGTCGCGTGGTACGAGCGCCCGGCCTCGATGCAGGCGAGGACCTCGTCCTCGCCGATCCGCAGCCGCTCGGCGATCTCGGCGGTGGTGGGGGAGCGCCCGAAGGACGTGGTCAGGTCCTCTGTGGCCCCGGTGACCTGCACCCACAGCTCGTGCAGGCGCCGCGGCACGTGCACCGTGCGCACGTTGTCGCGGAAGTAGCGCTTGATCTCGCCCACCACGGTCGGCATGGCGAAGGTGGGGAACTGGACGCCCCGGTCCGGGTCGAACCGGTCGATCGCGTTGATCAGCCCGATGGTGCCGACCTGGACGACGTCCTCCATCGGCTCGCTGCGGCTGCGGAAGCGCGCGGCCGCGTACCGCACGAGCGGCAGGTTGGCCTCGATGAGCGCGGCGCGCACGCGGGCGTGCGCGGGGGTGCCCGGTTCGAGCTCCTTGAGCTGGGCGAACAGGACCTGGGTGAGGGCCCGCGTATCGGCGCCCCGGGTGCTCGTGGGCCCCTTCGCGGGCGGCGCTTCGGGCGCAGAACTGGCCGGCAACGTCAACGCCACCCCTTCGAACCGGTCGACTCGATCAGCTTGGTCAACTCATCCGTCAAAAGCGGTCATAGCATCACAAGACATGTGCACTGTGTGCAAGCACCCCATAACTCCGTGTTGAGGGTGGTGGGGCGGTGTGCGGCACCGGGAAACGCAAGCGGCCCCGCACCGTTGAGATGCGGGGCCGCGGTGAGGTCTCGTGGA
Organism: Streptomyces sp. NPDC053474; assembly: GCF_044544845.1. Lineage (NCBI taxonomy): Bacteria > Bacillati > Actinomycetota > Actinomycetes > Kitasatosporales > Streptomycetaceae > Streptomyces > Streptomyces sp. NPDC053474. The sequence continues at coordinate 637,964 of NZ_JBITXV010000002.1, forward strand.
GGCCCGGAGGGTCTCGTCGAAGCGCGGGGCGGCGCGCGTACGCGGAAGGCGCCGGGCGCTCAGAACTCGTAGTCGGCAATGACCCAGGTCGCGAACTCGCGCCAGAGCGCGACGCCCGCCTGGTGGGCCGGGTGCTCCAGGTAGCGCCGGAGCGCGTCGGGGTCGGCGACGGCGGAGTTGATGGCGTAGTCGTAGGCGATGGGCCGGTCGGAGATGTTCCAGGCGCACTCCCAGTGCGCCAGTTCCGGGATGAGGCCGCCGAGTTCCTCGAAGGCCTTCACGCCCGCGGCGACGCGCGGGTCGTCGCGCTCGACGCCGTCGTTCAGCTTGAACAGGACCAGATGGCGGATCATCAGGTGCTCCTAGTCGTCCTTGCCCCCGTTGGCGACCCATGTCATGAAGTCGCCGATGGCCTTGGCGGCGTCCGAGATGCCCTCGAAGCCGACCTGTACGTAGTCGGCGGCCTGGGCCGGATCGGTGATGATCACGTACAGGACGAACACCACAAGGACGAAGAGAATGAGCTTCTTTGGGTCCTTCACGCTGTGCCCTCCCCGTTTCCGCTCATCCCACGCCCCCGTCGCCCTCTGTCCTAGCCGCTGCCGCCTGTTGCCGGGCGAGTCTAACGTGGCGCTAACTCACGGGGTTTTTAAGGACCAATGACCCCCCGCCCATGGGCCCTTCGCCTGCGGTGTCGCGATGGTGCCCGGCGGAGGATGGGGGAGAGCCCGCGGGATCTGGCAGGAATCCACGGGCCGGGACCGGCCTCCACTGCGGGGTCCGCGCCGCCCTTTCCCCCGGTGGCGGCGCGGACTTGAGAGAGCCGGGCCTCATCGGGGGGAGCGGCTGTCCCCCCGTGCCGCTTCCCCCGGCCTTTTCCACGCGCGGTAAGCGAGCCGCACGGCACAACGAGCCGCACCAAGACGAACAACGCGCACAACGACGAAGGGCCCCATCCTCAAGGACGGGGCCCTTCGTGTTGAAGAGCGGTAGCGGAGGGATTTGAACCCTCGGTGACTTGCGCCACACTCGCTTTCGAGGCGAGCTCCTTCGGCCGCTCGGACACGCTACCGAGAGAGATCCTAGCCCAAGGTGGGCCCTGCGCTGAAATCCGTTCCCGGCCAGACCGGGGCCGCCCCGGAATCCGCGCCCGGGAACGGGTCCCTACCGCCCCCGGAAGAAGGCGGTGAGCAGCCGCGCGCAGTCGTCGGCGAGGACGTCCCCGATCACCTCGGGGCGGTGGTTGAGCCGCCGGTCGCGCACGAGGTCCCACAGGGAGCCCGCGGCGCCCGCCTTCTCGTCGCGGGCGCCGTACACGACCCGGTCCACGCGGGACTGCACGAGCGCGCCCGCGCACATCACGCACGGCTCCAGGGTGACGACGAGGGTGCAGCCGGGCAGCCGCCAGGAGCCGAGCGCGGCGGCGGCCCGGCGCAGCGCGAGGACCTCCGCGTGCGCGGTGGGGTCGCCGACCGCCTCGCGTTCGTTGTGGCCGCGCGCGAGCACCGTCTCGCCGTCCGGGGACAGGACGACGGCGCCGACGGGTACGTCACCGCCCCGGACGGCCAGCGCGGCCTCGTCCAGGGCGAGCCGCATCGGCGCCTGCCAGCGGTCCCGTACGGGATCGGGGAGAGCGTTCACACGAGGAGCCACACGACGAACCTTACGGATCAAGGGGCCGGTCCGACGGGTCGCCGTGGCGCGCGGGCGTGGTCAGCGGACCGCTTCGAGCACCTCCGCGGCGCCCAGGACGTCGGCGATCTCGTTGAGGGCTTCCCCGCTCTCCAGGGCGAGCAGCTCCTTCTCCGATACGCCGAGGTCGCTCAGGAGCTCCCGGTCGCCGAGCGGCCCCGCGGGCACGGCCTCGCCCCCGCCGACGGTCTCGTCGTCGCCGGACGCGTCCTCGCCGTCCTCCGTGCCGTCGAGGTCGAGCGTGTCCAGGTCGTCCGCGCGGTCGTCCGGATCGCGCCCCAGCATCTCGTCGGTGAGCAGGATCTCGCCGTAGGCGCTGCGGGCGGCGGCGGCCGCGTCCGAGACGTAGATGCGCGGGTCGTCCTCGCCGTCCACGCGGACGACGCCGAACCACGCGTCTTCCTGCTCGATGAAGACGAGCACTGTTTCGTCGTCGGCCCCGCCCGCCTCGGCGGCGGCCTCACGGGCCAGGTCGGTCAGATCCGACAGGGTCTCCACATCGTCGAGCTCCGTGTCGCTCGCTTCCCACCCGTCTTCGGTGCGCGCGAGCAGTGCGGCGAAGTACACCGTGACTCTCCCACTGTTCATAGGCGCCGGTTGGGGGTCCCCCCGGCGGACGTCGGGGGCGGGAATGCTGTGCCGAGCCCCGCCCACTCGGAATCGTGGCAGAAACAACGGCTTCAGGAGAGGTCTTCCGGCCGCTGTGTCCGCGTCGCGTTGCGAATCACATGCCGTTTCGCCGTCGTGGCCCCGGCGGCTACCAGCGGAACGTGCGCATGCGCATCGCCTGTCGCAGCCGGGCCGCCCGTGCGCGGCGCGGTGTCACCCGGGCCCGCAGCTCGCGCGCCTCGGCCAGTTCGTGCAGGAACTGGGCACGGCGCCTGCGGCGCTCCGCGTCGGTCTCGCGCGCTTCCCTGTCGGGCATCGGCCACACCACCCCGGTCCGTACGTCCACCTTCCCCCGGGGAGCCGGGTTGATGCCAACGGAGGGACAGGGAGGGCCACAGTGGGCAGGTGCGGCCCGCGGGGGGACGGAGGGGGCGCTTCGCCCGGTTACTGTTGAACAATGCGGATCCACGTCGTCGACCACCCGCTGGTGGCGCACAAACTCACCACGCTGCGCGACAAGCGCACCGACTCCCCGACCTTCCGGCGCCTGGCCGACGAGCTGGTCACCCTGCTCGCGTACGAGGCCACCCGGGACGTGCGCACCGAGCAGGTCGACATCGAGACCCCGGTCGTCGCGACGACCGGCGTGAAGCTGTCGTACCCGCGTCCCCTGGTGGTGCCGATCCTGCGGGCCGGGCTCGGCATGCTCGACGGCATGGTGCGCCTGCTGCCCACCGCCGAGGTCGGCTTCCTCGGCATGATCCGCAACGAGGAGACGCTCCAGGCGTCCACGTACGCGACCCGCATGCCGGAGGACCTGTCCGGCCGCCAGGTGTACGTCCTCGACCCGATGCTCGCCACCGGCGGCACCCTGGTCGCGGCGATCCAGGAGCTGATCAAGCGCGGCGCGGACGACGTGACGGCCGTGGTGCTGCTCGCCGCCCCCGAGGGCGTCGAGGTCATGGAGCGCGAGCTGGCGGGGACGCCGGTGACCGTGGTCACGGCCGCGGTGGACGAGCACCTGAACGACAGCGGGTACATCGTCCCCGGCCTCGGCGACGCCGGGGACCGGATGTACGGGACGGCCGAGTAACAGGTCGTCGTACCGCCGCGCGGCGGTGTGCGCTCAGCAGTTCTTGCCGTCGCCCGACGACGGCCCGGAGGGCGCCGGTGAGGGCTTGGCGAGTGCCGCCAGGGCCTCGGCGGCGTCCTTCTCCTTCGCCAGGCCCTTGAACCCGGCGCCGAGGATCAGGTCGACCGTGCCGCTCTTGCGGCCGTCGGTGCGCTTCTCGGCGCCGGTGAGCTGCGTGGCGAGCACCGGCAGCGCGGTGTCCAGGGCGGACCGGGGGCCGAGCACTATCCCGGGGCCCTTGACCTTCTTGTCGTACGCCTTCGTGGCGTTGGCGAACTTGGCGACGGTGAAGCCGCGCTTCTTCAGGTCGTCGGCGGTCTTCTTGGCGAGGCCCTCGCGGGGCGTGGCGTTGAAGACGTTCACGGTGATGCGACGGGGCTCGGGCAGCGGCCCGGCCTTGTGCGCCGCGGCGGCCTTCCGCTCCGGCTGTCTCTTCGCGCAGTCCTTGGCGGGGCCCGCGGCGGACGCCTCGTCACCGCCGGTGAAGACGTCGATGAGCTGCAGGGTGCCCCAGCCGATGAGGCCGAACGCGGCGAGGGCCGCGACGGCCGCGAGCACGATCCTGCGGCGGCCGCTCGGGCGGCGCATTCGCGGATACTTGTCCCCCGTGATGCGGTACTTGCCGCCCATGCCGGGGGGAGTGAGCATGCTCATGGGCGCAGCGTAGTGCCGACGGGGCACGATGCCTACTAAATGATCATTACCGGACGCGCAGTCCAACCCGAAAGGGCCAATGCGGAATTGGGCCCTGGCGCGGGGGCGCTCCGGGGGTGGCGTCAGCCCAGTTCGAGGACGCGGGCGTGCAGGACCTGGCGCTGCTGGAGCGCGGCGCGGACCGCGCGGTGCAGGCCGTCCTCCAGATACAGGTCGCCCTGCCACTTGACCACGTGGGCGAAGAGGTCGCCGTAGAACGTGGAGTCCTCGGCGAGCAGGGTCTCCAGGTCGAGCTGGCCCTTGGTCGTCACCAGCTGATCGAGGCGGACCGGGCGCGGTGCGACGTCCGCCCACTGCCGGGTGCTTTCCCGGCCGTGGTCGGGGTACGGCCGGCCGTTTCCGATGCGCTTGAAGATCACACGGAAAGCCTACCGGTCAAGGCTCTCCGGGCGCAGCCATGGCGGCCGAGTGCGACCCTGGGAAATGCCGTCCGAAAGCAGGGCAAAGCGGGAACTCTCCAGTCGGGAGCGGGGTTCGAAGTGAGCGACAGCCGACCGACGCCGTCCACACCCGATGGCGGAAACCGCCCGAACGAGTCCGCGCCCGGGGTGTCCCCGGACGCGCGGCCGTCCCCCGGGGCCGCCGCGGCCCCCGAAGCCGCCGAGGCCCCCGAAGCCGCCGAGGTCACGGAGATCGCCGCCGGGTACGCCTTCCAGGGGCCCGCGCTCGACCTCGGGGCCGTCCTGTGGGAGGGCCGGTGCCACCCGGGCGCGCAGGTGCGCATCCCGCTGGCGATGCTCAACCGGCACGGGCTCGTCGCCGGGGCCACCGGCACCGGCAAGACCAAGACCCTCCAGCTCGTCGCCGAGCAGCTCGCGGCGCAGGGCGTGCCGGTCTTCCTCGCCGACGTCAAGGGTGACGTCTCGGGAGTCTCCGCGCCCGGTGAGCCGGGCGAGAAGGTCGCCGCCCGGGCCAGCGAGGTCGGCCAGGAGTGGGCGCCGCGGGGCTTCACCAGCGAGTTCTACGCGCTCGGCGGCATCGGCACGGGCATCCCCGTGCGGGCCACCGTGACCAGCTTCGGCCCGCTCCTGATGGCGAAGGTCCTCCAGCTCAACCAGACCCAGGAGCAGTCCCTCGGCCTGATCTTCCACTACGCCGACCAGAAGGGCCTGGAACTGGTCGACCTCAAGGACCTGCGGGCGGTCGTCACCTTCCTCACCTCGCCCGAGGGCAAGGCGGAGCTGAAGGCCATCGGCGGCCTGTCGACCGCCACGGCCGGGGTCATCCTGCGGGCGCTCACCACGTTCGAGGCGCAGGGCATGGGGGACTTCTTCGGGGAGCCGGAGTTCGACACGAGCGAGTTCCTGCGGGTGGCCGGGGACGGGCAGGGCCTGGTGTCGGTCCTGGAGCTGCCCGCCGTCCAGGACAAGCCCGCGCTGTTCTCGACGTTCCTGATGTGGCTGCTCGCGGATCTGTACCACGACCTCCCGGAGGTCGGCGATCTGGACCGGCCCAAGCTCGTCTTCTTCTTCGACGAGGCGCACCTGTTGTTCAGCGGGGCGTCCAAGGCGTTCCTGGAGTCGATCACCCAGACCGTGCGGCTGATCCGCTCCAAGGGCGTCGGCGTCTTCTTCGTCACCCAGACGCCCAAGGACGTACCCGCCGACGTGCTCGCCCAGCTCGGCAACCGCGTCCAGCACGCGCTGCGCGCCTTCACGCCCGAGGACCAGAAGGCCCTCAAGGCGACCGTGCGGACCTTCCCCACCTCCGCGTACGACCTGGAGGAGACCCTCACCGGCATGGGCACCGGGGAGGCCGTGGTCACCGTCCTGAGCGAGAAGGGCGCCCCGACGCCGGTCGCGGCGACGCGGCTGCGGGCGCCGCAGTCCCTGATGGGGCCGGTGCCCGCCGCTGACCTGGAGCGGGCGGTGCGGGGCTCCCAGCTCTACTCCCGGTACGCGGAGGCCGTGGACCGCCACTCCGCGTACGAACGCCTCCAGGAGGAGGCGGCCAAGGCCCCCGCCGCGGAGCCGCCCAAGGCCGCCAAGGGCGGCGGATCCGTCGTGGACCAGGTGGTCGGCAGCGGCATGTTCAAGTCGCTGCTGCGGTCCGTGGGCACGCAGCTGGGCCGGGAGATCTCCCGCTCGGTCTTCGGGACGGCCCGGCGGCGGCGCTGACCGGCCCGGCGGTTACTTCGACGCGGCCCGCTTGGCCGCCGCCTTCTGCTCCTGCTTGTAGGCGCGGACCTTGTGCAGCGTCTCCGGGCCCGTGATGTCCGCCGCCGAGCGGTAGGACCCGGCCTCGCCGTAGGCCCCCGCGGCCGCCCGCCAGCCCGTGGGGCGCACGCCGAGCTGCTTGCCGAGCAGGGCCAGGAAGATCTGCGCCTTCTGCTTGCCGAAGCCGGGCAGGTCGGTGAGGCGGCCCAGGAGCTCCTTGCCGCTGGCCGCGTCCCGCCAGATCCCGGCGGCGTCCCCGTCGTAGTGCTCGACCAGGTACTGGCACAGCTTCTGCACGCGCCCCGCCATCGAGCCGGGGTACCGGTGCACGGCCGGTTTCGTGGCCAGGAGCGCGGCGAACGCCTCCGGGTCGTACGCGGCGATGTCGTGCGCGTCGAGGTCGTCCGCGCCCATCCGCCGGGCGATCGTGTACGGGCCCGCGAACGCCCACTCCATGGGGACCTGCTGGTCCAGGAGCATCCCGACGAGCGCGGCCAGCGGGCTGCGGCTCAGCAGCGCGTCGGCCTCGGCCTCCTGGGCGAGGTGCAGGGTGACGTCCTTGTCCATGGGCCGATCATCCCCCGCCCACGCCCCGGACGCAGGCCGGGCTAGGCCGTTTCCTTCGGATCATCTGCGTACGACGGCGCCGCCGCGCCACAGAATTGACCCATCATTCACAAGTCAAAGTGACCTGTTCAGGAAGTCATTCCGGCCATAGAGTTCTGATCATGAACGCGAACGCAGCCACCGCGCACACCGCCACCACGACCTTCCAGCCGGTCCTGACCCGCCACGCCGAGGCCGAGACCTGCGCCGACCCGAGCAGCGTCATGACCCTCCTGGGCGAGGCGGACGGCGCCGCGGGCTTCACCAGCTACCGCTCGACCTTCGCGGCGGGCGCGGTGGGCGCCCCGGCCCACTTCCACACCAGGGCCAGCGAGCTGTTCTTCGTGATCAGCGGCTCCCTCCAGGTGCTGCTCGGCGACGAGATCAAGGTCCTGAACGCGGGCGACTTCCTGGCCGTCCCGCCGCACACCCCGCACGCCTTCGCCGCGGCCCCGGGCCACGAAGCGGACGTCCTGTTCGTCTTCACGCCGGGCATGGGCCGCTTCGACTACCTGCGCCTGCTCGGCCGGGTGCTGCGCGGCGAGGCCGACGTCAAGGAGATCGCCGAGTCGGGCGAGCGCTTCGACAACCACTACGTGGACAGCCCGGTGTGGCGCGCCGCCCTGGAGGCCGCGAAGGCGCAGGCCGAGCAGGCACGGAGCGCGCGGTGATCGACGCGACGACGCACGTGCGCGTGGCCCGCCCCTCGCGGGACCTCGCCGCCGCCGAGCGCTTCTACGTGGACGCCCTCGGCCTCGGCGTCCTGTGGCGGTCCACCGAGCGCGTCCCCGGCGAGCACGACCTGCTGATGGTCGGCCCGCCGGGCGGCTCCTGGCACTTCGAGCTGACCCACGACCCCGAGAACCCGCTGGAGCCGACCCCGACGGTGGACGACCTGTTCGTGGTCTACCTGGGCGAGCCGGTGGCCGAGGCCCTGGTGGACCGCCTGCTCGCGGCGGGCGGCACCCGGGTCCCCGCGCACAACCCGTACTGGGACGAGCACGGCGTGACGGTCACCGACCCGGACGGCTACCACCTGGTCCTGTGCACGCGGGTGTGGGGCTAGGGCGTTTCCTTCGGATCACCTGGCCGACCAGATGAAGACGGCGGCGATGTGGAGTCCGGCGAGGTAGATGGGTCCGGATCGCCCGGGAGGAGTACGCCTTGTCGGCCAGGACCACGTCCGGGGTGGTTCTGGGCCCGCCGACCGGCCGCGGGACTCGTATCTGGGCCATGACCGTGACAAACGCGGGTGCGTCACCGGCCTGGCCTGGCGTGAGCACGAAGGCCAGCGGCCGGCAGCGGCTGTCCGCGGCGAGGTGGACCTTGGTGGTCAGCCCGCCGCGGGACCGTCCGAGGGCATGATGGCCCGGCTCGCCGACCGGGGCCCCTTTTGACGGGCCCCGGCGGCGTGCTGGTGGGCGCGGACGATGGTGGAGTCGACCGCGATGACCCAGTCGAGATCGCCTTCGGCGTCGGCCTGGGCGAGCAGTGCGGTGAAGACCTTCTCCCAGGTGCCGTCGGCGGCCCACTTCCGCAGCCGGTTGTGGGCGCCCTTCCATGAGCCGAAGTGTTCGGGCAGGTCCATCCACGGTGTGCCGGTGCGGTACTTGAACGCGATCGCGTCGATCACCTGCCGGTGATCCCGCCATCGCCCACCCCGCTTCGGCGTCCGATCCGGCAACAGCGGCTCGATACGCGCCCACTGGGCATCAGTCAACGACACACATCAACCAACGATCGGATGATCCGAAGGAAACGTCCTAGGCGGTGGGGCCGGTCGTGTCGGTCGCCGCCGTGCGCAGGGCCATGAGGAAGGCCCGCAGGACCGGGCCCTCGGGGGCCGTCGCGCGGACGGCCGCCCAGATCGAGCGCGTCGGCCGGGGGCGGGTGACGTCGCGTACGACGACGTCCCCGGCGTCGTCCGGGACACCGGCCAGGCCGAGGCCCGGGACCAGGGCCACGCCCACGCCCGCCGCCGCGAAGCCCCGGGCCGTCGCGTAGTCGCCGCTGTCCACGACGGAGTCGGGGGTGAAGCCCGCCGCCGCGCACGCGTCGAGCACGGCGTCCAGGCAGGGGCCCGGCAGCTCGCTGCCCACCCAGGGCTCCCCGGCGAGCTCGGCGAGGTCGAGGACGACACGGTCGGCCAGGCGGTGGCCCGCCGGAAGCACCGCGCGGTAGCGGTCGTCGAGGAGGTGGACGAAGCGGACGCCGTCCACCGGCGGCGCGTCGTGGCGCCGCACCACGAGCGCCAGGTCCACGCGGCCCGCCTTCACGTCCGGCAGCGGGTCCTCGTCGAGCCGCAGCTCCGTGTGCACGCCCGGGTGCTCCTGCCGCAGCAGGGCGAGGGCGGGCGCGACGAGGCGGGCGCCCGCCGTGGCGAAGTACCGCACCGAGATCCGCCCCGTGCGCCCGGACCGCAGGTCGGCGAGCGCGGTCTCCGCCTCGGCGACGTGCCGCCCGACCGCCGCCGCGCAGTCCGCGAGCAGCCGCCCGGCGTCCGTGGGCCGCACGCCGCGCCCGGTCCGTTCGAGGAGGGCGACGCCCGCCTCCTTCTCCAGGGCCGCCATCTGCTGGCTGACCGCCGAGGGCGTGTAGCCCAGGTTCCGGGCCGCCGCGGTGACCGAGCCGCTGCTGACGACCGACCTCAGGATCTGCATGCGCCGCATGTCGAGCATGCGCCCAGCGTACGCCACGGATGTAGCAGGGCTTAATGCTGGCTCCACATCTTTTCGCTTGTCTTATAGGTCGGAGCGGGGCACCGTCGACGTACACCCCCTAGGGCGGACAGGCCCTAGCCCTCCCTGACTCTGGAGCCGTCGTGCGCGTCGCCGTCCTCGCCCTGCTGTGGGGTTCGAGCTTCCTGTGGATCAAACTCGCCCTCGACGGCGGGCTCGGGCCGCTGTACGTCACCGTCACGCGCTGCGCGCTCGGCGCCGCCGTGCTCCTCGGGCTGGCCCGCGCCGCCCGCCAGCGCCTGCCGCGCGACCCCCGCACCTGGGGCCACCTGGTCGTGGCCGCGCTGTTCTGCAACGCGCTGCCGTTCCTGTTCTTCAGCATCGGCGAGCAGACCGTCGACTCGGGCGTCGCGGGCGTCATGAACGCCACCACGCCGCTGTGGTCCCTGGGCCTCGGCCTGCTCCTGCGCACGGACCGGGGGCTCGGCCCCCACCGGCTCGGCGGGCTCGTCCTGGGCTTCGCCGGTACGTTGCTGATCTTCGCGCCCTGGCACGAGGCGGGGCTCGCCAGCGGCGGCGCCCTGGTGCTGCTCGCCGCCGCCGTCAGCTACGCGGTCGCCTTCGCGTACATGGCCCGCCACCTCATCGGCCGCGGCACCGCACCGCTCGCCCTCTCCGCCGCCCAGCTCCTGGTGGCCACCGGCCTGACCGCGCTCGGCCTGCCCTTCACCGCGGGGCCCGCGGCCGCGCCGAGCCTCACCGGGCTCGTCGCCGTCGTGGTCCTCGGCGTCTTCGGCACCGGCCTCACCTTCCACCTCAACTCCCGCCTCATCGCCGACGAGGGCCCCACCGCGGCCGCGACCGTCGGCTATCTGCTGCCGGTGGTCTCGGTCGCGCTCGGGGCCCTCGTCCTGGGGGAGGAGCTGAGCGTGCGCGTCGTGGCGGGGATGGCGGTGGTGCTCGCCGGGGTCGGGCTCACCCGCTACCGGCCGAGCAGCGACCGCACCGCCGCCCGGTCCACGCCGTTCAGGGCCCGGATGACGAGCGGCGTGAGCAGCACCAGCAGGATGCCCAGGGCGGAGACCCCGGCGACCTGCCACGGTGACTCGATGTAGTACGCGTGGTGCTCGCCGCCCGAGGTGAAGTCGTAGACGCGGTAGCCCGGCCAGTCCAGATAGCGCGCGAAGACCCAGGAGTACGCGGGGAACAGGGCGACGACCCAGCCGGTCACCCACAGCGTCACCGCCACGCAGAAGCTCGTCACGCGCCACGGGAACATCACGACCTGGAACAGCAGGGCCTTCCAGCCCGCCGCGTCCCCGAGCCGCGCCCATGCCCTGGCCCACGCCCCGCCCTCGCGCGGCGTCCGCGGGCCCGCCGGATCCGCCACCACGAGCCCGAGCCGGGCCCGCGCCCGCCCGCGCTCGACGGCGCCGAGGCCGCGCGCCCCGGCCAGCATGGCCGCGTACACGGGGATGCCGAGCAGCGTGACGGCGAGGCCCGCGCCGAGCGAGAACAGCGTGACGGCGAAGACGAAACCGGCGATCGCGACGGGCAGGTTCGTCAGCGTGTACCCGAACTCCCGGAAGGTGCCCGCGGAGACGGGCGCCCGCCAGAAGCCGGGCCGCCGCGCGCGCTCGGGCGCGGCCGGGGCGGCGTAGGGGAGGGTCGTGGTCATGGCGGGCCTCGCGTTCGTGTGCTGCGTGGTGGGGACGTGCCGTGCTGACGTCCCCACTCTCCCCAGCTCGGGGCCGCGCCGACATGGGGCGGGGTGGTGTCCCGAGGTGTACCTAGGCCCCCTATGCGCGGGCGGCGGAGACCTGGACGTTCTCCAGGACGCCGAGCGCGTCCGGGACGAGCACGGCCGCCGAGTAGTACGTGCTCACCAGGTAGGAGATGACGGCCTGGTCGTTGATCCCCATGAACCGCACGTTGAGCCCCGGCTCGTACTCGTCCGGGATCCCGGTCTGGCGCAGCCCGATGACGCCCGCGTCCTCCTCGCCGGTGCGTACGGCGATGATCGACGAGGTCTGCCCGGCGGAGACCGGGATCTTGCCGCAGGGCAGCAGCGGGACGCCGCGCCAGGCCGGAACGCGGCGGCCGTCCAGGTCGGTGTGCCCGAAGTACAGGCCCCGCTTGTTGCACTCGCGCCCGAAGGCCGCGACGGCGCGCGGGTGCGCGAACAGGAACCGCGTCTGCCGCCGCATGCTCAACAGCTCGTCGAGGTCGTCCGGGGTCGGCGGGCCCGAGTGGGTCTGGATGCGCTGCCCGTGGTCGGCGTTGTGCAGCAGGCCGAACTCCCGGTTGTTGACCAGCTCGTGCTCCTGCCGCTCGCGCAGCGCCTCGATGGTCAGGCGGAGCTGCTGCTCGACCTGGTTCATCGGATCGTTGTAGAGGTCGGCGACGCGCGAGTGCACCTTCAGGACGGTCTGCGCGACGCTCAGTTCGTACTCCCGGGGCCGGAGTTCGTAGTCGACGAACGTCCCCGGCAGCGGGGGCTCCCCGGAGTGCCCCGACGCCAGGTCGACGGCCGCCTCGCCGTGCTTGGTCTGCGGCAGGCCGCGCTCGGCGAACCGCCGTCGCGCGTGCTCCCGCAGCGCCTCGTGCCGCCCGGCGACGGCCTCGTACTCCTGCCGGGACAGCACGAGCGCGGTGGTGGCGGTCGCGGCGCGCGCGGTGAACTCCCACGTCCCCGCGTCCGCGGCGTCCGGCGCGAGCGCCCGCCCGCCGAAGAACCCGCCGTCGGCGACGACGCCCAGCGCGGTCTCGTCGCCGTACGGGCCGCGCCCGATCCGCTCCACGCGCCCGTGCGCGACGAGCACGACCTGGTCCACGGGGTGCCCGGCCTCGACGACGACCTGTCCCGGCTCGTACTCGCGCTGCGTGAACCGCGCGGCGAGCGCGCCGAGGGCCTCCGCCTCGTCGAACCCGCGCAGCAGGCCGAGTTCGGCCAGCTCCTGCGGTACGACGCGGACGTCGGCCCCCTCCTGCACGAAGGACACCCGGCCGTCGCCCACGGCGTACGTCAGCCGCCGGTTGACCCGGTACGTGCCGCCCTTCACCTCCGTCCACGGCAGCGACCGCGACACCCAGCGGGAGCTGATGCCCTGCATCTGCGGCACGCTCTTGGTGGTCGTCGTCAGGTTCCGCGCGGCGGCGATCCCCAGGCTCAACTGGGCGCGCCCGCCCTCCTGTCCGCCCCCTTGACCGCTCTCCGGCTGCTGCTCCGCTGCTGTCGACATCGCGCGTCCCTTCCGGCTCCGGCAAGGCCTGGTGAGGCGCGACGAGCCAACAACCGGCGCGGACCCCGGTCAACGAGCGCCCCGCGCGCCCCCGGCGCCCGATGGCCGGTAAGCGCCGCCGCGCGGAACATCGCGGCACGTCGGCGCTCCGCCCACCGTCTCCGGCAGCGCGACGGCCACAAGGGAATGGCTGTTTGGCATATCACTCGAACGTGTAAATCCAGCGGGTGTGGGCTCCAGGGTGGTGGTGCTGGACCCAGGCTCAGCTCACCCTCCCCGCCGCGGCCGCGCGGCCCCGACGATCGGTCCATGCAGCGATTCACGGACAAGACGGCCCTGATCACCGGCGGTACGAGCGGCATGGGCCTCGCGACGGCACAGCGCTTCCTCGACGAGGGCGCGCACGTGGCCATCACCGGCCGGGACGAGGAGCGCCTGGCGCGGGCCGCGGCCCGGCTCGGCGCCCCGGACCGCCTGCTCGCCGTACGGGCGGACGCGGGCAGCCTGACCGACCTGGACGCGTTGATGAGCGCGGTCCAGGACTGGCGCGGCGGCCTGGACACGGTCTTCGCCAACGCGGGCGTGGGGGTCTTCAAGCCGAGCGCGGAGATCACCGAGGCGGACTTCGACCACGCGGTGAACGTCAACTTCAAGGGCGTCTACTTCACCGCGCAGAAGGCCGTCCCGCTCCTGAGGGAGGGCGGCTCCCTCGTCCTCAACGCCTCTTGGACCCTGCACCGGGGCCTCGCCGTGGCGTCGGTCTACTCCGCCACCAAGGCGGCCGTCCACAACCTGGCCCGCACCCTGGGCGCCGATCTCGCCCCCCGGGGCATCCGGGTCAACTCCGTCAGCCCCGGCTACATCGACACACCCATGTACCGCGAGGCCACCCCGGACCCCGCCGCCGAGTCCGCCACCACCGCCCAGGTCCCCCTCGCCGCCCTCGGCCGCGCCGAGGAGGTGGCGGCCGCGGTCGCCTTCCTGTCCTCGACCGACGCCTCGTACGTCACGGGGCAGGACCTGGTGGTCGACGGCGGCCTGCTCGGCTCCGTACCGGCGGCGTAGCGCACAACGTCGATGGGCCCCGCTGCAAGCAGCGGGGCCCATCGACATCGTGCCCGGTGAGGCACTGGCGGAGGATACGAGATTCGAACTCGTGAGGGGTTGCCCCCAACACGCTTTCCAAGCGTGCGCCCTAGGCCTCTAGGCGAATCCTCCGCGGCAAACAATACAAGACGTTGAGGAGTGCTCGCGAACTCGTTCCCAGGGGTGGGGATCGGCTACTGTGGGGGCCAGCCCCTCACGTGGCGCTATCTGACTGAACTCCCCCAGGGCCGGAAGGCAGCAAGGGTAGGTCGGCTCTGGCGGGTGCGTGGGGGGCGCTTTGCGTTCTGGGGCCGGTGCTGCCGCAGGGCGGTCCGTGTTGTCAGTGGGCGCCATTAACCTCGTAGGTGTGTCGTCTCTCGCGCTGTACCGCCGCTATCGCCCGGAGTCGTTCGCCGAGGTCATCGGGCAGGAGCATGTAACCGACCCGCTGCAGCAGGCGCTGCGGAACAACCGGGTCAATCACGCGTACCTGTTCAGCGGCCCGCGCGGCTGCGGCAAGACGACGAGCGCGCGTATCCTCGCCCGCTGTCTGAACTGTGAGCAAGGTCCCACTCCGACCCCCTGCGGGGAGTGCCAGTCCTGCCGCGACCTCGCGCGGAACGGACCGGGGTCGATCGACGTCATCGAGATCGACGCCGCGTCCCACGGCGGTGTGGACGACGCCCGCGACCTGCGCGAGAAGGCCTTCTTCGGGCCCGCGAGCAGCCGGTACAAGATCTACATCATCGACGAGGCCCACATGGTCACGTCGGCGGGGTTCAACGCCCTCCTGAAGGTCGTCGAGGAGCCCCCGGAGCATCTGAAGTTCATCTTCGCCACGACCGAGCCCGAGAAGGTCATCGGCACCATCCGGTCGCGCACGCACCACTATCCGTTCCGGCTCGTGCCCCCCGGCACCCTGCGGGAGTACCTCTCCGAGGTGTGCGGGCGCGAGGGCATCCCGGTGGCGGACGGGGTGCTGCCCCTCGTCGTGCGCGCGGGCGGGGGGTCCGTGCGTGACTCCATGTCCGTGATGGACCAGCTCCTCGCGGGCGCCCGCGAGGACGGTGTGACGTACGCCATGGCCACCGGCCTCCTCGGGTACACGGACGGGTCGCTCCTCGACTCCGTGGTCGACGCGTTCGCCTCCGGGGACGGCGGGGCCGCCTTCGAGGTCGTCGACCGCGTCATCGAGGGCGGGAACGACCCCCGGCGGTTCGTCGCCGACCTGCTGGAGCGGCTGCGGGACCTCGTGATCCTCGCCGCCGTTCCCGACGCCGCCGAGAAGGGCCTCATCGACGCCCCCGCCGACGTGGTGGAGCGCATGCAGGCGCAGGCCGGGGTGTTCGGCGCCGCCGAGCTCAGCCGCGCCGCCGACCTCGTCAACCAGGGCCTCACGGAGATGCGCGGCGCCACCTCGCCGCGGCTCCAGCTGGAGCTGATCTGCGCCCGCGTGCTGCTGCCCGCCGCGTACGACGACGAGCGAGCCGTCATGGCCCGGCTCGACCGCCTGGAGCGGGGCGGGCACTTCACGGCGCAGGGACCCGCTTCGGCACCCCCGATGGGGTACGTGCCCGGGCCCGAGGCCCACGCGGGCGTGCAGCAGCCCGGCGTCGCCGTGCCGCCGCCCGGGCCCGTCGCTCCGCCCGGCCCGGCCGTTCCGCCCGTTCCGCCCGGTGGCGGTCCCGCCGCCGCGCGGGCCGCGGTGCGGGGGGCTGCCGAAGGGGCTCCCGCCGGGCCAGCGCCGTCCGGGCCCGCGCAGGGCGCCACCCCGCCGCCTCCGCCGGTGGCTCCCGCGCCGCCCGTCGCCCCGGCCCCGCAGACCCCCGAGTCCGCCCAGCCGTCCGCCCCCGCCGCGAGCCGACCCGGCAGCTGGCCCACGGCCTCCACGCCGGGCGGCGGAGCCGCGCCCGCGGCCTCCGGCGCGCCCCGGCCCGGCGGCTGGCCCACGGCCGCCCCCGCGGGCGGCGGAGCGGGTGGCGGCGCGGGTGGCGGCGCGGGTGGCGGCGCCCCCGCGCCCGCGCCGGTCACCCCGTCCGCGCCCCCCGCGGCCCCACAGGCCCCGGCCCCCGCCCCGCAGGCCGCCGCGCCCGCGCCCACCGGCGGCCTCGACCCCCGCGCCCTCTGGCCGAACATCCTGGAGGCGGTCAAGAACCGCCGCCGCTTCACCTGGATCCTGCTCAGCCAGAACGCGCAGGTGGCAGGCTTCGACGGGACCACCCTCCAGATCGGCTTCGTCAACTCCGGGGCCCGGGACAACTTCGCGAGCAGCGGCAGCGAGGACGTCCTGCGCCAGGCGCTGTCCGAGCAGTTCGGCGTGCAGTGGAAGGTCGAGGCGATCGTCGACCCGTCCGGCGGCAGCGCGCCGCCGCCCGCCGCGACCGGCTTCGGCGGTGGCCAGAGCGGCGGTTATGGCGGTGGCCATGGCGCCCCGTCCGGCGGCTACGGCGCCCCCGCCGCCCCCCGGCCCGCCCCGCAGGCCCCCGCGGCCCCGGCGCCGCAGCCCGCCGCCCGGCCCGCCCCGGCGCCCGCGGCTCCGGCGCCGGTCGCGCCCGTCGCGCCGCCTCCCGAGCACATCGCCCCGGAGGACGACATCCCCGAGGACGACGATCCGGACCTCGTCGACTCCGCCCTGTCCGGGCACGAGCTGATCGTCCGCGAGCTGGGGGCGACGGTGGTCGAGGAGTATCCGAACGAGTAGCGGGCCCTTGCCGGAGGCAGCCCTTCGGGGCGCTCCCGCGAGGGACCGGCCCCCGCCCTCGTACGAACCCACAAACCGCCCCCGCCCTCCACCTAGGACACCCCGCCAAACCCACCCGCCCCGCCGGGCTAGGCTGACCCCGTGAAGGTCCTCGTCATCGGCAGCGGTGCCCGCGAACACGCCCTGTGCCGCTCCCTGTCCCTCGACCCGGCGGTCACCGCCCTGCACTGCGCCCCCGGCAACGCCGGCATCGCGGAGGTGGCGGAGCCGCACCCGGTGGACGCCCTGGACGGCGCCGCCGTGGCCGGGCTCGCCCGTGAGCTGGGGGCCGACCTCGTCGTGGTGGGGCCGGAGGCGCCCCTCGTCGCCGGAGTCGCCGACGCCGTGCGGGAGGCGGGCATCCCGTGCTTCGGGCCGTCCAAGGAGGCCGCGCTCCTGGAGGGCTCCAAGGCCTTCGCCAAGGACGTGATGGCGGGCGCCGGGGTGCCCACGGCACGTTCGTACGTCTGCACCACCGAGGCGGAGGTCGACGAGGCGCTCGACGCCTTCGGCCCGCCGTACGTGGTCAAGGACGACGGCCTCGCCGCGGGCAAGGGCGTCGTGGTCACCAGCGACATCGAGCAGGCGAGGGAGCACGCCCGCGGCTGCGGCCGCGTCGTGATCGAGGAGTTCCTCGACGGCCCCGAGGTGTCGCTGTTCGCCGTCACCGACGGCGAGACGGTCGTCCCGCTGCGCCCCGCCCAGGACTTCAAGCGCGCGCTCGACGGCGACGAGGGCCCCAACACCGGCGGCATGGGCGCCTACTCGCCGCTGCCGTGGGCCGACCCGAAGCTCGTCGACGAGGTGTTCGACACGGTCCTGCGGCCGACCGTCGACGAGCTGCGGCGGCGCGGCACCCCGTTCGTCGGCCTCCTCTACGCGGGGCTCGCGATCACCAGCAGGGGCGTGCGCGTCATCGAGTTCAACGCCCGCTTCGGCGACCCCGAGACGCAGGTCGTCCTCGCCCGCCTGGAGACCCCGCTCGCGGGTGTCCTGCTCGCCGCCGCGAACGGCACGCTCGCCGATCTGCCGCCGCTGCGCTGGAGCGACGACGCGGCCGTCACGGTCGTCATCGCCTCGCACAACTACCCGGACACCCCGCGCACCGGCGACCCGATCGTGGGCCTCGACGCGGTCGCGGCGCACGACGCCCCGCACGCGTACGTCCTGCACGCGGGCACCAGGCGCGAGGGCGACGCGGTCGTCAGCGCGGGCGGCCGCGTGCTGTCCGTGACCGCGACCGGCGCCGACCTGACGCAGGCCCGCGAGCGCGCGTACACGGCGGTGTCCCGCATCAGCCTGGACGGCTCCCAGCACCGCACGGACATCGCGGAGCGCGCCGCCGCCGAGTAGCCGGGGGGCGACCGGGTGGTGACGTAACGTAAGGCCATGGCCTCGACTCGTCCGCGCCCCCGCCTCCTCTACGTCACCGACCTCGCCTACGAGGCGCGCGGGCGGCGCTACTGCGACGAGGACATCCAGCTGTCCGCCCGCCTGCGCGAGCACCTCGACGACATGGACGTCGCGCTCTGCCACCCGCTGGACGCGGCCGCCCTGATGGATGACTTCGACCTCGTCGTCGTACGCAACAGCGGACCGGTCATCCACTACCAGGAGGCGTACGACGCCTTCCGGGACCGCGCGCTGCGGGACGGCGTGCGCGTGTACAACCCGCTGACGGGCCGCGCCGACATGGCGGGCAAGCAGTACCTCGTCGACCTGACCGCCGAGGGGCTGCCGGTCATCCCGACCGTCGACCGCCGCGAGGACCTCCACCGCCTCCCCGAGGCCGCGTCGTACGTCGTCAAGCCCAAGCTCGGCGCCGACTCCATCGGCCTGCGGACCGTCGGCCGCGAGGAGCTCGCGGGCCTGGAGTTCACCACGGGCGGCGGACTCCTCGCGCAGCCCCGGATCGACTTCCGCTACGAGGTGTCCTTCTACTTCATCGACGACGCCTTCCAGTACGCGCTGTACGCACCCCGCCCCGACCGGCGCTGGGAGCTCGAACCGTACGCTCCGACGGACGACGACCTGGAGTTCGCGCGCGGGTTCGTCGACTGGAACACGCTCCCGTACGGCATCCAGCGCGTCGACGCCTGCCGGGCGCCGGACGGACGGCTGCTCCTGGTCGAGCTGGAGGACCTCAATCCCTATCTGTCCCTCGACCTCATCGGCGCCGAAGGGCAGCGGGCGTTCGCCGGGAACCTGGCCGCCTCGCTGCGCCGTTACCTGGCGGGCAGCTTTACCCAAAGCCATTCCATCGGGTGACCGCTGGTCCATCCGGCTGACGCTGACCTGCGCCCCAACTAGGGTGCGGCGCAGGCGTTCCGGCACCCATAGCCAAACAGCCCACCGGCATTGCGATGTCAGTGGCGGGTGCCACAGTGGGGGAGTGAGCAACGCCATCGACGTGCGCCGCCGGCTCCGGCCGACGGCCGAGCTGTGAGGCAGCAGGGGGTGTCTTCGGTCGTGTCAGGTATGGGTGAGGAGGCGGGCGCGCAGGCCGCGCGCTCCCGGGCTCTCGCCGTGCTGCGCATCCGCGGCAGGGCGCTGGCCGTCGCCCTGCTGCCCGCGGCCGTGGCCGTCGTCCTGCTCGCCGCCGCGGTGACGGGCCACGTCGAGGGCGCCGCCTGGGCCGCGGCCCGCTGGGTCGTCACGGTGCTCGCCGTGCTCGCCCTCGTCGCCGCCTCGATCGTCGCCCTGGTCGTCGCCCGCGCCCGGCCCGCCCTGAGCCCCACGGTCCCGATCAGCGAAGCCGCCGCACCCGACCTGTACCGCCTGGTGCGCGACCTCGCCGACCGCCTGGACGTCCCCGCCCCCTCCGCGATAGCGCTCACCCCGGACTGCGACAGCTGGCTGGAGGACCGCACCCACCCGGCCCACGACGCGTGCGCGCGCCGCCGCGAGGCCGAGGCGTCCCCGGGCGAAGGGACGGGCCCGGCCCCCGCGAGCGGCGCCGCCGACGACGACCCGGACCTCGGCACCGGGATACGCGACGGCCGCCCGCCCAGGAGCCGCGCCCCCGCCGCCCCCGTGCTCGTCATCGGCTCGCCCTTCCTGTGGTGGATGCGGGTCGGCGAGCTGCGCGCGGTCCTCGCCCCCGTCGTCGCGGGCACGGGCCCCTCGGCCCACCCGGACATAGCCGCCGCCCGCCGCTTCGTGCGCGGTCTGGACGCGGCCGTCGCCGTCGCCTCCGCGCCCGGCCGCGGCCCGATCACGCGCACCGTCCTCGGCGGCGTCGGCTGGGTGGCGCGGCTGCTGCTCCGCGGCTGCCGGATGCACGCGGCCGAGATGGAGCGCGGCGTCGCGGCCGCCGCCGCCGAGCGCGCCCAGACCGTGGACTACGGCGCGCGGATCGTCGCCCAGGAGCAGGTCGGCCTCGCCTACGCGGGCTGGGACCGGCTCCTGACCCGGGTCGCGCTGCCCGCCTGGCGCATGGGCCGCTGGCCCTCGCGGCTCGACGCGGGCGTGGTCTCGGCGCTCACCGAGCTGTCCCGCAGGGACCGCCTCGCCGAAGGGTTCGCCTCGCGGCTCGGCGAGCGCCCCGCCTGCGACCTCCTGGAGGAGCCCGGCGTGGTGGACGAGGCCGCGTCGCTGCTCGCCGCCCGGCTCTTCCACGGCGGCCCCGCCGAGTCCGGCCCCGGCTGGGCCCCGGTGGCCTGGCAGGAGTACCCGGACGAGATCGTCGACCGCAAGTGGCGCATGGACGCGGCCCGGCTGCACCGCGTGCTCGACTCCCTCGGCGTCAGCCGCTCCTTCGACCCCGAGGCCCCCGACCCCGAGGGGCCGACGCTCGGCCGAGTCCTCGACCATCTGACGGACCCGGAGCGGGCGGCCCGCCGCCGCGCCTCCGCCGCCCTGGAAGCCTCCGACGCCGAGGCCCCTGAGACCGCCGAGGCCCCCGACACCGCCGAAGCCTGGCCCGAAGCCGACGACCACGACGACGCGCACCGCGAGGACGCCGACGAAGGCCGCGGCGGCCAGCTCGCCGCCGGGCTCAGCGCCGAGCTGGCCCGCGAGGAGGCCGCCGCCCCGCCACGCCCCGCCCCCACCGGCCAGTCCCCGGACGACGCGCTCTGGGACGACGGCGCGCTGCCCCTGTTCCCGCTCCAGCCGCCCCGGTCCGGCCGCGAGCTGCTCACCGACCACGTAGCGGCGATGGTGTGCTGCGCGGCCATAGACACCGCGGGCGCGGCCCCCGGCCTCGACTGGCTGGACGGCCCCTCCCTGCTGATGGACGGCGAGCGCGCGGCCGACCTCACCCCGCGCGTGCTCACCCTCGTGGAGGACGGCGACCCGGAGCCGCTGCGCGCCTGGCTCACCGCCCAGGGCATCCGCCCGGAGAAGCCCCTGCGCCTCGTCTAGAGGCCCCTGCGTCTCGTCTAGAGGCCCCGCGCCCGGAGCGCTTCCGCGCCCGCGCCCGGAGCGAAACGTTCCAGTCAGCGCCGGTCTCGTTAATTCACGACGAACGGTGACGGACCGCGTGCGTAATGTGATGTGCTGGGACCGCGAAGAAAGGGAAAGACCGCCGCGGACCGCGGCGGCTCCGCCTCCGCACCGGCACGGAGCCATCGACCACGCAGCGGCGGAGAACAGGCTCGGGGGAGCGAGGGAGGGGACAACGCATGGGACCGGAGCCGATCCGCCGCTGGGAGTCGGGCGCCCTCGCCCACGCCGTGACCGACCCCTTCGGCCAGGGCCCGCTGCCCTGGCTCCGGGGCGCGGAGCACTACTTCGACGACACGGGCCAGGTCGTCCCCTGGTACGTCGACCACGCCCCGGCGCCCGGCGCCACCGGCCCCGGCCACCTCCCGGCCCGCCGCCCCGGCGGCGGCCCCCGCACCGCCGACGACGTGCACCGCCAGATCAAGGGCTTCACCAGCACCGGAGCCGCCGCCCCGGGCGAGGCGCTCGACTTCCACATCACGGTCGACCCGCCGCAGCAGTTCAGCGTGGACATCTACCGCATCGGCCACTACGGCGGCGACGGCGCCGCGAAGATCACCACGAGCCCCCGCCTCGCGGGCATCGTGCAGCCCCCGCCGCTCACCGCCGACCGCACGGTCTCCTGCCACCACTGGTGGCTCTCCTGGCGCCTGCAGATCCCGGCGTACTGGAACATCGGCGCGTACGTCGCCGTCCTCACCACCGCCGACGGCTACCGCTCCCACGTGCCCTTCACCGTCCGCGACAGCCTCGTCCAGGGCGAGCTCGGCCGCGCCCCGTCCGCCGACCTCCTCGTCGTGCTCCCCGACATCACCTGGCAGGCGTACAACCTCTACCCGGAGGACGGCCGCACCGGCGCCAGCCTCTACCACGCCTGGGACGAGCACGGCCGGCTCCTCGGCGAGGGCGAGGCCGCCGTCACGGTCTCCTTCGACCGGCCGTACGCGGGCGCGGGCCTGCCCCTGCACGTCGGCCACGCCTACGATTTCATCCGCTGGGCCGAGCGGTACGGCTACGACCTCGCCTACGCCGACGCCCGCGACCTGCACGCGGGCCGCATCGACCCCACCCGCTACCGCGGCCTGGTCTTCCCCGGCCACGACGAGTACTGGTCCGTCGCGATGCGCCGCACCGCCGAACTGGCCCGGGAGAACGGCACCTCGCTGGTCTTCCTCTCCGCCAACACCATGTACTGGCAGGTGGAGTCGGGCCCGTCCCCGTCCGGCGTCCCGGACCGCCTGCTGACCTGCCGCAAGCGCCGCGGCCCGGGGAAGGCCGCGCTGTGGCGGGAGATCGACGCCCCCGAGCAGCAGCTGATGGGCATCCAGTACGCGGGCCGGGTCCCCGAGCCGCACCCGCTGATCGTCCGCAACGCCGACCACTGGCTGTGGGAGGCCACCGGCGCGCACGAGGGCGACGGCATCGACGGCCTGGTCGCGGGCGAGGCCGACCGCTACTTCCCGCGCACGGCGCTGCCCGAGCACCAGGACCGCATCCTGCTCGCGCACTCCCCGTACGAGGACAGCGAGGGAACCGTCCGCCACCAGGAGACCTCCCTGTACCGCGCCCCGTCCGGCGCGCTCGTCTTCGCCTCGGGCACCTTCGCCTGGTCCCCGGCGCTCGACCGGCCCGGCCACATCGACGCCCGGATCCAGCGCGCCACCGCCAACCTCCTCGACCGGATCTGCAAGCGCGACTGACCCCGGCGCGGGCCCGGCGGGCCGCCGCGGCCGTCGGGACTCGGCCAACCCTTGGCCAAGACCACTCCCCGCATACGGGAGAATCGGAGCACTTGGACAGAACCACGGGGAGGAACCGTGTCCGGATTCGTCGAAAAGCCCGAGCCGATCCAGGTTCCGGGCCTGGTGCATCTGCACACCGGCAAGGTGCGCGAGCTGTACCAGAACGAGGCGGGCGACCTCGTGATGGTCGCCAGCGACCGCATGTCCGCCTACGACTGGGTGCTGCCCACCGAGATCCCCGACAAGGGCCGGGTGCTGACCCAGCTGTCGCTGTGGTGGTTCGACCAGCTCGCCGACATCGCCCCGAACCACGTGCTCTCCACCGAGCTGCCGCCCGGCGCTCCCGCCGACTGGGAGGGGCGCACGCTGATCTGCAAGCGCCTGGAGATGGTGCCCGTCGAGTGCGTGGCTCGCGGCTATCTGACCGGCTCGGGCCTCCGCGAGTACAACGAGACCCGTACCGTCTGCGGCCTCGCGCTGCCCGAGGGCCTCACCGACGGCTCCGAGCTGCCCGCCCCGATCTTCACGCCCGCCACGAAGGCGGAGGTCGGCGAGCACGACGAGAACGTCTCGTACGAGGAGGTGGCCCGCCAGGTCGGCGCCGAGACGGCGGCCCAGCTGCGGCAGACCACCCTCGCCGTCTACGGCAGGGCCCGGGACATCGCGCGCGACCGGGGCGTGCTCCTCGCCGACACGAAGTTCGAGTTCGGCTTCGAGGGCGACGCCCTGGTCCTCGCCGACGAGGTCCTGACGCCGGACTCGTCCCGCTTCTGGCCCGCCGACACCTGGGAGCCGGGCCACGCCCAGCCGTCCTTCGACAAGCAGTTCGTCCGCGACTGGCTGACGTCGTCCGCGTCCGGCTGGGACCGCCACGGCGAGCTGCCGCCCCCGCCGCTGCCCGAGGACGTGGTGGCCGCGACCCGCGCCAAGTACATCGAGGCGTACGAGCGCCTCACCGGCACCGCCTGGTAGCCGGGCGCACGACGAAGCCCCCCGGTTCGCAGAACCGGGGGGCTTCACTTGAGCGGACGACCAGGTTCGAACTGGCGACCTCAACCTTGGCAAGGTTGCGCTCTACCAACTGAGCTACGTCCGCGCTGCGCCGAAGCGCGATAGCTACTATACCCAACCTCGCTCGCGGGCGAGACGCACTGCCGCGTGCCGGTTCTCGGCACCGGTCTTGGTGACCGCCGACGAGAGGTAGTTCCGGACCGTTCCCTGGGACAGCGAGGCGCGCTCGGCGATCTCCGCGACGGGTGCGCCGTCGGCGGCGAGTTCGAGCACCTCGGCCTCGCGGGCGGTCAGCGGGGAGTCCCCCGCGGAGATCGCGTCGGCCGCCAACTCCTGGTCCACGTACCGCCGTCCGTCGTGGACGGTGCGGATGATCTCGGCGAGCCGCTGGGCGCTCACCGTCTTCGGTACGAACCCGCGCACGCCGACCGCGAGCGCCCGCTTGAGGTGGCCTGGACGGCCGTGGCTGGTCACGATCATGACCCGGCAGCCGGGGAGTTCGTCGCGCAGGGATGTGGCCACGCTCACACCGTCCGCCCCCGGCATCTGGAGGTCGAGCACGGCCACGTCGGGCCGGTGGGCCCGGGCCATGGCGAGCGCCTCGGGGCCGGACGCGGCCTCCGCGACGACGGCGAGGTCGTCCTCCAGGCTGAGCAGGGCGGCGAGGGCGCCGCGGATCAGGTGCTCGTCGTCGGCGAGCAGCACGCGCACGGTCATGACGCCCTCGTTCCCGGGGCCCCGGCCAGGAGCACGTCCGCAGCCTCGTCGTCCGGGTCCGTCCCGGGGGACACCGGCACCCGTGCGGTGAGCCGGAACTGGCCGCCGTCGGCGCAGTGCTCCAGGGTGCCGCCCACGGCGGCGAGGCGTTCGCGCAGGCCCGGGAGCCCGGTGCCGCCGCTGGCCGCGCGGCCCTCGGGCACCCCGTCGTTCTCGATGGTCAACGTCGTCTGTCCTTCCGTGACCGACACGGTGATGGCGCAGTGCTGTGCGTCGCCGTGGCGCAGTACGTTCGTGGTGCCCTCCCGCACCACCCAGCCGAGGGCCGACTGCACCGCGGCCGGCAGGCCCGCGGGCTCCCCGGTCACCCGGCAGGGGATCCCGGCGGCCTCCAGGACGCCCTGGGCCCCGATGAGTTCCACGCCGAGCTCGACCTCGCGGTAGCCGCGTACGACCTCCCTGATCTCCCGCTGCGACTGCTGTGCGATCCGCTGCACCTCGACCATCTGGTCCACGGCCTCGGGCCGCCCGCGCCGGGCCAGCTGCGCGGCCAGCTCGCTCTTGAGGGCGATGACGGCGAGGTTGCGCCCCATCACGTCGTGCAGGTCGCGGCCGAAGCGCAGCCGCTCCTCGGCGACGGCGAGCCGGGCCTCCGTCTCGCGGGCCCGGTCGGCCTCCCACATCACCGAGAGCGTCCAGGCCCCGCAGCGCGTGCTGAACAGCGCGATCCCCGCGCCGAACGCGACGCTCGCGGCCAGGCCGAGCAGCCCTCCGCCGCGCACGCCGACCGCGGCGAAGCCGCCCACGGCGACCACCTCGACAAAGGCGAGGCGCACGCCGAAGTCCCGCAGCGGCAGCGCGAAGGCGAGCGCCGAGCCGTACGGGAAGACGAGGAAGGCGGTGGCGAGGCCGAGCATGCCGTCCTCGACGCCGTCGACGGCCTCCAGGGCGAAGGCGAGGCCGAGCGCGATCACCAGCAGGGCGCGGGACACGGCGAGGTCCCGCGCCGGGAGCTCCGCGCGCCCCAGGTAGTGGTCGAGGCTCCGGCGCAGGCTCCGGTTGACGTGCAGGCACTGCGCGGCGGACGTCGCGATCAGCGCCCAGCCGAGGATCTGCGCGGGCGGTCCGGGCCGCAGGCTCAGACCGAGCGGGAGCGAACCCCAGCTCAGATAGAGCAGCCAGGGCATGCCGTGCCAGACGGCCATCGACTGGAGCTCGACCCGTTCGATCTTGCTCCGCTCGCACCAGGCGCGCGGCAAGCCCCGTATGCGGCCGACCACTTCGATCCCCTCCTCAGCGCCGCGGTTCCCAGCGGAACCACCGGCGTACAGCAAACACGCCGAGCGCGGTCCAGGCCACCGCGACGGCGAGGGCCTCCAGCGCCTCCCCGCCGGACAGGTGTCCCGTCCAGCCGCCGCGGATCAGCTCGACGACGGGCGACAGCGGAAGGAGTTCGGCGACGGACGCGAGGCCGTCCGGCATGAGCTCAAGCGGTACGGCGGTGCCCGAGCCCAGCATCGAGATGATCAGCAGCGGCATCGCCGCCACCTGCGCGCTCTCCACGCTGCGGCTGAAGCCCGACGTGGCGGCGGCGAGCAGCGGCCACAGCAGCAGGCCGAGAAGCAGTCCGAGGACGACGTAGTGCGGCGCGCTCGGGGCGCCGACGTCGAGCAGCGCGACGCAGGCGCCGATCAGGACCAGGCTCTGGATGAGCCCGACGGCGACCGACGGAAGCGCCGCGGCCGCGAGGATCTCCCGGTCCCGCAGCTCACCGGTCCGCAGCCGCTTCAGTACGAGCTCCTCGCGCCGGGCCGCGTACACGCTGACCAGCGCCGAGTACACGGCGAAGAGCAGCGAGAAGCCGATCGCCGACGGCAGCACCATCGACCCGACGGACAGCCCGTGCTCCTTCAGGTCCATGGTGTCCATGCTGGAGCTCAGGCTGAACGGCAGCACGAGCGGCACGGCGACCGCCGTGAACAGGACGCCCTTGCTGCGCCCGAACAGCGTCAGCTCGGCGCGCGCGAGGGCCCGCATGCGCCCGGCGGGGGTGGTGCGCGCGGCGCGCTCCCGCGCGGGGCGGGTCGTGGTCAGGGTGCTCATGCCGATGCCTCCGTGGCCGTGGCTGTGGCCGTGGTCTTGGTCTCGGCCGTGGCGTCGGCGGCCGTCGCGTCCCGGGCGATCCGCAGGAAGGCCTCTTCGAGTGAGGCGGCGCGGATGTCGAGCCCGCGCAGTTCGACGCCTGTCCGCTGGGCCCAGACGAGCAGTTCGGTCGCGGAGCGCTGGAGGGTGTTGGTGCGCAGCCGTACCGTGCGGCCCACCACTTCGTGGTCGCTCACGCCGAGGTCGGCGAGCGGCGGCAGGTCGCCGGGGAAGTAGCCGTCGGGCAGGTCGAAGGAGATCTGCGAGGGCTGGGTGGCGACGACGTCGGCGACGCGTCCGGAGGCGGCGATGCGGCCCTCGTGCATGATCGCGAGGCGGTCGGCGAGCTGCTCGGCCTCCTCCAGGTAGTGCGTGGTGAGCAGCACGGTGGTGCCGTTGTCCCGCAGGGCGCGCACCAACTCCCAGGTCTCGCGGCGGCCTTCGGCGTCGAGCCCGGTGGTCGGCTCGTCGAGGAACAGGACCTCGGGCTCGCCCATGAGCGCCATGGCGAGGTCGAGCCTGCGCTTCTCGCCGCCGGAGAGCTGCTTCACGCGGGTGTCGCCGCGCCTGGCGAGTCCGACGGCCTCCAGGGCCTCGGCGACGGGCCGGGTCCCGCTGGTGCACCCGGCCCACATGCGCGCGGTCTCGGTGACGGTCAGCTCGGAGGGGAAGCCGCCCTCCTGGAGCATCACGCCGATGCGCGGGCGCACCGCGGCCCGGTCGCGGTGGGGGTCGTGGCCGAGGACGCGGATCTGGCCCGCGGCCGGTTCGGCGAGGCCTTCCAGAAGTTCGACGGTGGAGGTCTTGCCCGCGCCGTTCGTCCCCAGGAGGGCGAACAGCTCGCCCTGTCCGACGGCGAACGAGATTCCCCGGACCGCTTCGAAGCCGCCCGCGTAGGTCCGCCGCAGGTCGGTGACGTCGATCACGTGCTCTGTCATGGCTCAAGCGTTCCGCGGGCGGGGGCGGTCCGGCAGTGCGGCCTGTCATCGGCGCTCATGACAAATGTCAGTTCACGGGCCGCGAGCCGGAGAAGCCGCAGACCGCAGCACAGGCGGGACAGACGGGAACAGCAAGAGGCCCGGTACCTGGGGTACCGGGCCTCTCCTTGTGGAGCGAACGACGAGGTTCGAACTCGCGACCTCAACCTTGGCAAGGTTGCGCTCTACCAACTGAGCTACGTTCGCATCTGCTCCCGACCGGCTTTCACCGATCGGTGCGAGCACCAGCCTACCGCACCCGGAAGGGTGGTCGGTGACCGATGTGGAGCGGGTGACAGGGATCGCACACTGCGCCTTCCCCCTGGAAGGGGGATGTTCTACTACTGAACTACACCCGCACGCTGCTGTGGGATTCGGCCTTTCGGCCTCGCCCCTCGGCGTGCTCCAGACTTTAGCTGATCACCGGGGGTGCCGCGCAAGTCGGCTGCGCAGCACCCCTGTAGGCGGGTCCGGCCGGGGACGGCGAGGGGCCCGGCCGGAGGTCAGTTGGCGGCTTCGAAGGCCTCGTACACCTTCTTCGGGATGCGCCCCCTGGGCGGCACGTCGAGCTGGTGGGAGCGGGCCCAGGCGCGCACGGCGGCCGGGTCGGCCGTCACCGCCGTGTGCCGGTAGACCTTGCCGGACTTCGACTTCTTGCGGGCCACCTCCAGGTAGGGGGCCAGCACCTTGCGGAGTTTCTCGGCATTGGTTTCGTTGAGGTCGATCTCGTACGACCTTCCGTCGAGACCGAAGGCGACCGTTTCCGCCGCTTCTGAGCCGTCGATGTCGTCATAGAGAGTGACCACGACACGCTGCGCCACGAATATCGGTCCTTTCGTGCGGCCGCACCGCATATGACATGCGCTGATGCCGACTGTCCGGCAGTTTTGGGACAAAGTATCGGCTAGTGCCAATTCCTTTGTACAGGGCCCGGCAATGAAGCGGGAAGTCGGCTAAATCTCACCGCGTGTTCCGGGGGTGGGCCGTCCGGAATGCCGCCCCCGCGGGCGCACCTCAGCAGACTGTCCGGCGGGCGGTGCCCGGCGCAATGGCGAACTGTGATCTTTTCCGGGATTTTTCGCGCACGCACCCCTTGCGACACCCCGATGACCGGCCGATCCCTGAGTCGGAGTGACTGCCATCACGTATGTTGCTACGAATCTACGCGGGTAGAATTTTTGTACGGGTAGTCTGAAGGAACCTGCTCAGCACCACGCCTGGCAGCACACGCAAGCACCACACACCGGGAGTGCCAGTGGCACGCGTCGTAGTCGACGTCATGCTCAAGCCGGAGATCCTCGACCCCCAGGGACAGGCGGTGCAGCGTGCACTGCCGCGCCTCGGATTCCAGGGCATCTCCGATGTACGTCAGGGAAAGCGCTTCGAACTCGAAGTGGACGGGCCGGTGGACGACGCCGCGCTCGCCCGTATCCACGAGATGGCGGAAACCTTCCTCGCCAACACGGTGATCGAGGACTTCGTCGTAAAGGTGGAAGCCACCGAGAGCCCTGCGGGGGCCCAGAAGTGACTGCCCGAATCGGAGTCGTCACATTTCCGGGAACCCTGGACGACCGTGACACGCAGCGCGCGGTGCGCGTCGCGGGCGCGGAGGCCGTGCCGCTGTGGCACCGGGACAAGGACCTCAAGCAGGTCGACGCCGTGGTGCTGCCCGGCGGATTCAGTTACGGCGACTATCTGCGGGCGGGCGCCATCTCGCGTTTCTCGCCCGTCATGGAGTCGGTCATCGACCAGGCCAAGGCCGGAATGCCGGTCCTCGGGATCTGCAACGGCTTCCAGGTCCTGACCGAGACGCACCTGCTCCCCGGCGCGATGCTGCGCAACAACCACCTGCACTTCATCTGCCGCGACCAGAAGCTGCGCGTCGAGTCGGACCGCACCGCCTGGACCGCCGACTACGAAGCGGGCCAGGAGATCTCCATCCCGCTGAAGAACATCGACGGACGCTACGTCGCCGACGAGCGCACCCTCGACATGCTGGAGGCCGAGGGCCGCGTCGCCTTCCGCTATCTGGACGTGAACCCGAACGGCTCGCTGCGCGACATCGCGGGCATCACGAACGAGGCGGGCAACGTCGTCGGTCTCATGCCGCACCCCGAGCACGCGGTGGAGCCGCTGATCGGGACCGGCCGCACGGACGGCCTGGGGTTCTTCACCTCGATCCTGAAGAAACTGGTGGACGCCCGATGACCCTCGACACCGTCAAGCACGCGGGGGAGACCCCC
Source organism: Streptomyces sp. NPDC053474 (assembly GCF_044544845.1). Classification (NCBI taxonomy): domain Bacteria; kingdom Bacillati; phylum Actinomycetota; class Actinomycetes; order Kitasatosporales; family Streptomycetaceae; genus Streptomyces; species Streptomyces sp. NPDC053474. The sequence continues at coordinate 667,897 of NZ_JBITXV010000002.1, forward strand.
GAGACCGCGCTGCCCTGGGCCGAACTGGGCCTCAAGGAGGACGAGTACGCGCGCATCCGCGAGATCCTCGGCCGCCGCCCGACCGGTGCCGAGCTCGCCATGTACTCCGTCATGTGGTCCGAGCACTGCTCGTACAAGAGCAGCAAGGTCCATCTGAAGCAGTTCGGCGAGAAGGTCCCGGAGAACGACGCGATGCTCGTCGGCATCGGCGAGAACGCGGGCGTCGTCGACGTCGGCCAGGGCTACGCGGTCACCTTCAAGGTCGAGTCGCACAACCACCCCTCGTACATCGAGCCGTACCAGGGCGCCGCGACCGGCGTCGGCGGCATCGTGCGCGACATCCTCGCGATGGGCGCGCGCCCGGTCGCGGTCGTGGACCCGCTGCGCTTCGGCGCGGCCGACCACCCCGACACCAAGCGCGTCCTGCCCGGCGTGGTCGCGGGCATCGGCGGCTACGGCAACTGCCTGGGCCTGCCGAACATCGGCGGCGAGGTCGTCTTCGACGCCTGCTACCAGGGCAACCCGCTGGTCAACGCGGGCTGCATCGGCGTCATGAAGCACGAGGACATCCACCTCGCGAAGGCGTCGGGCGCGGGTAACAAGGTCATCCTGTACGGCGCCCGCACGGGCGGCGACGGCATCGGCGGGGTCTCCGTGCTCGCGTCCGAGACCTTCGAGTCGACGGGTCCCGCCAAGCGCCCCGCCGTCCAGGTCGGCGACCCCTTCCAGGAGAAGCTCCTCATCGAGTGCACCCTGGAGATCTTCAAGGAGAAGCTGGTCGACGGCATCCAGGACCTCGGCGGCGCCGGGCTCTCCTGCGCCACCAGCGAGCTGGCGTCGGCCGGTTCCGGCGGCATGCGCGTCGAGTTGGACACGGTCCCGCTGCGCGACTCCTCGCTCTCTCCTGAGGAGATCCTCATGAGCGAGTCGCAGGAACGCATGTGCGCGATCGTCGAGCCCGGCAAGGTCGACCGCTTCCTGGAGATCTGCGAGAAGTGGGACGTCATCGCGACCGTCATCGGTGAGGTGACGGACGGCGAGCGCCTGGAGATCTTCTGGCACGGCGAGCAGATCGTCGACGTCCCGCCGCGCACGGTCGCGCACGAGGGCCCGGTCTACCACCGCCCCTACGCGCGCCCCAGCTGGCAGGACGCCCTCCAGGCCGACGACGCGGGCAAGCTGCCCCGCCCGGCGACGGCCGAGGAGCTGAAGGACCAGGTCCTGAAGGTCGTCGCGTCCCCGAACCAGGCCTCCAAGGCGTGGATCACCGACCAGTACGACCGCTTCGTGCAGGGCAACACCGTGCTCGCCCAGCCCGAGGACGCGGGCATGGTCCGCATCGACGAGGAGACCAACCTCGGCGTCGCCATGGCCACCGACGGCAACGGCCGGTACGCGAAGCTCGACCCGTACGCGGGCGCGCAGCTCGCGCTCGCCGAGTCGTACCGCAACGTCGCGGCCTCCGGCGCCCGGCCGCTCGCCATCTCCAACTGCCTGAACTTCGGCTCCCCCGAGGACCCGGACGTGATGTGGCAGTTCGCCGAGGCCACGCGCGGTCTGGCGGACGGCTGTCTGGAGCTGGGCACGCCGGTCACCGGCGGCAACGTCTCCCTGTACAACCAGACCGGCGAGACGGCGATCCACCCGACGCCCGTCGTGGCCGTGCTCGGCGTCATCGACGACGTCACGCGCCGCACGCCGATCGCCTTCAAGGAAGAGGGCCAGCTCCTCTACCTGCTCGGTGACACCGGCGAGGAGTTCGGCGGCTCGGCCTGGTCCCAGGTCGTCCACGACCACCTCGGCGGGCTGCCGCCCAAGGTCGACCTGGAGCGCGAGCGGCTGCTCGCCGAGATCCTGATCTCGGCCTCGCGCGACGGCATGATCGACGCGGCGCACGACCTGTCCGACGGCGGTCTGGTGCAGGCCGTCGTGGAGTCGTGCCTGCGCGGTGGCAAGGGCGCGCGGCTCGTCGTGCCCGACACGCTGTCCAACAGTGGCTCCGCCACGGGCGACGCGTTCACCTTCCTCTTCTCGGAGTCGGCGGGCCGCGCGGTCGTGTCCGTGCCGCGCAGCGAGGAGCTCCGCTTCACCGACATGTGCGGCGCCCGGGGGCTCCCGGCCACGCGCATCGGTGTCGTGGACGGCGACGCCGTCGTGGTGCAGGGCCAGTTCGCGCTGTCCCTGAGCGAGCTGCGCGCGGCCCACACGGAGACGATTCCCGGGCTCTTCGCCTAGGACGCCCCGCCAGCCCCACGCGAGCCCCCGCCCGGACCCGGTCCGGGCGGGGGCTCTGTCGTGTCTCTGTCGTGTCCGGAAGGTGCCCCGGGCGGCTTGCACTTGTTTGGAGTTACGTAATTACGTAATCTACGATCATGGAGTTGGAGGAACGCGTCGCCGAGCTCGAACGGCGCATGGCGGCACTGGAGAGCGCGGGCCGCGACCACGACAAGGCCGCGCCCGCCGTGAGCGAGAGCGACTTCTGGGCCCTCGAAGGCCTGAAGGCGCAGCTCGCCGAGCACGGCGCCACCGACGGCGGCGTGCTGTACACGGGGGCGGTGCGGCTGCCCACCGGGGAGCGCTACGACTGGCAGACCGGCCAGTTCACCGAGGTGCTCCTCGACGGCGACTGGTCCGAGGCCGCCGACTCCTTCGCCGCGCTCGGCCACGCCGTGCGGCTGCGGCTGCTGCGCGAGGTCCTCGGCGGCCGCCGCACCGTCGCGGAGCTCGCCGCGCTCGACGGGGTCGGCACGACCGGCCAGATCTACCACCACCTGCGCCAGCTGACCGGCGCGGGCTGGCTGCACACCACGGCTCGCGGCCGCTACCAGGTGCCGGCGGACCGAGTGGTTCCGCTGCTCGTCTTCGTCGCGGCCGCCCGGCCCTGACCCACCACGACCGCCAGGGGGGAACAACCGTGTCCATACGCAAGCTCGCCGCCGTCCTCAGCCGCCTCCTGTGGCTGGTCTTCGTCGTGCAGGCGACCGCCGGGTTCTTCGTGGACCTGCCCTACAACTACTGGGTGGGCTGGCTCCCGGCCGTGGCCGCCATCGGCCTCGGCCTGCTGCCGGGGCGCGACGCGCGGCAGCGGATCGCCAGCGACCCGCCCGCGCCCGTCGAGGTGGCGGCCCCGGTCACCGGCCGCTGGTCCGCGCTCAACAGCCCGGCCGACAAGGTGCCGAGCCACGGCACGCACGCCCTCGCCCAGACCTACGCCATCGACATCACCGCCGAGGGCGACCCGTCCGGCGAGCGGGAGCGGCCCGGCTTCGCCTGGCTCTGGCCCGTGGCCCGGCGCGGCAGCGCCTTCCCCGCCTTCGGCGCCCCGCTGCTCGCCGTGGCCGACGCGACCGTGGTGCACGCGCAGGACGGCCAGCGCGACCACCTCAGCCGCAACTCCCTGCTCGGGCTCCTCTACTTCTTCTTCGTCGAGGGCACGGTGCGCGGCGCCGCCCCGCCCCGCCGTGTGATCGGCAACCACGTCGTCCTCGACCTGGGCGACGGCGTCCACGCCGCGTACGCGCACGTGCGGCGCGGCTCCCTCACCGTGCGCGCCGGGGACCGGGTGCGCGTGGGCCAGGTCATCGGGCAGTGCGGGAACTCCGGCAACTCCACCGAGCCGCACGTGCACTTCCAGCTCATGGACGGCCCCGACATCGAGACGGCGCGCGGCGTCCCGTTCCGCTGGCGCGGGATCGGGGTGCCCGCCAACCGGGAGGTCTTCACGGCGGAGGCGCCCGCGGCCGGTGAGCCCCTGAAGTCCCTGAACCAGTGAATCCCTGACCCAGTACATGTTTGATCTCGGGCAAAAAACGTCCGCATAGAATGCGGAGCATGGCACAGAAAGACGCGCTGGCCGCCGCTGAGGCGCCCCAGGCCCGTCGGCCCGGGCTGCGCGAGCGCAAGAAGCGACAGACCGCCGAGCGCATATGGCGGGCCGCGGTGGACCTCTTCATCGAGCGGGGCTTCGACAGGGTGTCCGTCGCCGAGATCGCCGAGGCCGCCGACGTATCGAAGATGACAGTCTTCAACTACTTCGGTACGAAGGAGGATCTGATCCTCGGGCCGATGGAGGAGCACGTCGCCGACGTCGCCGACGCGGTGCGCGGCCGGGCCCCCGGCGAGTCCGCCGTGGACGCCGTGCGCCGCCAGCTGCTCGGCGCGATCGCGGAGCGCTCCCCGGCCGTCGGCCTCAGCGACGACCGGCGCTCCCTTGAGACGGTGCGGCTCATCCTGGAGACACCCGTCCTGCTCAAGCGGGCGCACGACTTCCACATGCGCGGCCAGACGCTCCTCGCCGACGCGCTCGCCGAGGAGACCGTCGAGCCGGTGCTCGCCCAGGTCGCCGCCGCGCAGCTCATCGGCGTACGCAACGCGGTCTGCTCGGACGCCATGCGCCGCCGCATGGCCGGGGAGCCGCTGGACACGATCGCGGCGGACACCGAGCGCCACGCCAGAGCCGCCTTCGACCTCCTGGAAAAAGGCCTCAGCGGGTTCGCGGTCAAGGCTTAGGCTCCGGCTATGCCACCGGCCAAGAAGCGCGCCCGCGCCTACGACCCGACGAAGATCCGCACCGCCGTCCTCGCCCAGTTCGCAACCGTGCGGGAGGCGGTCGCGGGCCTGACGGACGAGCAACTCGCCCGGCCCACCAGGCTCGGCGACTGGAGCGTGCGCGAACTGGCCGCGCATCTGACGATGGCGCTCGGCGCGGTCGCGCGCGCCCTGGCCGCGCCCGAGCCGGACAAGGCCGATGTCACCCTGCAGAACTGGGCGTTCCAGACGTCGGCGGCCGCGGGCCAGGTCGACGACGACGTCCGCGCCCTCGTGGGCGGCGGCACGGACCTCGACGCCCTGTTCGGGCAGGCCGCCGACCGGCTCGCGGAGGCGCTGCCCAGCGCGCCCGGCAGCCGCCTCGTCCAGATGCGCTTCGGCGGCATGACCCTCGCCGACTTCCTGGTCACGCGGACCGTCGAACTCGTCGTGCACACCGACGACCTGAACGACGCCGTGCCCGGCCTCGACGTCCCGTACGACCGCCAGGCGCTGGCCGCCTGCACCCGGCTGCTCGCCGACACGCTGGCGCTCAAGGCCCCCGGCGGCGCGGTGGAGGTGCGGATTCCGCCGTACGCCGTGGTGCAGTGCGTCGAGGGCCCCCGGCACACCCGAGGCACCCCGCCGAACGTGGTCGAGACCGACCCGCTGACCTGGATCCGGCTCGCGACGGGACGGACGACCTGGGCCGCCGCACTCGACGCGGCGAAGGTGGGCGCGAGCGGGGAGCGGGCGGATCTGAGCGGGCTCCTGCCGCTGATGTCGTAGCGGGACCGCCGGACGGCGGCGGGACCACTGGGCGGCGGGCCCGGAAGGCCCTCGGGCGGCGGGCCCAAGGACCGTGGGCGCGAGGGGAACCGGTCCGCCCGTCGCCCCGTCACAGTGACATGTACAAGCAGCGCGTAACCCAGACCCTCACCGTTCTCTTCGCCGCAGGTCTGCTCGCTGCCTGCGGCTCGGAGTCCGGATCGAAAGATTCCGACACGTCCGCCAAGGGGGACTCCGGCTCCGCCGCCTCCAAGGCCTCCCTGACCGGCGTGCGCTGGAACGTCGAGAGCCTCACCGTCGACGGCAAGAAGCAGCAGGCGCCGGACGACGTCTACGTACGGCTCGGCGGAAAGGGCGGCACCGGCGGCAACTTCGGCTGCAACGGCTACGGCGCCGACGTCTCCGTGAAGGGCGACACCGTCCGCTTCAAGCCCGGCGTGCACACCGAGATGGCCTGCGAGGCGCTCGACTTCGAGAACAGCCTCGCCCGCGCCATCGACGGCACGCTCAAGGCCAGCGTCGACGACGACCGCCTCACCCTCACCAACGCCGACGGCGACCGGATCGCCCTGACCAGCAGGCCGGTGGCCCCCGGCGCCCCGCTCCAGGGCACGGTCTGGGCCGTGGACTCCGTGGGCAAGGGCGGCTCGGCGCGGCCCCTGCCGAAGCAGGTCGCGGGCAAGGCCCGGCTGGTCTTCGGCAAGGACGGCACCGTGCGCGGCAACCTCGGCTGCAACGACGTCTCCGGCAAGGCCGAGTCGCGCGACGGCACCCTCGCCTTCGGCGCGCCGAAGCTGACCCGCAAGATGTGCACGGGCGCCAAGGCGAAGACCGAACGCGACCTGCTCAAGCTGTTCGAGGGCAAGACCCGGTACGAGGTCAAGAAGGACGGCCTCACCCTCACGGCGAAGGACGGCACGGTCGTGAGCGCGACCGCGACCGTCGACGCGAACGCGGACGCCGCCGCCAAGAAGTAGCCCGGCACGAGCGCGCGCCGGACGACCGGTCCACCGCGCGCCCGCGCCTGCGTGACGGGCCCTCACGCCGTCGGATACGGCAGCAGGCCCGCCTCCGTCCGCTCCCACGCCGTCCGCAGCTCCGCGAGGAGCGCGGGCTCCCGGCGCGCCTGATCCGCCTGTTCCCGCTGGTCGCGGCCCAGGTGGAAGAGCTGGTCCGCGCCGTCCTTGCCGCGGTAGTACTTCCACGGCCCGCGCCGCAGCGCCCGCTCGCCGCGCACCCGCCAGAACAGGTCCCGCTCGCGCGGCTCGGTGCCGCGCAGCAGATACCCGGCGAGGCTCGTGCCGTCCAGCGGCCGGTCCGGCTCGGGCCGGGCCCCGGCGAGTTCGAGCAGCGTCGCCGTCCAGTCGGGCGTGTACACGGGCAGGTCGCTGACCTGCCCGCCGTCGATCCTGGCGGGCCAGCGCAGGATCGTCGGCACCCGGATGCCGCCCTCCCGCAGCGAGCCCTTGTTCCCGGACAGCGGCCAGTTGTAGGAGAAGCGCTCGCCGCCGTTGTCGGAGGCGAAGAAGACGAGGGTGTCGCGCTCCTGGCCGGACGTCTTCAGGGCGTGCAGCACGTGCCCGATCGACCGGTCCAGGTCCTGCACCATCTCCGTGTACTTGGCGATCGACCCGCCGTCCCGGTGCTGGAGGGCGCCGCGGTCCCCGGCCTTGACGCGGCGCACGATCTCCGCGCTGGCCTCGGTGTCGCCGTCGGCTATCCAGGGCCAGTGCGGGGTGGTGAAGTTGAGGTTGAGCAGCCACGGCCGGTCGTGGTCGCGCCGGACGTACTCGCTGGCCCGCTCGGTCAGGATCCGCGTGTAGTAGCGCAGGTCCTTGTAGGCCGTGTCGCCCTCGTACAGGTCGTACTCGCCGCCGAGGCCGAGCTTGGAGTAGTACTCCAGGGCCCCGCCGAAGTTCCCGAAGAACTCGTCCCAGCCCGACTTGGTGGGCGAGTAGTCCGGCAGGTAGCCGCAGTGCCACTTGCCGATGAGCGCGGTCGCGTACCCGGCGCCGCGCAGCAGCGAGGCGAGCGTGGGGTGGGTGGGCTCCAGGCCCACCGACCTGTCGGCGATGGGCTCGGCGAGCCCGCCCCGGGTCCGCCCGGGGAAGCGCCCGGTGTACAGGCTGAAGCGGGTGGGGGAGCAGGTCGCGGAGCCGGAGTAGGCCTGGGTGAAGCGCACGCCCTGGCGGGCCAGGCGGTCCAGGTGCGGGGTTCTGATGTGCGGCGAGCCGTAGGACGACAGGTCGGCCCAGCCGAGGTCGTCGCCCAGGATGAACAGGATGTTGGGCCGTCGACCGGCCCGCCCGTCGTGCCGCTCGCGGGCGGCGAAGGGCCGCTCGGCGGGCGCGGCGACGGCCTCGCCCGCGCCGATCCCGACGGCGGTGGCGGCGCCCGCCACACCCCCGGTGAAGGCGCGCCGGGACAATACGTTCTCGTACGAAGACACAAAGGACTCCTGGGCGGGGAGGGCCCCCTGCGCGGGGGCGTGCGGATGCCCCCGTGGCGCGGGCGGCGGACGCGGCGCGCGAGGGCGGAGGAGCGGCCCGCACGGGGCGGGAGGAGCGCGGGGAAAGCCGGGCGGCGGAGGCGGAAAGCACCCCGAAGTGACCCGAAGGGGGAACGTTTCAGCGTGACAAACGTCCCATGGGCCAGAGCGTCAAACCGCCCTGAAACGGGGCGAAATGGAAGACCGGCTCAGCGGGCGCGACGACAGATCGCGCTCGCGACGCGGGCCAGATCGACATGGCGGCGCCACACGAGCGGGACCGTCAGAAGGTCACCGGAGGGCTGCATGAACCAGGAGCCTCACGGAGCCCGCAGGGGGCTGTCAACGCCCTGAAGTGCCTGTTCACGAGCCCTTCGCACGGCTGAAGCAACCCCGCCGACCAGAGATCGACAAGAGCCCCGCCGGGAGATCCCCACCCGGGCCGCTTGGCGGAACGTACATATTCAGCCGCGCCCCTCACAGGCCCCGTGAAGCACCCGCCTACGCTCCGTACAGGACCCGTATCCCCAATTCGGACCAGTGGTCGATCTCGCCTACACTCGGTGCCGTGCCACGTGGTGACGGTCGACTCAATCACGATCTGCTCCCCGGCGAGAAAGGCCCCCAGGACGCTTGCGGCGTCTTCGGTGTCTGGGCTCCGGGCGAAGAGGTCGCAAAGCTCACGTACTTCGGGCTCTACGCCCTCCAGCATCGGGGTCAGGAATCCGCGGGAATCGCGGTCAGCAACGGCTCCCAGATCCTCGTCTTCAAGGACATGGGCCTGGTCTCCCAGGTCTTCGACGAAACTTCCCTCGGCTCCCTCCAAGGTCATATCGCGGTCGGACACGCCCGCTACTCGACCACCGGAGCCTCGGTGTGGGAGAACGCCCAGCCCACGTTCCGCGCCACGGCCCACGGCTCCATCGCCCTCGGCCACAACGGCAACCTCGTCAACACGGCCCGGCTCGCCGAGCTGGTCGCCGCCCTGCCGAAGGAGAACGGCCGCGCGACCCAGCTCGCCGCGACCAACGACACGGACCTGGTCACCGCCCTGCTCGCGGGCCAGACCGACGCCGACGGCAAGCCGCTGACCATAGAGGAAGCCGCGGCCGCGGTCCTGCCGCAGGTGCGGGGCGCCTTCAGCCTCGTCTTCATGGACGAGCACACGCTGTACGCCGCCCGCGACCCGCAGGGCATCCGCCCGCTGGTCCTCGGCCGTCTGGAGCGCGGCTGGGTCGTCGCCTCGGAGTCCGCCGCGCTCGACATCTGCGGCGCGAGCTTCGTCCGCGAGATCGAGCCCGGCGAGTTCGTCGCCATCGACGAGAACGGCCTGCGCACCTCGCGATTCGCGGAAGCGAAGCCCAAGGGCTGTGTCTTCGAGTACGTCTATCTGGCCCGCCCCGACACCGACATCGCGGGCCGCAACGTCTACCTCTCGCGTGTCGAGATGGGGCGGAAACTGGCCAAGGAAGCGCCGGTCGACGCCGATCTGGTCATAGCGACCCCCGAGTCCGGCACCCCCGCCGCGATCGGCTACGCGGAGGCCTCCGGCATCCCCTTCGGCGCCGGCCTCGTCAAGAACGCCTATGTCGGGCGGACCTTCATCCAGCCCTCCCAGACCATCCGCCAGCTGGGCATCCGGCTGAAGCTGAACCCCCTCAAGGAAGTCATCAGGGGCAAGCGCCTGGTGGTCGTCGACGACTCGATCGTCCGCGGCAACACCCAGCGCGCCCTGGTCAAGATGCTCCGCGAGGCGGGCGCCGCCGAGGTGCACGTGCGGATCTCCTCGCCGCCCGTGAAGTGGCCGTGCTTCTTCGGCATCGACTTCGCGACCCGCGCCGAGCTCATCGCTAACGGCATGACCATCGACGAGATCGGCACCTCGCTCGGCGCCGACTCCCTGTCGTACATCTCCATCGACGGCATGATCGAGGCGACCACCATCGACAAGCCGGACCTGTGCCGCGCCTGCTTCGACGGCGAGTACCCGATGGAGCTGCCCGACCCCGAGCTGCTCGGCAAGCAGCTCCTGGAGACGGAGCTGGCCGCGGGCCCGGCGGCCACGGCCGCAGCCGACGCGATCCGTCGCCCCTGAGCCCCATCGTCAACCCCGAAAGATCCCAGGCAATGTCTGAGACAACTGCTGGTACTGGTGCCTCCTACGCCGCGGCGGGCGTCGACATCGAGGCGGGCGACCGCGCTGTCGAGCTCATGAAGGAGTGGGTCAAGAAGACCCAGCGTCCAGAGGTGGCGGGCCTCGGCGGCCTCGGCGGCTTCGCCGGGCTCTTCGACGCCTCCGCCCTCAAGCGCTTCGAGCGGCCGCTGCTCGCCTCCGCCACGGACGGCGTCGGCACCAAGGTCGACCTCGCCCGGCAGCTCGGCGTGTACGACACCATCGGCCACGACCTGGTCGCCATGGTCATGGACGACATCGTGGTGTGCGGCGCCGAGCCGCTGTTCATGACCGACTACATCTGCGTCGGCAAGGTCCACCCCGAGCGCGTCGCCGCGATCGTCAAGGGCATCGCCGAGGGCTGTGTGCTCGCGGGCTGCGCGCTCGTGGGCGGCGAGACGGCCGAACACCCGGGCCTGCTCGGCCCGGACGACTTCGACGTCGCGGGCGCGGGCACGGGCGCCGTGGAGGCCGACCGCCTGCTCGGCCCGGATCGCATCCGTAAGGGTGACGCGGTCATCGCCATGGCGTCCTCCGGGCTTCACTCCAACGGGTACTCGCTGGTCCGGCACGTGGTCTTCGACCGCGCGAAGATGACCCTGGACCAGCAGGTCGAGGAGTTCGGCCGCACGCTCGGCGAGGAGCTCCTGGAGCCCACCAAGATCTACTCCCTGGACTGTCTGGCGCTGACCCGCACCACCGACGTGCACGCGTTCAGCCACGTCACCGGCGGCGGCCTCGCGGCGAACCTGGCCCGGGTGATCCCGGACGGACTGCACGCCACCGTCGACCGCTCCACCTGGGCGCCGGGCGCCGTCTTCGACCTCGTCGGCAAGGCCGGTCAGGTGGAGCGCCTGGAGCTGGAGAAGACCCTGAACATGGGCGTCGGCATGATCGCCGTCGTGCCCGAGGACTCGGTCGACGTGGCCCTGGCGACGCTCGCCGACCGCGGCGTCGAGTCCTGGGTCGCGGGCGAGATCACCGACCGCGGCGACCACGCCACGGGAGCCGAGCTCGTCGGCGACTACGCCAAGTAGGCCACGCCCGCACAGCACGAAACCCGGTCCGGCAAGTTGCCCGGACCGGGTGAAGTGCGTTGTCGCGCTGTCCGCGAGAGGTGCGGACGCTGTCGCGCGAAGAACCGAACTACGAGGTCAAGCGCCGCGGCGCTGCTGCGAGGGGCCGGACTCGCCGGCGTCCTCGTCGTCATCGTCGTCGGTGTTGTACAGATCCGCGTACTGCGCGTACGGGTCTTCGTCGTCCTCGTCCTCGAACGGCTCGCCATTCGGCGGCTGCTGCGAAGTCGAAGCGCCCAGCTCATTGGCCAGACGCGACAGGTCAGTCCCGCCGCTGTTGTACTTCAGCTGGCGGGCGACCTTTGTCTGCTTGGCCTTGGCCCGGCCGCGCCCCATGGCTCGACCCCCTCGGTATCGGGGCTCATGGCCCCAGAGTCTTGACACGCGTTCATGATCCGGAACGGGCTCTCCGTGGAGAGACCGGTCCGTAGGGCTTCCACGGTACCTGTTCCTGCGGCCATACGGTACGTCGCCCGCAGGACGCGCCTGGGCGCACGACCGGCAAGGAGCCCTTTCCTCGCTGGTCAGCTGCGATTTTAACCTCTTCTTGGCGGGCGACCCGCCGACGGGCGTGAGTCTTCTCTCCCGATGACGCCGGCGGGCCCCGACGAGGGCCTTGTCAGGGCCCAATCAGGCCGTTCTGGAGGCCGTATTCAGTTGTCCCCGGGCTGCGTTCCGCCTCCATTCGGACACGTTCCGCAGCCTTTGGTCCGGTACGCGTCAGCCGCGGCGGGCCTCCGCGATGCGCTGCTCGGCGATCCTGTCGGCCGCGGCCGCGGGCGGTATGCCGTCAGCCTTCGCGCGCGCGAAGATGGCGAGCGTGGTGTCGTAGATCTTCGATGCCTTCGCCTTGCAGCGGTCGAAGTCGAAGCCGTGCAGCTCGTCGGCGACCTGGATCACGCCGCCCGCGTTCACCACGTAGTCCGGGGCGTAGAGGATGCCGCGGTCGGCGAGGTCCTTCTCGACGCCGGGGTGCGCGAGCTGGTTGTTGGCCGCGCCGCACACCACCTTCGCCGTGAGCACCGGCACGGTGTCGTCGTTCAGGGCGCCGCCGAGGGCGCACGGCGCGTACACGTCGAGGCCCTCCGTGCGGATCAGGGCCTCGGTGTCCGCGACCGAGGAGACCTGCGGGTGCTTGTCCGTGATGCGGCGCACGGAGTCCGCGCGCACGTCCGTGATCACGACCTCGGCGCCGTCCTCAAGCAGGTGCTCGACGAGGATGTGCCCGACCTTGCCGACCCCCGCGACGCCGACCTTGCGGCCGCGCAGCGTGGGCGCGCCCCACAGGGCCTCGGCGGACGCCCGCATGCCCTGGAAGACGCCGAAGGCGGTCAGGACCGAGGAGTCGCCCGCGCCGCCGTTCTCGGGCGAGCGGCCGGTCGTCCAGCGGTTCTCGCGCGCCACGACGTCCATGTCCGCCACGTACGTACCGACGTCGCAGGCCGTCACGTAGCGGCCGCCGAGGGAGGCCACGAAGCGGCCGTAGGCGAGCAGCAGCTCCTCGCTCTTGATCTTGTCCGGGTCGCCGATGATGACGGCCTTGCCCCCGCCGTGGTCGAGCCCGGCCATGGCGTTCTTGTACGACATCCCGCGCGCGAGGTTCAGCGCGTCGGCGACGGCCGCCTCCTCGGTGGCGTAGGGGTAGAAGCGCGTACCGCCGAGGGCGGGGCCCAGGGCGGTGGAGTGGATGGCGATGACGGCCTTCAGTCCGCTGGCGCGGTCCTGGCAGAGCACGACCTGCTCATGACCCCCCTGGTCCGACTGGAACAGGGTGTGCAGGACGCCGTCGGTTACATCGGTCACGGTGGTGACTCCCGGATACGTAGCGGCGGTTGGACGGGTGCCCGTGCGGGTGGCGGGTCCCGTTGGGGCATGAGAGTAGAGCCTCGCGGGGGCCCGCCGCCGCACGGAGGTCGGCAAGACTCTGTCCCCTCTTCACGGGGGTCACTCTCCCGGGCTGCGAGACGGGGTACGGCGGTGTTCGGCCATGGCACGATTTGCAGTGTTTTCCAGCCGGAGGGCGGGGGAGGGGAGGAGCCGTGCCCAAGGTGTCCTCGGTGGTCGTTCCGTATGCGTCGTACCTGCGCGTGTACGAGCCCCTCGCCGCCTTCCCCGAGCCCGAGCGCACCCACTGGGCGCGCTACGCACGCCGCCCGGAGCGGCCCTCCTACCAGGACGAACTGCGGGCCTCGCTGGCGGATCTGGTGCCCACGCCGCCGATCCCGGTGCCGGTGCACGAGAGCCGCGACGCCTTCGTGGTCGAGGCGGACGGGGTGGTGTGCGTCTGCCCCTGGCGCACCCGGCTGCGCGGCTGGCAGGCCCTCGACGAGCTCTCCGGGCTGCTGCCCGCGCCGGTCCTCGACGCGGTCATCCCGCCGGTGGTGCGCCGCCAGGCGGCCGCGGACTACGAGGCCTGGCTGGCGCTCAATCCCGACGCGCGCCCCTGGATCCGCACGGCGACCTGGCACGTCCCGCTGAACTGGTTCGTGCTCGTCGCGGACGAGGAGCGCTTCTACGAGGCGGCGTACGCCGACGCGGCCGACGGGGGCGAGCCGCCCGGGGCCGCGGCGCCCGTGCTGCGCTACCGCACGCCGATGGTGCAGGCCAGGCGCCGGGTCGCGCGCGGCCTGAAGGCGCTGCGGAACGCCATGGACGAGGGGCCGCTCATCGACGGCCTGGTGGACGTGGGCCGGTGGCTGGAGGAGTTCCACCCGCGCTCGCTCGTCGAGCTGGACTACGGCGGCCTGGTGCACACGCTGTCGGCGGAGACGCTCGACGAGGACCACTCGGCGGCGGACGTGGCCGCGGGCATCGAGGCGCTGCGCGACGGTGACGGCGTGGGCGCGGGCGAGGCGTACACGCGGCTCGTCGAGCGGTGGCGCGCGGTCCGGGAGCGGCAGTTCTCGAACTGACGTGGCCTTCTCGCTGATGTCGCCATCTTGACGAAGCCGTAACGCTGAGCCGGTGGTTTTCCCCTGGAAGTAGTGCATCCTGGGCTTTCCCCTGTCCCGGCGCCGGGACGTAGGTCCCGATCCGGGCCTTTGCCTCAAGCGTGATGGACCGCACTTAACTGACCCTTGCGCCGATCAGCCTTCCTCATGCCAAAATAGGACAAGGAGTCCGGACAGGGCTCCTTCCGTCCAACTGTGGGCGGAATGCTCGGCATTGTGCGCTATGGGGGGTCTGTTGACTCCTGATCGCTCTGTGACTGATCGTCACTGTGGCGTGACTGTCCGCTATGGCATGGTCCATCGGCTTCCGTCGCTGATGGACACCTGGGAGGGCAATTCCATCGGTTTGGCCGACGCGGCTGGACGGATGGTGTAGTTGTAGTGCCGAGGACAAGCCGTTCGTCCTATAACCGACTCGACTCGCGTCCGCCATTTCGGGCAACGCGGGTCAAGGTGCAGAATTTAGAGGAATGAACCGAGAAGGTTCGGTTCTCCCGAGGAGGCCGCTCATGACCGCTCGCACCCCTGATGCCGAGCCGCTGCTGACCCCGGCTGAGGTTGCCACGATGTTCCGCGTCGACCCCAAGACGGTCACGCGCTGGGCCAAGGCTGGCAAGCTCACGTCGATTCGCACGCTCGGCGGGCACCGCCGTTACCGCGAGGCCGAGGTCCGCGCACTGCTCGCGGGCATTCCGCAGCAGCGCAGCGAGGCCTGACGCAGGGCGTTATCGCAGCAAGAAGTGCACATCGGACGAAGAGCACCATCGCTGCCGGGTCCCCCAACCCGGCCGTACCGTCCGACCCATAGCTCCACACGACGCGGGTCCTGCCCCAACGGGGCCCCTGCCTGAGCCGCTTGGGTGCGTCGTCGATCGCGCTGGACTCCGCCGGGTCCAGCGCGATCTTTTTTGTGCCCGGGGCCGAGCGTCGGGGCCGCTCGTCCTACACGCTCTCCCAGGCTTCAACAAGGCGGCTCACAGGGGCGCTCAACAGCGCGCATCGTGAGGCTCTACCTATAGGTGCAATTGCACATATTAGATTGAGCTGTTGTAGGGCGGGTGTAAGTTCAACTGTTTCTGAAACTCATTCGGTGACTACCGTCACACGCACCGTGGCTTGTTGCCCTTGCCGCCCTTGCGCTAATGGGGCGTAGCGCCCGGACGGGGCGAACATCCCCGCCCCGGACGGGGTGGACGGGGCCGCTTCCGTGGCTCTCAGCTTCCCACCGCGCGGCTGCTGCCCGCGGCGGCTTTGGTCATGCCTTGGGGGGACTTTCGTCCTCGCATTGCTCCGGGCGCCCCTCGTCGGCCTCGGGCGCCTCTGTGGCCTCGTGGGCGTCGTCGGCGGGCTCCATGGCGAGCCGGAGCAGCCGGTGGCAGATGGGGCAGTGCCGGGTCACGTGGCGGTAGCTCGACGCCGCGGCGAGATGGGCGCGCAGCAGGGCGCGCGTCTCGTGCCGCGCGGATGCGGGGACTGGCGTCATGCGTCACCTCCTGGGGGCGTGGCCGCCCCTGGGCCCCAGGGTCCTGCTGATTGGGGTACCGGGGGAATGTGACGCCGTCAAGGAGTCGAGTACGGGAACGGGCCGTGGGCCTTGGGCGGGGTGTCGCCCTGCGGGCTCGTCCTCAGGTGCCGGACGGGCTTGGTTGTCGCCCTGCGGGCTCGTCCTCAAACGCCGGACGGGCTTGAAGCACCTGCTCACCGTCGTCCGTGCACGCGAAAGCGGGCCGCATCCAGGGGATGCGGCCCGCTTTACTTGCGGTCCTGACGGGATTTGAACCCGCGGCCTCCACCTTGACAGGGTGGCGAGCACTCCAAACTGCTCCACAGGACCAGGTTTCGCGGCGCTCGTACTGCGTTGCGCTGCGAGAAGGACTGTACAGGAGTGCAGGCCAGCGGTCGAACTCACCCTGCGTACCCGGACGGTTACGGCACCGCCGCGTCGATGGCCTTCACGATGCGCTTGTCCGAGACGGGGTAGGCCGTGCCGAGCGCGTGGGCGAAGTAGCTGACCCGCAGCTCCTCGATCATCCAGCGGATGTCCAGGACCTCCTGCGGGACCGGGCGGCCCTGCGGCAGCTGTTCCAGGAGCCAGGCGTACTCGTCGCGCATCTCGCGGACCTTCTCCATGCGCGTGGTGTCCCGCTGCGCGTTCGTCGGCATCTGCTGGAGGCGGCGGTCGGCGGCGACCATGTAGCGCATCAGGTCCGGGAGCCTGCGGATGCCCGTCTCGGTGACGAAGCCGGGCTTGATGAGGCCGTCCAGCTGCTCCCGTACGTCCTGGAGGTTGGCGAGCAGCGCGGGGCTGCGCGTCGACTTCAGGCGCCGCTCACAGGCCTGCCAGGCGGCGAGGACCTGCTGGACCTGCGCGACCGTGCGGACCGTCGTGTCGACGATCTCGGCGCGCACCTTCTCGTAGAGCTTGCGGTACGACTCCTCGTCCCACACCGGCCCGCCGAAGTCCGCGATCAGCTTGTCCGCGGCGGCGGTCGCGCAGTCGGCGAACAGCGCGGGCATGGAGCCGTGCGGGTTCGCGGACAGGGCGAGCTTCTGCTGGTTGGTCAGCTTGTCCTGGGCGAACTTGGCCGGATTCACCGGAATGTTGCGCAGGATGAGTCGGCGCGTGCCCTTCCACATGGCCTGGGTCTGCTCCGCCTCGGTGTCGAAGAGGCGGACGGAGACCGTGTCGCCGTCGTCGACCAGGGCCGGGAAGGCCTTCACGGGCTGGCCAGCCCTGCGGGTCTCGAAGACGCGGTTCAGCGTCCCGATGGTCCAGTCGGTGAGGCCGGTGCGCTCGATGGTGGCGCCGCCCGTGCGCTCCGCCGTGGCGGCCGCCGCCTTCGACAGGGCCTTGCGGGCCTTCGGCTTGAGCTGGAGCTTGAGCGCCTCCAGGTCCTTGTCCTCGGCGAGCTTGCGGCGCCGCTCGTCGGTGATCCGGAAGGTGATCTTCAGGTGGTCGGGCACGCGCGTCAGGTCGAAGTCGTCCGGCGAGACCGGTACGCCGACCATGCGCTGGAGCTCGCGTGCCAGGGTGACGTGCAGCGGCTCCTGAAGGGGCACCGCACGCTCCAGGAACGCCTTCGCGAAGTTGGGCGCCGGGACGTAGTTCCGGCGGATCGGCTTGGGCAGGGAGCGGATCAACTCGATCACGACCTCCTCGCGCAGGCCGGGGATCTGCCAGTCGAAGCCCTCGGCCGAGACCTGGTTGAGCACCTGGAGCGGGATGTGGACCGTGACGCCGTCCGCGTCCGCGCCCGGCTCGAACTGGTACGTCACCCGGAACTTGAGCTGCCCCTGGCGCCACGAGTCGGGGTAGTCGTCCTTGGAGACGTCCCCCGCCTTCTCGTTGATGAGCATGGACCGCTCGAAGTCGAGCAGCTCCGGCTCGTCGTGGCGCTTCTTCTTCCACCACGCGTCGAAGTGGGCGCCCGACACCACGTCCTCGGGCACGCGCTGGTCGTAGAAGTCGAAGAGCGTCTCGTCGTCGACGAGGATGTCGCGGCGCCGCGCCCGGTGCTCCAGCTCCTCGACCTCGGTGAGCAGCCTGCGGTTGTCGGCGAAGAACTTGTGGTGCGTGCGCCAGTCGCCCTCGACGAGCGCGTTGCGGATGAACAGGTCGCGCGAGACCTCGGGGTCGATCCGCCCGTAGTTCACCTTGCGGTCGGTGACGAGCGGGACGCCGTACAGCGTCACCTTCTCGTACGCCATCACGGCCGCCTGGTCCTTCTCCCAGTGCGGCTCGCTGTACGTGCGCTTGAGCAGGTGCTGGGCGAGCGGCTCGACCCACTCCGGCTCGACGCGCGCGTTCACCCGGGCCCACAGGCGTGACGTTTCGACGAGCTCGGCGGACATCACGAAGCGCGGCGGCTTCTTGAACAGCGCGGACCCCGGGAAGATCGCGAACTTCGCGCTCCGCGCCCCCAGGTACTCGTTCTTCGCGCCGTCCTTGACGTCCTTCATGCCGATGTGGCTCAGCAACCCGGCGAGCAGGGAGATGTGCACCTGCTTCTCGGGGGCGTCGCTGTCGTTCAGATGGATGCCCATCTGCTTGGCGACCGTGCGCAGCTGCGTGTAGATGTCCTGCCACTCGCGGATGCGCAGGAAGTTCAGGAACTCCCGCTTGCACATGCGGCGGAACGCGGAGGAGCCGAGCTCCTTCTGCTGCTCGCGCACGTACCGCCACAGGTTGAGGTACGCCAGGAAGTCCGACGTCTCGTCCTTGAAGCGGGCGTGCTGCTGGTCGGCCTGCGTCTGCTTGTCGGCGGGGCGCTCGCGCGGGTCCTGGATGGACAGGGCGGCGGCGATCACCATGACCTCGCGGACGCAGCCGTTCTTGTCGGCCTCCAGGACCATGCGGGCCAGGCGCGGGTCCACCGGCAGCTGGGCGAGCTTGCGGCCCTGCTGGGTGAGGCGCTTGCGGGGGTCCTTCTGCGCGGGGTCGAGCGCGCCCAGCTCCTGGAGGAGCTGCACGCCGTCGCGGATGTTGCGGTGGTCCGGCGGGTCGATGAAGGGGAACTTCTCGATGTCGCCGAGGCCCGCCGCGGTCATCTGGAGGATGACGGACGCCAGGTTCGTCCGCAGGATCTCCGCGTCCGTGAACTCGGGGCGGGCGAGGAAGTCGTCCTCGGAGTACAGGCGGATGCAGATGCCGTCGGACGTACGGCCGCAGCGGCCCTTGCGCTGGTTGGCGCTGGCCTGGCTGATCGCCTCGATGGGCAGGCGCTGCACCTTCGTGCGGTGGCTGTAGCGCGAGATGCGGGCCGTGCCCGGGTCGATGACGTACTTGATGCCCGGGACGGTCAGGGACGTCTCGGCGACGTTGGTCGCCAGGACGATTCTTCGGCCCGTGTGCTGCTGGAAGACGCGGTGCTGCTCGGCGTGCGACAGCCGCGCGTACAGCGGCAGGATCTCGGTGAACTTGTACTTCTTCTTCTCCAGGGCGTCCGCCGTGTCGCGGATCTCGCGCTCGCCGGAGAGGAAGACCAGGATGTCGCCCTTGCCCTCGGCCTGGAGCTCCTCGACCGCGTCCGTGATCGCGGTGATCTGGTCGCGGTCCGGGTCGTCGCCCTCCTCCTCCAGGAGCGGGCGGTAGCGGACCTCCACCGGATACGTACGGCCGCTGACCTCGACGATCGGGGCGTCACCGAAGTGCCGCGAGAACCGCTCGGGGTCGATGGTCGCGGAGGTGATCACGACCTTGAGGTCCGGGCGCTTGGGCAGCAGCTGGGCGAGGTAGCCGAGCAGGAAGTCGATGTTGAGGCTGCGCTCGTGGGCCTCGTCGATGATGATCGTGTCGTACGCGCGCAGCTCGCGGTCCGTCTGGATCTCGGCCAGCAGGATGCCGTCCGTCATCAGCTTCACGTACGTGTTGCCGCTGACCTGGTCGGTGAAGCGGACCTTCCAGCCGACGGCCTCGCCCAGCGGCGTGTTCAGCTCGTCGGCGACGCGCTCGGCGACCGTACGGGCCGCGATGCGGCGCGGCTGCGTATGACCGATGAGGCCGCGCACGCCGCGGCCCAGCTCCAGACAGATCTTCGGGATCTGGGTGGTCTTGCCGGAGCCCGTCTCACCGGCGACGATCACGACCTGGTGGTCGCGGATCGCCTCCAGGATCGCGTCCTTCTTCTGGCTGACCGGCAGCTGCTCGGGATAGGTGATCGCGGGCACGCCGTCGGCGCGGCCCGCCATCCTGGTGGCGGCCTGGTCGATGTCCGTCGCGATCTCGGCGAGGACGGTGGCCCGGGCCTCGGGCTTGCGGATCCGGCGCGCACCTTCGAGCCGCCGGCCGATGCGGTGCGCGTCGCGCAGCGACAGCTCCGAGAGGCGGGGGGCGAGGGCGTCGAGGGTGAGGGCGGGCTGCGTAGACATACGCGATCCAGGATCTCACCCGGTGCTCACAGGTGGCCAACCGATTTCCCGGGGCGCGCGCCGCGGCACGTACCATTCCGGGCATGTTGTCCCGTGTGCGTACGCCGTGGTGCCCCCTGGTGGCGGTGCTGCTCGTGGTGCTCGGGGCGTTCTGCGGGCCCGCCTTCGCGGACCGGCCCGCGCCGCCCGTCGAGCGGGCGGCACACGTCTTCGTCCAGGAGGCCGACGGGCGGGGGGTGCCCGGCTGCGGCCGGAGCGACACCTCCGACCTGGGCCAGCGGCCCGCGGTGCCGCCGCGGCAGGGTCCTGGGTACGAGCTGCCGCCGTCGGCGTACGCGGCCCGTGTCGTGGACTACGACTCCTGGGGAAGCGAGCCGGCCGTGCGGGCCGTGGCGTCGCTGCGCGCGCCGCCGCCGCTCACGCCGCCCTCACCGGTGGATCTCTCCGTTCTGCGCGTGTAGGAGGCCCCTGTCTCAGGGGTCCCTTCAGCTACGCACGCCTACGCACGCAACAGGAGAAGCGCATCACCATGTCCACCGCCCGCAAGAAGAAGAACATCGCCGTCGTCGCCGCGGTCGCCGTCGCCGCCGGGGCGCTCGGCATCGCCTCCTACACGGCCACCAAGCCGGACGACTCCGCCTCCACCGGGTCCTCCGCGTCCGCCAAGAAGGGCTCGGACTCCGCCGCGCCCGAGGCGGGCGTCTTCCCCGAGCTGGAGGGGCTCGCCCGCCGCGAGGCCAAGGACCCGCTCGCCCAGGGCAAGGCCGACGCCCCCGTCGTCATGATCGAGTTCGCGGACTTCAAGTGCGGCTTCTGCGGCAAGTTCGCCCGTGACACCGAGCCCGACCTGGTGAAGAAGTACGTCGACAACGGCACCCTGCGCATCGAGTGGCGCAACTTCCCGATCTTCGGCGAGGACTCCGAGCGGGCGGCGCGCGGCGCCTGGGCCGCGGGCGAGCAGGGCCGGTTCTGGCAGTTCCACGAGGCCGCGTACGCGGACGGGGCCAAGGAGAAGGGCTTCGGCGACGACCGGCTCAAGGAGCTGGCGCGCGAGGCCGGGATCAAGGACGTCCCGCGCTTCCTGCGGGACGCCGGGAGCGACGCGGCCAAGGCGGCGGTGAAGAAGGACCAGGACGAGGGCTACAAGCTCGGCGCCACGTCCACGCCGTCGTTCCTGGTCAACGGGCGGCCCATCGCGGGCGCGCAGCCCCAGTCCGTCTTCGAGGAGGCGATCGAGAAGGCGGCGGCGAGCCGCGCCGAGGGCGGCAAGGAAGGGTCCGGCAAGTGACGGCCGACGTCGGATACTTCGCCGCCTTCCTCGCCGGTCTCCTCGCCCTGGTCAGCCCGTGCAGCGCGCTGCTGCTCCCGGCGTTCTTCGCGTACTCGATCGACTCCACGTCGCGGCTGCTCGCCCGGACGGGCATCTTCTACGCCGGGCTCGCCACGACCCTCGTGCCGCTCGGGGCCGCCGGGTCCACGGCCGGGCGGTTCTTCTTCGGGCACCGGGAGGAGCTGGTCTTCTGGGCAGGCTGGACGATCATCGCGCTCGGGATCGCGCAGGTGGTGGGGTTCGGCTTCGCCTCCCGCCGCCTCGCCGAGCTGTCCGGGCGCATCCGGCCCACCACGGCGGTGTCGGTGTACGCGCTCGGTGCCGTCTACGGGCTCGCCGGGTTCTGCGCGGGCCCGATCCTCGGCAGTGTCCTCACGGTCGCCGCGGTGAGCGGCAGCCCGGTGTACGGCGGTGCGCTGCTCGCCGTGTACGCGCTGGGGATGGCGGTGCCGCTGTTCGTCCTTGCCGCGCTGTGGGAGCGGTTCGACCTGGGGCGGCGGCGGTGGTTGCGCGGCCGCGCCTTCCGCGTCGGCCGTCTGGAGCTGCACACCACGTCCCTGCTCTCCGGCCTGTTCTTCGTGCTGCTCGGCGCGCTGTTCCTCGCCTATGACGGCGCCGCCGCGCTGCCGGGTCTGCTCGACGTGGACGACTCGTACACGGTCCAGGAGAAGGCGAGCCGCATCGGCGACGCGGTGCCCGACTGGGCGGTCCTCGTCGGCCTGGTCGCCGTGGCGGCCGCGGTGGCCCTCGCGGCGGCTCTCCGCGGGCGTCGCGAGGAGTCGCGGGCGGCACCGGACGCGGAGTAGCCCTTGCTCCCGGTCCCGGCCCCGCCCGGGACTGGGAGCGCCCGGGGCCGTGCCCGCCTTGGGTCGCAGGTCAACTGGCCTGCGGCCCAAGGTGTTTCACGTGAAACATCCGCCGGGGAGGGGGCTCCCGCAGTGCCGGGACACGACGAAAGCCCTCGTCGGGGGACGAGGGCTTCGTGATGGTGGCTGGGGCCGGGATCGAACCGGCGACCTATCGCTTTTCAGGCGATCGCTCGTACCAACTGAGCTACCCAGCCACGCAGCTCACCGAGGTGATCTGCAAGCGGTCCTGACGGGATTTGAACCCGCGGCCTCCACCTTGACAGGGTGGCGAGCACTCCAAACTGCTCCACAGGACCTTGCGTTGTGCGAGCACTAGTCTCGCACAGGGTGGTGCGTGCCCCCAACGGGATTCGAACCCGTGCTACCGCCTTGAAAGGGCGGCGTCCTAGGCCGCTAGACGATGAGGGCTATCGACCCGCCTGGGCGCTTCGCAGCGCGTCGGGGACGTGAGAAGCATATGGGATGCGGGGACCTATCGCCAAAACGGTTTACGGAGGAGGGCCCGGCGGGGGTGTCGAGGGCTCGGCCCCGGGCTGGTTCTCCTTGGGAAGATGGCGGCTGACCTCGGCCTTCGTGAGGCCGAGCCCGCCGAGCTTGATCTCGTCCCAGGCCTGGAGCCGCTTGGTCGCGCGGTCCAGATAGAGCACGGAGGTCTCCACGGGGTCGGGGTGTTCGCCCTCGACGGCGCGCAGCCCGCTGCCACCGGTCGAGCCCTCGGTCCGCAGCCGGGTGCCCTTGTCCAGGACCTCCATGTCCTGGTGGTGCAGATGCCCCGTGAGCACCAGCGGCACCGTCCCGTCGGTCTCGCGCGCGGCCACCGGGTTGTGCGCGACCGCCACGTCGACCGGGGTGCGCGCGGCGGCCTGGGCGCGCAGGGACGAGGCGAGCGTGATGCCCGCCACCTCCTCCGCCGGGTTGCCCTCCGCCTTCGTGGACCGGTCGGGCGTGAACTGGGGGTCGCCGATGCCCGCGAAGCGCAGGCCCGCGACGTCGACGGGCTTGCCGTCGTCCAGGACGTGCGCGTTCTTGAGCTTCTTCAGATAGCGCTGCGTGGTCGCGGAGTCGTGGTTGCCGCGCACCCAGACGTACGGCGCGTCGAGGTCCTCGACGGGGTCGAGGAAGGCGTTCTCGGCGGAGGTCCCGTGGTCCATGGTGTCGCCGGAGTCGACGATGACGTCGATGTCGTACTGCTCGACCAGCGAGTTGATGATCTTCCAGCTCGCCGGGTTGAGGTGGATGTCGGAGACGTGCAGGAGGCGGATCGTGGAGGGGTCCGGCTCGTACGCGGGCAGCGTCGACGTCACGTCGTACAGCTTGGTCACGTTCGTCACCAGGCGCGCCAACTCACGCTGGTAGACGTCGAATTCGCTGACGATGTTGCGGGCGTTGCCGACCACGGAGGGCGCGCTGCTGAGCAGTCCCGAGAACTTCGGCTCCAGGACCGACCGAGGGTTCCAGGTGGCGGCCGCGGCCACGCCGGACGCGGCGAGCAGGGCGAGTGCGAGGCCGCCCGCGGCGAGCGCGCGCCGGGGGCGGCGGTAGACGGCGAGGCCGAGCGCGGTCGCCCCGGCGACGACCGCGGCGCAGGAGCGCACCGCGAGGTTCAGCGTGCCGTTCGCCACGTCGGAGGCCACTTCCTCCTGGAGCCCCGAGATCCGCTCGGGGTGGTCGACCAGGGCCTCGGAGCGCACCGGGTCGAGGCGGTCCACGTCGACGTCGAGGCGGATCGGCGCGGTGTGCGAGCGCAGCTCCAGGGAGCCCAGGGGCGACACGTCGATCTTCGTACCGCCGGTGAGCGAGGGCCGCAGCGCCATTCGGGTGTCCATCGGCCCCACGGACGTACGGACGCTGCCGACGATCAGCAGGCCGAGCCAGGCGCCGAGCACCACGACGGCGATCAGGCCCAGGGAGCGCGCGAACGGGCGCGGGCTCGTGCCGAGCTCGCCCAGGGCACGCCCCTGACGTGCGCTTTCGCGGCTGCTCCGGGGTGCGCGCCGGAAGGCGCGGACGCGGCCGACGAGAGTGGTGGGGACACCGCGCAGGCCGCGCAGGTGCCGCAGAACGACCGTGACGTCGCGCCCCATTGGGCGCGTATGCCCGCGCGGAGAGGTGGCTATGCCTGCCGGTGATCGACGGTCGACAATGGGCCCGTGCTGGAGATGACGCGTGAGGAGTTTGAGGAACTGGTGGCCGAGGCGCTCGACCGGATCCCGCCCGAGCTGACACGGCTCATGGACAACGTGGCGGTGTTCGTCGAGGACGAGCCGCCCAGCGACGACCCCGAGCTGCTCGGGCTCTACGAGGGCACGCCGCTGACCGACCGGGGCGAGTGGTACGCCGGGGTGCTGCCGGACCGGATCACCATCTACCGGGGGCCGACGCTGCGGATGTGCGCGTCGCGCGAGGACGTCGTGGCGGAGACGGAGATCACCGTGGTGCACGAGGTGGCGCACCACTTCGGGATCGACGACGAGCGGCTGCACGCGCTCGGGTACGGCTGAGCGGCCCCGGAGGGCCGGGCTGTCCCCGATCGGCCGAGCGGTCCCGGGGCGGGGCTCCGCCGTCCCTGGTCGGCCGGGTCGGCGGGCCGGGCGCGGGTCCTTCTTGGGGCGGTGCGGCGCGTGTCCTCTTGCCGGGCGCGGGAGTTGGGCAGGTCGTCTCTCTCCCCCTGCGCCTCGGAGGTGCTCGGCCGTGCGCCAGTTCTACGTTTCCGTCCGGTGGGCCGCGACCGTGGTGGCCGTCGCGGCGACCGCGGGCTGCATGAGCATCGGCGACGACGGGAGCGGCGCGCCCGTGCCCGGGAAGTCGGTCAAGGAGCGCGGGGGCGCCGCCGCGCCCGACGGCGGCACGGTGCTGCCCGGCGGCGAGCGCGGCCGCGGCGACGACCGGGGCCGCGGGGGCGGCGACGGCAAGGGCAAGAAGAGCAAGGGCAAGCGCGGCGACAAGGGCGAGGCGTCGCCGGAGGCCGACGGCGACGCCAAGCCGGGCGGCAAGCCGTCGCGGGCCGGGTCCGGCACCGCCGCCGCGTCGGTCGAGCCGACGAGGAACGGGCGGCCGACGCCGACGCGCACGAAGCCGGGGCCGCGCCCCACGCGGACCACCCCCACCCCGGACCCGACGCCCGAGCCGCCCACGCCGTCGCCGGACCCCACGACCCCGGAGCCCTCGTCGTCGGCGCACGGGGAGGCGGAGGGGCCGGTCAAGGAGCAGGGGGAGCCGTCGCCTGAGGCGGGCCCGGCGTAGCCCTGGGGGGCGCCCTGGAACCGGTCCATCGGCCTTCGGCCTCGTCCTCAAGCGCCGGACGGGCTTGATCTTGGGTGCTGGGCGCCGCCCCTCCGGTGATACAGGGCCTCTGTGGTGCACATTTGCCAATGTGGGGGGTGGGTGCGTATGGTGGTAGATCGTTTGATCCCATTTGCCCGGCGCCGACACAGAAGAGCGCCGCGTGGCGCGTACTCTCCCTTGCCGTGGCTGACCGCATAGAGGCGGTCCATTGCGAAATCACGGAGTTGACGGGCGCGTGCCGAGACTCCGGAAGGTTTCGCATTTCGCATGTCCATTTCCAGTTCTGACCACGCCGTCCTGCCCGAGAACGAGTCCGCCCTCGACGTGGCCGAGGCCGTCGTCGAGGCCGCCGCGACCGTCGAGGCCGTAGAGGCCGCGGAGCAGGTCGTCGAGACCGAGGCCCTCGAGGCCGCCGAGGCCGACACCGAGGCTGACGCCGACGCCGAGCCCGAGATCACCTTCGGCGACCTCGGTCTGCCCGACGGCGTCGTCCGCAAGCTCGCGCGCAACGGCGTGCACACCCCCTTCCCGATCCAGGCCGCGACCATCCCGGACGCCCTGGCGGGCAAGGACATCCTCGGCCGCGGCCGCACCGGCTCCGGCAAGACCCTCTCCTTCGGTCTGCCGACCCTGGCGCGCCTCGCCGACGGCCACACCGAGAAGAAGAAGCCCCGCGCGGTCATCCTGACCCCGACCCGCGAGCTGGCGATGCAGGTCGCCGACGCCCTCCAGCCGTACGGCGACGTCCTCGGCCTGAAGATGAAGGTCGTCTGCGGCGGTACGTCCATGGGCAACCAGATCTACGCCCTGGAGCGCGGCGTCGACGTCCTCGTCGCCACCCCGGGCCGCCTGCGCGACATCATCAACCGCGGCGCCTGCTCCCTGGAGAACGTCGAGGTCGCCGTCCTCGACGAGGCCGACCAGATGTCCGACCTGGGCTTCCTGCCCGAGGTCACCGAGCTGCTCGACCAGGTCCCGGCCGGCGGCCAGCGCATGCTGTTCTCGGCCACGATGGAGAACGAGATCTCCACGCTGGTCAAGCGCTACCTGACCAACCCGGTGACGCACGAGGTCGACAGCGCCCAGGGCAACGTCACGACCATGACGCACCACATCCTGATCGTGAAGCCCCGCGACAAGGCGCCGGTCACGGCCGCGATCGCCGCGCGCAAGGGCCGCACCATCATCTTCGTCCGCACCCAGCTGGGCGCCGACCGCATCGCCGAGCAGCTGCGCGACGCCGGTGTGAAGGCCGACGCGCTGCACGGCGGCATGACGCAGGGCGCGCGTACGCGGACCCTCGCCGACTTCAAGGACGGCTACGTCAACGCGCTCGTCGCCACCGACGTCGCCGCCCGCGGCATCCACGTCGACGGCATCGACCTGGTCCTGAACGTGGACCCGGCCGGTGACCACAAGGACTACCTGCACCGCTCGGGCCGTACGGCGCGCGCGGGCCGCAGCGGCACGGTCGTGTCCCTCTCCCTGCCGCACCAGCGCCGCCAGATCTTCCGCCTCATGGAAGACGCGGGCGTCGACGCCTCCCGCCACGTCATCAACGGCGGCGGCGCCTTCGACCCCGAGGTCGCCGAGATCACCGGTGCCCGCTCCATGACCGAGGTGCAGGCCGACTCCGCCAGCCAGGCCGCGAGCCAGGCCGAGCGCGAGGTGCAGGGCCTGACCAAGGAGCTGGAGCGCGCCCAGCGCCGCGCCGCCGAGCTGCGCGAGGAGGCCGACCGCCTCACCGCGCGGGCCGCGCGCGAGCGGGGCGAGGACCCGGCCGAGGCGATCGCCGCTGCCGCCGCCGAGACCGCCGCCGACGCCACCGCGGCCGAGGCCGCGCCGGTCTCCGTGCCGGAGCAGACGGACCAGCCGCAGGCCGAGCGCGCCGAGGGCTTCGACCGTGGCGACCGCGGTGGTTTCCAGCGCCGCGACGACCGTGGCGGCCGTTCCTTCGACCGTGACCGTCGTGACGACCGTGGCGGTTTCCAGCGCCGTGACGACCGCGGTGACCGTGGTGGCTTCCAGCGTCGTGACGACCGTGGCGGTTTCCAGCGTCGCGATGACCGTCGTGACGACCGTGGCGGTTTCCAGCGCCGTGACGACCGTCGTGACGACCGCGGTGGCTTCCAGCGCCGTGACGACCGTGGCGGCCGTTCCTTCGACCGTGACCGTCGTGACGACCGCGGTGGCTTCCAGCGCCGCGACGACCGTGGCGACCGCGGTGGCTTCCAGCGCCGCGACGACCGCGGTGGCCGTCCCTTCGAGCGCCGTGACGACCGCGGCGACCGTGGCGGCTTCCGCCGCGACGACCGCCCGTCCGGCCACCGTGGCAGCGACCGTCCGTTCAACCGCGACCGCCGCGACGACCGCCCCGCCGGTGGCGGCTACCGCTCCGGCGGCCACGACCGTCCGTCGTACAACCGCCGTGACGACCACCGCTCCGGCGGCTCCTTCGGCCGCCGCGACGACAAGCCGCGCTGGAAGCGCAACGGCTGACACGCCGGTCCGGCACGCGGCCGATGACTGATGAAGGCGGGCACATCTCCGGATGTGCCCGCCTTCACGCGTACGCCGTCCCTGCACAACCCCGGTCCACGGGAGGCGGTTCGCTCCCCGTTCGCCCCGCCACCACGGCCGCGCTGCCGATACCCGATCGGACTGCGGGGCCCGGCGGGCTATGCTCATGGGTGCGCCGACATCACGTCGACGAGGACCGTTAGCTCAATTGGCAGAGCAGTGGACTTTTAATCCATTGGTTGTGGGTTCGAGTCCCACACGGTCTACCGAGAGCAGGCGGGGGGAAGCCCCCTCTGACCTGCTAGGCAGCGTCCGGATTAGCTTCGGCTGGCTCGGGCGCTGCCTTGTTTTCGAGCCCTTGCGTGCCCGATGCGTGAGCGGATGGCACGCCAGCGGCCTCAGGTCTTGCTGTCGTCGATGACGTTGCCGTTGGAGCAGTTGTTGACGTGGTCACCGGTCCAGTCGCTCAGTACGGGCACCACGGCCGCTTCTTGTAGGCAGACGGCAGCGGCGGTGAAGTTCCAGTTGGTGGCCGCGTTGACCGCGCCGTCGAAGTTGCTGTCGTTGTCCGCGTGGGCGGGTGTGGCCAGACCGAGTCCGGCGAGCGCCAACGCGGCTCCTGTGATCATCTTTTTCACGGCAGGTGAACGACACGGCGGTCGGTACGTCACGCGAGGCGGGCCGTACGAATGAGCGGGGTGCTCCTTCTCCTGGGGCTTCCGGGCTTACGAGGTCACCGGCCATGCGCCGGGCCTGCTCGATGGCGATCCGTACAGCACTGCCGCGGACTCGGTGACGGCCTGTTGATGGCCGGGGACGGTGTACGCGAGGTTGACCACGCTGCGGCGGATGCCGGGGCGGCGCAGGGCGGTGACGCGGTGGGCCGTGGTGTCGCTGCGCAGGAGGTAGGCGTCGCCGGGGCTGTGCCGGGCTCGCCGAACCGCAGGCGTGTCCAGCGTGCTCAGCCCCTGGGCCTGCGGTACGTATTCCAGAAGCCCACCGTCGTCGGGGTCGGCCGGGGCGTCGGCGAACAGCACCAGGGCCAGCGGGTAGTCGTCCGTGTGGGCGCCGTGGGTGTCGCCGGGGCGGTGGAGGATGTTGACGACGTACCGCTCCAGGGGCTCGCGCACCGGTACGGCGTCGAGGGCGGCGATGCGCCCGGCCAGCGCGACCAGGTCCGGATCCTCGTACAACTCGGCGATCAGTTCGGACTCCTTGGCGATGGTGTGCCCGCCGACCGTGGTCATGTGGCGCGGCGAGTCGTCCATGCACGTCATGGTCAGGTCCCGCCGGGTGGCGAGTTCCTCAAGCCGGGCCACCTCCGCGCGCAGCCGAGCCAGGGCGGTGGGGCCCAGCAGCGAAGGCAGGGGCACGTAACCGTCCGCGTGAAACCGGTCTCGCAGGTCAGGTGTGTACGGGGGCAAGGTCAGCCTTTCTGGGTCCTACCCCGGCCGTGTCGCACGAAGGGGTGGGGCTGCCTCACGTCCCGTACGGAGCCGATCCGCGACCCAGGAGGACTTGACGGCATGTCCGGATACGCACTGTCGCCCGAGGAACTGTCCTGCTGAGCGGATCCACGCCAACGGCCAGAAGGTTGAGCAGTGCCTTCAGACGGTCTCGGAGAACCTCACGTCGGCCGGTGTGACCTACGACCAGCAGGAGCCGGACGCCCAGTCCAGCATCTCCGGCATCAGCGGCCGACTCGGCTGACCCGTACCCGCCGACGAGATCCACGGGGAATCCGATGACCGCCCGCGTCACCTTCGCGCACTCGACGACATGAAGTCCCTCATCCAGAAGCTTGCGGGAAGCCACGACGGTGAGGAAGAAGAACGTGGGTATGTGGGGCTGACCGTCGCCGGGGATTCGGCAGCGACACGGAAGCAGTCGTACGACGAAGCCCCAGGTCGATGGCCTGGGGCTTCGCTGAGGGGAGGGGCGAGGGCGGGAACCGGGCCCCCGCGTGGCAGGGGCGCTGATCCGGTTCCCGACAGGGAGCCGCCTCCTACCGGTTGAGGACCTGCTCGACCTTGGTGGCCACGTGCTTGGCCTGGATGTCACGGCCCTTCTCGTTGGGGTGGGCGTACCACGGGACCGGCTGACCGAAGAAGTCGAGCTTGGAGTTCTCCAGCAGGCCGCCGATGCCCCGGTTGGCGCCGTCGCAGGCCGTGTTGCTCCCGGTGTGGCCGTAGAGGTCCACGAAATCGGCGCCGTCGTCCGCGGCGGTCTTCTTCATGACGTCGTTCAGCCGCTTCTGCACCTGGTCCAGGATCGGCAGCGCGTCCTTGGGGATGTCGGCGAACGGTAGTTCCGTCTGGCCGGGGGCCGCGGTCAGACACTTGGTGGTGTCCTTGGGCACGAGCCTGGGGTAGCCGACCAGGACGCGCTCGGCGGCCGGGGCGAAGTAGCTCATGCGCAGGAGCGTCTGTTCCAGGTCCCCTTCGACCTGCGCGAACCGGTCGTCCAGCCACGCCTTTCCGTCTTCCGACTCGAAGAAGTCCCGGCACTCGCTGGCGGGCTTGTCCGGGTCCACCGGCTCTCCGGGCAGCAAGGAGGGCTCCCGGAGCTTGTCGGAACACTGCTTGAGGATGCTGGTGAAGCCCAGCGTGTTGCCGCCCATGCCGCCCACGACCAGCTGGGTGTTCTCCTTGAGCGCGTCCTGCTGCGGCGGGACCGTCCCGGCGCCGAAGGGCAGCGGCTGCTCCTTCCAGAAGTGTTCGACGAGCGCGCCGCCGCAGGAGACGTCCGCCTGGACGTCGAGCTTGATGTCCCTGTCGGCCAGGCGCCGGGTGGCGACGGCGGGATAGTTCTCCGTGGCCTGGAAGCACCAGCCCTTCTCGTTGTCCTGGTTGTTCACGGGGGCGATGCCGAAGTTGGCGGTGTAGGAGTCGCCGAAGAAGACGGTCGGGACCGGGTCGGCGGGTGCCGCGCTGGCGGTTCCCGCCGGGACGGCGAGTGCCAGGCAGCTGCCCAGCGCGGCGGCCGCGGCGGCCAGCCGCCGTGCCCTTGGAGTCGTCGTCTTCGGAGTCGTCGTCTTCTTACGCATGGCCGAAGGCATGCCTGTGCCCTTTCGTCGAGACCCACGAGAAGCGAGAGCGAAGGAATGGAACGCTCCGCATTCACTCACGCACGGAATGTGATGTTCCAGGGGTGGCGGGCCGCAACCGGGCGTTCTTGGACAATCCCTTCATGTGTGTCCATCCCGCCTGCTCGGCGGGGGTGTTGGTAAGACGCAGCCACTGAGTCCGGGCGTGAGCCTGACCCGAAGGTGTCCGCTCGTAGCGCGGCCCCGGCGGCGGAGCCGTGTGCTGACGGGGCATAGGCGTCTGGCATGCGGCCCGGTCATGTCGCACAAACGGGGGGCTGTCGAAGAGGAGTTCCGTGGCCGACGCGGTCACCCTCGCGTACTTGGCCGGAAATCCGCCGGGCCCCTCGGTCCGCTTACTGGAGGCTCTGGTTGTCGTCGCCGCGGTGGCGCCGCTGGGACTTCTGGTAGCGGCTCGCGGCCTCGCCCGCCGCGGACGTCAGCCGGGCCGCGGCGCGGATGCCGCGCGGGGCGTTGCCGCGGACGGTCCAGACGACCGCGCCGAAACCGGCGAGTGCCAGTACGAGCAGCACGATGAGCAGTACGAGCATGCGCTCCCCCTTGGTCGGGCCCGGTCGGGCTGCTCGCATCCTCTCAGGCCTCCCGGGCGCGCTAGCCCGCCCACCGGCCCGTCAGGAACGTGAGGGCGCAGAGGGTCATGAGGGGCGCGACCAGGCAGACGTAGGCCGTGCGGACGCGTGGCGCGCGCAGGCTCCAGGCGGCCAGGGAGACCCACAGCGGCCACCACAGGAGGGTGGCGCGCGGCAGCGACATGTACCAGTACGACGTGCCGAGGGCGACGAGGGCCAGGCCCGTGTACGCCGCCTCCGCCCAGCGGCGGCGGTACAGGAGGAAGCCGGTCAGGACCAGGCCGAGGACCATCGTGAGGAGCTCGGCCTGGAACTCCACGGCGTAGCCAGTGGACGTGGTGTGGCCGAAGGCCGCCGCCCAGGTGTTGCGCCAGGCCTCCCACGGCGAGTGGAAGTCGCGGTACCAGCCGCGCTCCTCGGCGTGCTTCCACGCCATCCAGTCGCCGGTACGGGACTTGAGGAACCAGCTGTACGCCAGCGGCGGCAGCGCGGGGAGCAGCAGCCAGGGCAGGGCGCGGCCGTCGCGGTGGGCGCGGACCGTGGTGAGGAAGTGGACCGCGAGCGCGGCGGCCAGGAACAGGCCGCTCACCCGGACCGTGGTCGCGAGCGCGGCGAGCACCGCCGCGAGCGGCCAGGCACGCCGCCGCGCCGCCAGCCACGCGGGCAGGGCGAAGGCGAGGAACAGCGCCTCGGTGTAGCCCGCCGCGAGGAAGACCGCGCACGGCGACAGGAGGAAGAACAGGACCGCCCGGCGGCCCGCGTCCGGATGGGGCACGTGGTCGCGGGCGACGCGGGCGAGGGCGAGGACCGCCACCGCGCCCGCGACGAAGGAGACGAGCAGCCCCGCCGTCGCCCAGCCCGGTACGACGGCGTGGACGGCGCGCAGCGTGAACGGGAAGCCCGGGAAGAAGGCCTCCCGGTTGTCCCAGCCCTCCACTCCGGGGCGGAGGTCCCCGGGGAAGTAGCCCTCCTGGGCTATGCGCAGGTAGTGCCACCAGTCCCACTGCTCCCAGGCGGACAGCGGGGACGCGGCGTGGCGGGTGCGGGAGTCGGGCGGGAACAGCCAGGTGGCGCCGTACGCCGTCGTCCACAGGCCCGCGCGCGTGACCACGTAGAGGAAGAGGACGTCCGTGTCCTCCTTGCCGAGCAGACGCCACCGGCCGCGCCACCGGCCGCGCCGCGGGGCGCCGCGCCGCCGGGAGACCTGGATGGAGGCGGCCGCTCCCGACCGGGGCCGGGGCGGGGAGGAAACGGACAAGACGGTGCCTCCGTGGGTGGGTTGGGGTGTTTTGGGGCGTGCGGGGGCGCCGTGCGGCGGTGCGGTGGGTGCGGGCGGTGGGCGAGGCGCGGCCCGCGCTCAAGGGGCCCGGCGTTCAAGGGCCCCCGTTCAAGGCCTCCCGCGCTCAAGGGCCCTGGCGCCCAAGAGCCCCGGCGCGTCAGCCCCGCGGCGCCCCCGTGCCGGAGCCCGTCTCCGAGCCCGCGGCCCCCAGCGCCGTACCCAGCGTCTCCCCGCTCTCCGGCGGATACGTGGGCGTCCCCGGCGGCGCGCTGCTCTCCGCGTCGCCGAGCCGCGATGCCGTGCCCGAGGTCTCCGTCGGCGGGAAACTCGTGCTCGGCGTGGGCGGCGACTGGTCGTCCGTGGTCGGTGAGGGCGAAGGGGAGGGGGAGGGCGAGCGCGGCACGGACGGCGACTGGGGGCCCGAAGGGACGGTGGCGGGCGGCGTCGGCTCGGAGCTGTACGTCAGCGCCAGGGCACCCGCGCCCGCGACGAACAGGGTCGCGGCGACGGCGACGGCCGTGACGAACACCCGGTGGGCCCGGCGGCCGCGCTGGACGACGACGGAGACGGGCGGCACACCGGCGTGGACGCGGCCCGCGTCGGCGGCCTCCTGGAACAGCGAGCGCAGGGGGTCGTGCGGTTCAGACACCGGGGGCCTCCTCGGTACGCGGGTCTGTCAGACGGAGGGCGAGCGCGGCGCGGCCGCGGGAGAGATGGGTCTTGACCGTGCCGGGGGACAGGCCGGTCTCCCCGGCGATCTGCTCGACGGAGAGGTCGCACATGTAGTGCAGGGCGAGCGTCCGCCGCTGCTGCGGCGGCAGTTCGCGCAACGCCTCGACCAGGGCGACCGATTCGGGTCCTGGCCCCTCGGCATGCGGCGGGGCGCCGCTGCGCTGCCAGGCCGAGGCCGAGCGGCGCACCCCGCGCCAGCGGCTCACCGCGAGCCGCCAGGCGACGGTGCGGATCCACGCCTCGGGGCGGCCGTCGCGGTCGAGCCGCCCCCGGCGGCTCCAGCCCTTGACGAACGCCTCCTGCACGACGTCCTGCGCTTCGTGCAGGTCGCCGAGCATCACGTACAGCTGCCCGGTCAGTCGTGCGGCCGCGTGCGCGTAGAACTCCTCGAACTCCTCGACGGTCAACAGATGGCTCCCGGATCTTCTTGGTCTCACCGTGCATACGCCCACCGACCCGCGTCCGGATGACACGGAAAGTGAAAGACCGAGGTGAGCCTGGTCACAGGCGCCCCGAAGGGGCGCGGGGCTGTGCTGATAAGCGGCTCCGCCGCGCGGGCGCGCCCAGCCACGACGGCGCCGCAGTCGACCGACGACCCACGACCAGCCCATCAAATGCTGCGCCCCCGGCGGCGACGCGCCACGCTGCCAATGAACGTGATCCGGAGGTAAGACATGGCGGCCAAGCCACAAGAAGGGCCCCGCCCCCGCAGGGGCATACGCAACCGCCGGATCAGCAGGGCGGCGGCCACCGCCCTGCTCCTCGCCCTGGCCGCCCCGGCCTGCGGCGGCTCCGACGGCCCCGGCGACGCGGCCACCGCCCCCGCCCGCCGCGCCGACCTGCCCTTCAGCCATCCGGGCGTCCTCGTCAGCAAGGCCCAGCTCGACCGGGTGCGCGCCCACGTGGCGGCCCGTGAGCAGCCCTGGCGCACGGCGTACGAGCAGCTGCGCGCCAGCAAGTACGCGGCCGCCGACTACCGCCCGAAGCCGTACGCCGTGGTCGCCTGCCCGCCCGGCAACGAGCCGGGCCGGGGCTGTGTGGAGGAGCGCGAGGACGCCCTGGCCGCGTACACCCAGGCGCTGCTCTACAACGTCACCGGCGACCGCGCCCACGCCGAGAAGGCCATCTCGATCATGGACGCCTGGGCCCGGGTCGTCACCCGGCACACGGAGGCCAACGCGGGCCTGCAGACCGCCTGGGCCGCCACCTCCTGGGCGCGCGCCGCCGAGGCCGTGCGCTACACCTACGACGGCTGGGCCGACGGCGACCTGCTGCGCTTCGAGCGGATGCTCCGCAACGCCTATCTGCCCCAGGTCGTGGCCGGTTCGGTCGAGTCCAACGGCAACTGGGACCTCGTCATGGCCGACGCCGTCATCGGCATGGCGGTGTTCCTCGACGACCACGAGGCCTTCGAGGAGGCGGTGCGCCACTTCCGCAGCCGCGTGCCCGCGTACTTCTATCTGAAGTCCGACGGGCCGCTGCCCGTGGCGCCCCGGGGCAGCGACCTCGACACGGCGGCCGAGCTGAGCCGCTACTGGTTCGGCCAGAAGAAATTCGCCGACGGGCTCGCGCAGGAGACCTGCCGCAACTTCAAGCACGCCGGGTACTCCCTGGCCGCCACCGCCCACATCGCCGAGACGGCCTGGCACCAGGGCGTCGACCTGTACGCCGAGGTCAAGGACCGGCTGCGGGCCGCGTTCGAGTTCCACTCCGGCTACCAGCTCGGCGCCACCGCGCCCGGCTGGCTGTGCGGCGGCAGGCTCCAGCGCGACCTCGGGCCCGACACGGAGGTCGGCCTGAACCATCTGCGCGGCCGCCTCGGCATGGACCTGCCGAACACCCGGAAGCTCACCCTGGAGCGGCGCCCGGAGGGCACCGACGACCTGTTCGTGGCCTGGGAGACGCTGACGCACGCGGAGAACACCTGAGGCGCGTGGGGCACCTCGGGTACCCGTTCGCGTTCTGTGCCCCTGATGGCGTACTGTTGGGTTCACCGACGCGGGGTGGAGCAGCTCGGTAGCTCGCTGGGCTCATAACCCAGAGGTCGCAGGTTCAAATCCTGTCCCCGCTACTAGAGGCCGAAGGCCCGGAACCGATCAGGTTCCGGGCCTTCGGTGTTTCTGGCCGGGCCCGCACGGCCGGGGCCGGGCCCGCACGGCCGGGCCCGCGGCTCGGGGGCCGGGCCCGCACAGCGTCGCCGGGGGCGCACGCCGTCCGCGCGAGCAGGTGCGCCACCGCCCCGCGCCAGGGCGCACGCTGCCCGCCGGATCACCCACTCGGAGCACGCCGGGTCGCCCCCGGGCCCCAACGCGGGAAGCCTTGGGCCGATGCGGCGGGTCTGCGGCGGGAGTGGAGCGGTGGTTGCTTTGGGCGGTGGGGGCCTCCGTGCCGGAGCCGGGCCGGGGGCGTGCCATGGGCGCTGAGGGCCCGGCACCGCGCCGCGAGCGGGCCCTCACCCGCGTGCTGCCCCCGCTCCTGATCGTCGTCGGGGTCGTCTTCGACACGCTCACACCGCCCCAGTTCACCGCGTCCCCGCTGTTCGCCGCCGCGCCCCTGATCGCGGCCCCGTTCTTCTCGCTCGGCACCACCGTGGCGACGGCCGCCGTGTCCTGCGCCGCCGTGCTCGCCCTGCGCGTCGACAACCACGCGGGCGTGGACGTCGAGGTCGTCACCTCGTTCGTCACCATGCTGACCGTCGGCGCCCTCGCCGTCGTGATCAACCGCGTCGTCCGCCGCGGCGACGCCCGCCTCGCCTCCGCCCGCTCCATCGCCGAGGCCGCGCAGCGGGCCGTCCTGCCGCAGCCGGATCCGCGCATCGGCGGCCTGGACGTCGCCGCCCGGTACGAGGCCGCGCAGGCCGACGCCTTCATCGGCGGCGACCTGTACGCGGTGCAGGACACCCCGCACGGCGTCCGGCTGATCGTCGGCGACGTACGCGGCAAGGGCATGGGCGCGGTGGCCGCCGTCGCCGTCGTCATCGGCGCCTTCCGCGAGGCGGCCGAGCAGGAGGCCACCCTGGAGGCCGTGGCGCAGCGCCTGGAGCGTGCCCTGGCGCGCGAGGGCACGCGGCGCGACGGGCTCGACGCCTTCGAGGGGTTCACCACGGCGGTCCTCGCGGAGATCCCGCGCGGCGGCGGCAGCGTACGCCTGGTCAACCGCGGCCACCCCGAGCCGCTGCTGCTGCGCGCCGACGGGCGCCTGCGCGTGCTCTCGCCCACCGAACCCGCGCTGCCGCTCGGCATGGGCGACCTCGGCGCCTGGCCCGACCGCGCGGACGAGACCGACTTCCCGCCCGGATCCACGCTGCTGCTCCACACCGACGGGCTCAGCGAGGCCCGGGACGCGCGGGGCGTCTTCTACGACCCCGCGGCCCGGCTCGGCGGCCGCGTCTTCTCGGGCGCGGACGCCCCCGACGCGCTCCTGTCCACGCTCGTCGCCGAGGTCCTCGACCACACCGGCGGCGGCGCCACCGACGACATGGCGCTCCTCGCCGTACGACGACCCGTCACGCCCTGTGACTGAACGGAGCCCCAGCGCAGCGCAACTGACGACCCGTCATCCGCAGCTGAAGATCGATCCCGCTGCGCAGCGTCATGGCGCACGCTCAACTCGCCCTATTCCCGGCCCTGATGTCCCGTTGTGTTCGTGGCGTAAGCGTTAACGATCAACTCGAACAGCTTGGAATACCGACCCGCTGTCTATTAACGTTCGATAACGCAGCGCGGTCGTCCCAGCCGTCACACCCGGCGGCTCCGCGCGCACGCGCCTAATCCCGCAAGGGAGCCGGGGAACCACCATCTTGGGGTGAATCGGACGCCTCTCGCGCACGCGGACCCGTATCCGCCGCACGAGCAGCGGCCGTAGGAGACCTTCCTGCTCCGAACCCGTCAGCTAACCCGGTAGGCGAGAAGGAAGGAAAGGAGTGCGCCCCCGTGGCGTCCAACCGGCCTGCCCCAGAAGCGCTCATACCCCACGGCAGTCTCATCGAGGGTGCCGACGGCGGCGAAGGACCCGGGGGACACACCGGGTACGCCGACCAGGCCGAGGCCTTCGCGCCCGCCGGGTACGCCGGTTGCGCCTCCCCGGAGCCCCCGGCCTCCTGGGAGGAGTGGAACCCCACCGCGGAGACCGTCCGCCCCGTGCGCGGCAAGCACCGCATCCACAAGAAGGGCGGCGGCCTCGCCCGCAGCTCCACCGTCCTCGGCGTCGGCGTCATCGCCGCCGTCGGCGCGGGCGGCATCGCCACCGCGCAGGGCGGCAAGCCGCCGGTCTCCATCGCCCTGCCGGACCTGGGGTCGCTGCCCGGCGTCGGCTCCCTGGTCGACGGCGACGACACCGCCGCACCGGCCACCGCCGCGGCCGCGGCGCCGCTCAGCTCCGCGGGCGTCACCGGTGCCGACGCCGAGCGGGGCACCACGGACGCGGGCGAGGTGCTGCGGGCCCGCATCCTCCAGCAGGCCGAGGACCAGCACCACCAGGCGGACGACGCGCAGCGCAGGCAGGCCGAGGACGCGGCCGTGGCCAGGGCCGCCGCGACCGCCACGGCCCAGCAGGGCAAGGCGGCGGCCGAGGCCAAGGCGAAGGCCGCGGAGGAGAAGCGGAAGAAGGAGGCGGCGGCCCGCAAGAAGCGCGAGGCCGAGCGCCTCGCGAAGCTCGCCAAGAGCTACACGCTGCCCGCCTCCTCGTACGTCCTCACCTCCCACTTCGGCGACTCCGGCGCCATGTGGTCCTCCGGGCGGCACACCGGCCTGGACTTCGCGGGCTCCAACGGCTCCCCGCTCAAGGCCGTCCACTCCGGCACCATCACGGAGGCCGGATGGGCGGGCGCGTACGGCTACCGCACGGTCCTGAAGCTCGATGACGGCACCGAGATCTGGTACTGCCACCAGTCCTCGCTCTCCGTCAGCGTGGGCCAGAAGGTCAGCACCGGCGACGTCATCGGCCGCATGGGAGGCACGGGCAACGTCACCGGGGTCCACCTCCACCTGGAGGTCAGGACGGGCGGCGCGGCCATCGACCCGCTGTCCTGGCTGCGCGGCAAGGGCCTGACCCCCTGACCCCGGCTGACCGCTGACCGCTGACCGCGAAGGGTCCTCAGACTCCGGCGGTCCTGGCGACGACCCCCCGACGCCAGGGCCGCCGGTTCCTCCGTCCCGCAGCCCTCCCCGGCCGGTTCCACATCCTGGAATCCATTGTCTGGAATCCGTCGTCCGACACCGGAATTCCCGACTTCGCAAGGATGTTGGCGCCGGTATGACCACACTTCGCCCTCTGGGATCGTCCGACCTCGAAGTCTTCCCGCTCGCCCTCGGCGGCAACGTCTTCGGCTGGACCGCCGACCAGGACCAGTCCTTCGCCGTCCTCGACGCCTACGCCGCCGCGGGCGGCAACTTCATAGACACCGCGGACGCCTACACGTTCTGGGTGCCCGGCAACAAGGGCGGCGAGTCCGAGACCGTCCTCGGACGGTGGATGGCCGAGCGCGGCAACCGCGACGACGTCGTGGTCGCCACCAAGGTCGGCGCGCTGCCCGAGTACAAGGGCCTGTCCGCGAGCACCATCAAGGCCGCCGCCGAGGAGTCGCTGCGCCGCCTCGGCACCGACTACATCGACCTGTACTACACGCACTACGACGACCCGTCCGTGCCCGTCGAGGAGTTCATCACCGCCCTCGACGAGCTGGTGCGGTCGGGCAAGGTGCGCGCGATCGCCGCGTCGAACATCACCGCCGAGCGCCTCCAGGAGTCCCTCGACTTCTCCGACCGCGAGGGCCTGGTCCGGTACGTGGCGCTCCAGCCGCACTACAACCTCGTCTCGCGCGACACCTACGAGGGCCCGCTCCAGGAGATCGCGTCGCGCTCCGGGCTCGCCGCCGTCCCCTACTTCGGCCTCGCCGCGGGCTTCCTGACCGGCAAGTACCGCCCGGGCACGCGGGTCGACAGCGCCCGCGCCGAGAAGGCGGGCGAGTATCTGGCCACCGAGCGCGGCCGCCGCGTCCTGGCCGCCCTCGACGAGGTGGCGAAGGCCCACGACGCCGAGGTCGCCACCGTCGCCCTCGCCTGGCTCGCCGCGCAGCCGACCGTGGCGGCGCCGATCGCCTCGGCCCGCACCCTGGAGCAGCTTCCTGCGCTCCTCGCGGTGGGCGACCTGGAGCTGACCGAGGCCGAGCTCGCGGCCCTCACGGCGGCCTCCGCCTGACGTCAGGGCCGATAGGGGTTGTGGCACGGGGGAAGCACCGGGCCGTACGCCCCGACGGGCCCGTACGCGGCGTGCGGCAGCGGCACCTGGACCGGGGCCGTCGCCCGCGCCGCGTACCCGAGCGCGGGCGCGGCCACGGCCCTGCGCTCCCACAGGGCCTCAAGGAGCTCCCGCTCCCGCGCGACGAAGTCGGCGCCCGCCCTGCCGTGCCGGGCGCGGTGGCGCAGGAGCGCGAGGGCCGTCGCGCACGTCTCGTACTCGACGACGGTACGGCCCGCGGGCTTGCCCAGGTGGAAGGCCGCGTAGTCACGGGCGAGCGTGCGGGCGGACAGGGAGCCGAGCGCGTAGGGCTCGGGCGCGGTGAACCAGCCCGCGGCCACGTACACGGGCAGCTCGTCGCGCACGAGGCGCAGCTCGCGCCGGCGCAGCCAGACGGCCAGCCAGGTGAGCAGGCCGAAGAGCGGCAGCATGAAGGTCGCGTACACGACGAAGAAGCCGTACTCGCCGAAGCCCGCGGAGCCGTTCCAGACGGCGTGCAGGCCCATCGCGAGGAGCAGCCCGGCGCACGGCAGGAGCGCGCGGCGGGCGGTGCGGTGCTCGGCGGTCACGGCGGCGATGCCGAAGCCGATGCCGGTGAGCACGGTGAAGAGCGGATGCGCGAACGGTGACATGACAACGCGGACGAAGAAGGTCGCGGCGGTCACCGAGGCGAGGCCGCTCTCGCCGCTGAGCTGGTCGGTGCCGAAGGCGTTGCCGAGGTAGAGGATGTTCTCGGTGAACGCGAAGCCGGTGGCGGTGACGCCCGCTATCACGAACCCGTCGACGACCCCGGTGAAGTCGGCTCTGCGGAACAGGAAGACGAGCAGGACGGCCGCCGCCTTCGCCGTCTCCTCCACGACGGGGGCTATGACGGTCGCGCCCAGGGTGTCCGCGCTGGTCGGGTCGGCCGTCGCGGTGGCTATCCAGCGGGTCGCGAAGCTGTTCGCCATGATCGCGATCAGCGCGGCCGCGCAGGCACCCCAGGAGAAGGCGAACAGAAGGTTCCGCCAGGGGCCCGGCGCCACCCGGTCCAGCCAGCGGAACGCGGCGATCAGCAGCGGCACGGGGAGCGTGGCGAGGCCGAGCCCCACCAGGAAGCCCTCGGTGCCGGTCTGCTCGCGCACCAGGGCGAGGATCACCAGGCCGGAGAGGGCGAGCAGGATGACCAGGCCCGTCGCCCGGATGGCCCCGCGCTGCCACCAGTGCGGATGCCGGGGCCCGGGCGCTCCGGCGGACGCGTCGGACCCGTCGGGCCCGCCGGGCGGCGTCGGGTGGCTCGGGAGTGCGGGGCTGGTGGCCACGAATCGACCCTAACGAGGGTTGCGGCGGGCCGCGACGGTGCCTCGGGCCTTGGCGGCCCGCGTCGTGCCCCGGGCCCGGCGTCGTGCGTCGTGCCCCGGGCCCGGCCGCGCGCCTCAGTCCTGGGCGAGCGTGGCGGCGCGGCGGAACAGCAGGTCGTTCACGACGTGTCCCTTCCGCAGGCCCTGGCCCTCGAAGCGGGTCAGCGGTCGGAAGTCGGGCCGCGGCGCGTACCCGCCGTCCGCCTGGGTGTTCTCGAAGTCGGGGTGCGCGCTGAGCACCTCCAGCATGTGCTCCGCGTACGGCTCCCAGTCCGTGGCGCAGTGCAGCACCGCGCCGGGCTTGAGCCGGGGTGCGAGCAGCGTCAGGAAGTCCGGCTGGATCAGGCGCCGCTTGTTGTGGCGGGCCTTGGGCCAGGGGTCGGGGAAATACACGCGCGCGCCGTCCAGGCTCTCCGGGGCGAGCATCTCCCGGAGCAGGATCACGGCGTCGCCGTTGGCGACCCGGATGTTGGACAGGCCGTTCCGCTCCGCGAGATTCAGCAGGTTGCCCTGGCCGGGGGTGTGCACGTCCACGGCGAGGATGTTCGTGTCCGGGTCCGCGGCGGCCATCTGCGCGGTGGCCTCGCCCATGCCGAAGCCGATCTCCAGGACGACGGGCGCCTCGGAGCCGAACAGCTCCTGGAGGTCGAGCACCTTCGCGCCGTCGATGTCGAAGCCCCACTTGGGCCACAGGCGCTGCAAGGCGTCGCCCTGGGCGGTGGTGACCCGGCTGCGGCGCGGCGTGAAGCTGCGGATCCGCCGCTCGAACCGGCCCCCGGAGGGGTCGGGCACGGGACCTTCGGGGAAACGGGGGGCGCCCTTCGGGCGGGAGTTCTCAGACACAGTGCCGTCGATTTTAGTGCGGCGGGACCGGGCGGGGGCGCCCCGAGCCGCCGGTCGGGTCAGCGCAGCGCGGCGAGGACCCGGCGGGCCACCTCCCGGCCGATGGGCAGCGAGGCGGTGGCCGCGGGCGAGGGCGCGTTCAGCACGTGCACGGCCCGGGCTCCCTCCTGGATCAGGAAGTCGTCGACGAGGGTCCCGTCCCTCAGCACGGCCTGCGCCCGCACGCCCGCCGCCGCGGGCACCAGGTCCTCGGCCCGCACCCCGGGCAGCAGCCGCCGCACGGCCTGCGTGAACGCCTCCTTGGACAGGGACCTGCGCAGCTCCCCCGCCCCGTACCGCCAGTGGCGCCGGGCGATCTGCCAGGAGCCCGGCCAGGCGAGCGTCGCGGCCAGCTCGCGGGGCCGCACCACCGACCAGTCGTACCCCTCGCGGGCCAGCGCGGGCACCGCGTTCGGCCCGACGTGGACGCCGCCGTCGACGCCGCGCGTGAGGTGCACGCCGAGGAAGGGGAAGGCCGGGTCGGGCACGGGATACACGAGCCCGCGCACC
This sequence comes from Streptomyces sp. NPDC053474, assembly GCF_044544845.1. NCBI lineage: Bacteria > Bacillati > Actinomycetota > Actinomycetes > Kitasatosporales > Streptomycetaceae > Streptomyces > Streptomyces sp. NPDC053474. The sequence goes on from NZ_JBITXV010000002.1 coordinate 710,428, forward strand.
AGCTCGGGCCGGGCGAGCGTGAAGTACTCCCCCCGGAAGGGCACGATCCGCATGTCGGGCTCGTCGCCGGTCAGCCGGGCGATCCGGTCGCAGTGCAGCCCCGCGCAGTTGACGAGGACCTTGGCGCGCAGCACGTCCCCGCGCGCGGTGCGCACGGCGACGCCGCGGTCGGGGCGGCGGTCGACGCGGACGACCTGGGCGCCGTAGCGCACCTCGGCGCCGGAGGCGTGGGCGAGCTGCTCGGCGACCGCGCCGTAGTCGCAGATGCCGGTGGTGCCGACGTGGATGGCGGCGATGCCGCGCACGTCCGGCTCGTACTCCGCTATCTGGGCGGGGCCGAGCTCGCGGACCGGGATGCCGTTCTCCCGGCCGCGCTGGACGAGGGCGTGCAGGCGGGGCAGCTCGGCGCGGTCGGTGGCGACGATGAGCTTGCCGGTGACCTGGTGCGCGATGCCGTACTCGGCGCAGAACTTGACCATCTCGGCGGCGCCGCCCACGGCGAAGCGCGCCTTCAGGGAGCCCGGGCGGTAGTAGATCCCGCTGTGGATCACTCCGCTGTTCCGCCCGGTCTGGTGGCGGGCGGGGCCCGGCTCCTTCTCCAGGACGGTCACCCGGGTGCCGGGCGCCGCCCGGGTGAGGGCATGCGCGACCGAAAGCCCGACGATGCCGCCCCCGACGACGAGCACGTCACAGTCATACGCCACAAAACCCCGACCCATCGCTTCGCACCTCCCACCCCGATAGTGCCCTGCACCACTGACAACGCCGTTAAACGTGGTCCTGGGCACCCGGGGCCGCGAAGGCCCGTGTCGCCGCTCACGCCGGGGCGACGAGCAGGGGGCGCGCCCGCTCCCGCAGCTCCACCACCCGGGGCTCGTCGCCGTAGGGCTCCAGGCGGTGCAGCAGGTCCTTCACGTACTCCGTGGTGCGCACGGAGGAGATGCGTCCGGCGACCTCCACCGCCCGTACGCCCTGCTCGCAGGCCGCGTCCAGGTTCCCGGACTCCAGCTCGGCGACCGCGGAGACGACGAGGCGCAGGCCGTGGGAGCGGACGAACTCCTCGGTGGGCCGGGACAGCGCCTGCTCCGTGAAGCGCCGCACCTGACGGGGCGCCTTCAGGTCGCGGTAGCACTCGGCGGCGTCCGCGGCGAAGCGGTCGTAGCCGTAGAAGCCGAGCCAGGACGGGTCGTGGTCGCCGTCGCGGGACCGCTCAAGCCAGCCCTCGGAGGCCCGCAGGGCCGCGCCCGCGGCCTGGGCGTCGTGGGCGCGCGCGTGCGCGCGTGCCTCGACGAGCCGGAAGAAGCTCATGGTCCGGGCGGTCGCGAGACTCCTGTTGCGCTCCAGGGCGGCCTGGGCGAGGTCGACGCCCTCGTCGCCGAAGCCCCGGTAGGTCGCCTGGAGGGACATCGACGCGAGGACGTACCCCCCCAGGGGCACGTCGGCGGCCGCGCGGGCCAGGCGGAGCGCCTGGATGTAGTACCGCTGGGCGGCCTCCTGCTGGCCGGTGTCGAAGGCCATCCAGCCGGCGAGCCGGGTCAGCTCGGCGGTGGCGCCGAACAGGGCGCGGCCCACCTCGTCCGAGTACGAGCCGAGGAGCAGCGGCGCCGCCTCGACGCGCAGGCACTCCGGGACCATCGACGAGCGCCAGTCGCCGCCGCCGTACTTGGAGTCCCAGCGCCGCGCGTCCTCGGCGGCCTCGCGCAGTTTCAGTACGTCGCTGTGGCCGACCTTCATCGGGGCGCCGCCCTCGTCGGCCCTGGCCACGTCGCGCGGGCCTTCGCGGCTGACGTCACGGGCCACCGAGCTGTCGGCCGGGGTTATGAGCCAGCGGGACGCGGGCGTGGCGTACGCGCTGACGGCGAAGGAGCCCGCCAGGGACTGCCAGATGCCGCCGCCGCCCGCGCGGCGGCCCGCGAGGTCGAGGCGGTACAGCTCGGTCGCCGACTTCACCGCGGCGCCGACGTCGCGCGGGAAGGCGAGGCCCACTTCGGGCGCCGGGTCCGCGTCGGCGAGGCCGATCTCGTGCAGGGGCACGGGGCGGCCGAGCTTCTGGCCGATGGCGGCGGCGATGAGGTGCGGCGCGGCGCCCTGCGGCACCATCCCCTTGGACACCCATCGGGCCACCGAGGTCTTGTCGTACCTGAGCGTCAACCCGCGTTGAGCACCGAGGTCGTTGACCCTGCGCGCGAGTCCCGCGTTGCTGATTCCCGCGAGGGCGAGAACGGTGCCGAGCTTTTCGTTCGGCCCGCGTTGCTCCCTGGACATGCGCCACCCCTCGGACACAGACGGCTGCCGGGCAGTGGCGTGACCGCGCGGCATTCGTGCTGCCTTCCCCCCGGGGGCGGCTACCGGGGGTCACCGGTGCGAACGGCGTGTCGCGCGCCGTTTCCCGATCCCGGCCCGCAAGAGCACGTGGCCGAGCCCCCAGGTATATGCCTCCGCGAAAACAACAGCACACCCAGCGTAGTTCGGCGAATCCCAAGCGTTAAGAGGCGTAGTTCCGTATGGCGAGATTGTTGTCCGTACGGGCGTGCGGCACCGTCGGAGCGTGCTCCGGGTGTGTGGCCGTGCGCCCGTGCGTGCGCTCTTCTACGGCCACCGGGAGGGCGTTTCCATGGATGACGCGTGGGTCGGCCCGCTGCGCTGGAGTCAGCGGGCTGGGGGACACCGCCGCCTCCATCCCCGCGGGCGGCGGACCGGTCCGGGAGGCGAACACCGCCTCCCGGGCTGTGCGTTGGCCGTCCCGGCCCTGGGGGGCGTGTTCGGCCACGGCTGAATTGGCCGAAAATCGCCCCCGCCTGCCCGCGCTCCGGCCGCCCTACGTCCCGGTGTTGATGTCGTTGCGACCTCAACCATAGATCACCCGGGGCGCGTTCGCGCCGGTACGAGCGCCGTCGTAGACCCTCTCGCACGCCTCCTTCGTGGCAGCATGGGTCCCCAGTCCCTCGATTCCGGAGGGTCACTGGTTTGTCCACAGGCTGCGGAGGCGGCGATGCGGTGGTTGGTGGGGTGGAGCAGTACCACCGCGAGGCCCTCGGCCGCCCTCGGCACGGCGGGCGCCTCCGGGAACGACGGCGAGACCGTCCACCCCGTGGGCTCCCAGCTCCTGTGGGGCGACCCCGACCCCCTGTGGGCGGTCGGTGACTGGCGCCCCGACGAGGTGCGCACCGTCAAGGCCGACGACGAGACCCGCATCGCCGTGCTCGGCATCTGCGGGGCGAGCGACGAGGAGCTGCGGGCCAGCCTGTTCGCCGCCCGCGGCGGCGCGCTGCGGCACCTCACCGCCTGGCCCGGCAGCTACACCGCGGTCGTCCGGGTCGGCCGCCGCGTGATGGTCGCGGGCGACCTGGCGGGCGCCCGGCCCGTGTTCCACACCCCGTGGGCGGGCGGCACGGCGTACGCGACGGCCGCCCTGCCACTGGCCGATCTGATCGAGGCCCACCTGGACATCGGCCACCTCGCGGCCCTGCTCGCCGCCCCCGACGTCCCGGAGGCGCTGCACGACTCGACGCCGTACCAGGGCGTGCGGCGCGTGCCCCCGGGGCACGCGCTGATCCTCCGCGCGGGCGCGCGCGAAGTCGCCGGGTACGAACCCGTCGCGTCCCTCGCCGTCGCGGCTCCGCCGACCGACGAGGCCAGCGCGGTGGAGGGCGTCCGGGACGCCCTCGTCGAAGCCGTACGCGCGCGGCTGCGGGCCCCGCGGCACGTCCCCGGCACCGACATCGACCCCGGCCCCGTCCCCGGCATGGGCCCCGCCGAGCGGCGCGCGGCCCGCGGCATGCCGGTGCCCGGCATCGGCGCCGACCTCTCCGGCGGCCCCGCCTCCGGCACCCTCGCCCTGCTCGCGGCGGGCCTGCCCGGGATGCCCGGCACGGTCCTCGGCCACGGCACCGGCGCGGGCGAGCGGCTCCTCGCCGTCACCTTCAACGACCTCGCCACGGGCGGCCGCGAGGCCGAGCTGGAGCGCGCGGGCACCATCGCCGCCAACCCCCGGCTGCACCACGTCGTCGTCACCGGGGGCGAGGAGAGCCTCCCGTACGCCGACCTGGAAGGCCCCCTGACCGACGAGCCGAGCGGCGTCCTCGTCGCCGCCCAGCGCCACCGCGTCCGCCTCGCCGCGGGCAGCGCGGACCACTTCACCGGCTACGGCGCCCGGCAGGTCCTGGACGCCCACCCGGCGCGCCTGGCCGACCTCCTGATGGACCGCAAGCGACGCCACCTGGTGCGGCCGGTGACCGCCCTCGCCAAGGCCGAGGGCTCGGTCATGGTCCCCGCGCGCGTGTACGGCGCCGCGCGCCGCCTCGCCCGCACGGCCCACCGCGCGGGCGTCGAGACCCTCGCCGACCGCCTCCTGCACCGCCGCTTCGAGGAGCCGAGCGGCGCCGTGGGGGCCTCGCTCGCCGCCCTCGCGTGGGCCAGACCGGGCCCCGCCGCGCGCTGGCTGACCGGTGAGGCCCTGGCAGAAGTATCGGTTCGCCTTCAGGAGACGACGACCCGCCCCGGGCCCGGGCCCGGACAGCGCCCCGGCGAGTTCCGCGCGCGGGCCGCCCTCTTCCGGCACGCGGCCGACCTGCGCGTCCTGGAGCAGGCCGCGGAGGTCCGCTTCCAGCGCCTGCACGCGCCCTTCCTGGACAACCAGGTCGTCCGCGCCTGCCGGGCACTCCCGGAGTCCGTACGGGTACGCCCCGGGGCGCGCGCCCAGATCCTGCGCACGGTCCTCGAAGGCGCGGGCGTCAGCGAACTCCCGCCCGGCTGGGGCGCGCCGTCCCACGCCTCGAACGCGGCGGCGGCCCGCACCGGCCTGCGCGCGGCGGTGGACGGCCTGCTCGCCCTCTTCGACACGCCCCTGCTCGCGCAGGCGGGCCTCGTCGAGGCCCGCGTCGTCCGCAAGGCGCTGCGCGCGGCGGCCGAGGGCGAACGGGTACCGCTCGACGGCCTCGCCGACCTGGTCGCCACGGAGGTGTGGCTGCGGCGGCTGCTGTCCCGGCGCGGCACCTGCTGGACCGGCACGCCCGCACGCCAACGGGCCGTCCCCACGGGGACGGTGGTCCCCCAGCAGGGCACCCTGGGGTCGGCCAGGACACCGCACTCGCTGCCGCACTGAGCACGCGGGGCGGGACCTTTCAGCCCGTCCGGCGTTTGAGGACGAGGCGCGAAGCGCCGACGAACGGGGGTCCAAGGGGGCGGAGCCCCCTTGTTCGGGAAGGGGCGGGCCTGGGGCGCCCCGCGAGGGCACGCGGAAACGCGACGGCACCCCCGCCCCCGACGAGCCAGAATGGCCCCGTGCGGTATCGAGTCCTGGGCGCCACCGAGGCGTACGACGATGAGGGAGCCCCCGTCCCGGTGGGCGGCCCCCGCCTGCGCGCCCTCCTCGCGGCCCTGGCCACCCGCGCGGGCCGCACCACCCCCGTCGACACCCTCATCGACGACATCTGGGCGGACGCCCCGCCCGCGGACGCCCCGGCCGCGCTCCAGGCCCTCGTGGGCCGCCTCCGCAGAGTCCTCGGCAAGCACGCCATCGCCTCGGAGCCCGGCGGCTACCGCCTCACCGCCGCCCCCGACGACGTCGACCTGCACCGCTTCGAACGCCTGGCCCGCGAGGGCACCGCCGCCCTGGACCGGGGCGAGCCCGAGGCGGCCGCCCGCACCCTGCGCGAGGCCCTCGCCCTGTGGCACGGCCCCGCGCTCGCCGACCTGCCCGACCGCACGGCCGCCACCCGCCCGGAGGCCCGGCGCGCGGAGGCCGCCCGCGCGCGGATCGAGGCGGACCTGCTGCTCGGCCGGGCCGCGGACGTCGTACCGGAGCTGCGGGAGCTGACCGCCACCCAGCCCTACGACGAGGCGCTGCACGCCCTGCTGATCCGGGCGTTGCGCGACGCGGGCCGGGGCGCGGACGCGCTCGCCGCGTACGAGCACGCGCGCCGCACCCTCGCCGACGGGCTCGGCGCCGACCCGGGCCGGGAACTGCGGGCGCTGCACGCGGAGTTGCTGGCGGGGCCGGGGCCGGGGCCGGGGCCGGGGCCGGGGCCGGAGCCGGAGCCGGGGCCGCAGGTGGACGCCGGGGGAGACGGCCACGGCGTACGGGCGCGGGCCGATGACCCTGTACGGGTACGGGCCTACCCCGAGCGGACCCCCGAGCGGACCCCCGAGCGGACCCCCGAGCGGAAGGGGAACATCCGCCCCCGTCTGACGTCTTTCGTCGGACGGGAACCCGAACTCGCCGCCATCCGTTCGGACATGCGGAGGGCCCGACTGGTCACGCTGACCGGACCGGGCGGCTCCGGCAAGACCCGCCTCGCCGAGGAAGCCGCCGCCGGGCATCCCCGCGCATGGCTGGCCGAGCTCGCCCCGCTCGACCGGCCGGAGGCGGTCCCCGGCGCGGTCGTCAGCGCGCTCGACCTGCGCGAGACCGTGCTGATCACCAGCGAGCTGACCGCTCCGCAGGACGACCCCGTCGCCCTGCTCGTCGAGTACTGCGCCCCGCGCAGCCTGCTCCTGCTCCTTGACAACTGCGAACACGTCATCGGCGCCGCCGCCGAACTCGCCGAGACCCTCCTCACCCGCTGCCCGGACCTCACCATCCTCGCGACCAGCCGCGAACCGCTGGGCGTGCCGGGTGAGGCCGTGCGCCCCGTGGAGCCGCTGCCGCCCGACCCGGCGCACCGCCTGTTCGCCGAGCGGGCCGCGGCCGTGCGCCCCGGCTTCGACGCCACCGCGGCCGCCGCGGCCATCGACGAGATCTGCCGCCGCCTCGACGGCCTGCCCCTGGCCATCGAGCTGGCCGCCGCCCGCCTTCGGCTGCTCACCCCCCGGCAGATCGCCGACCGCCTCGACGACCGCTTCCGCCTGCTCACCAGCGGCTCCCGCACGGTCCTGCCCCGCCAGCAGACCCTGCGGGCGGTCGTCGACTGGTCCTGGGACCTCCTGGACGAGGCCGAGCGCACGGTCCTGCGCGAGGTCTCCGTCTTCGCGGGCGGCTGGGACCTGGAGGCCGCCGAGGCCGTGTGCACCGGCCCCGCCGCCGACCTCATCGGCGCCCTCGTCGACAAGTCCCTCGTCGTCGCGACCCCCGGCGCCGGACCCGAGGACCCCGCCATGCGCTACCGCATGCTGGAGACCATCCACGAGTACGCGACCGAGCGCGCCGCCGAGGCCCCCGCCGAGCGCGCCGCCGCCGAGGACCGCCACGGCGCGTACGTACGCGCCCTCGTGGAGCGCGCCGAGCCGCTGCTGCGCTCCGCCGGGCAACTGCCGTGGATCCGCCGCCTGGAGGCCGAGCTCGACAACATCCGCGCGGCCCTGCACCGCGCCGTCGAGCGCCGGGACGAGGAGCGGGCCACCGCCCTCGCCCTCGGCATGGGCTGGTTCTGGTGGCTGCGCAACTACCAGACGGAGGGCGCGGACTGGGTCGGCCGCGTCCTTGGCCGCATCGCGCGGCCCGAGCCACCGGAGGCCGCGGCCGAGCCGTCGCCCCTCGCCGCTTCCCCGCTCGCCCCCGGCGCCGCCGGGTTCGACGCCGACCTCGCCGACGAGGGCCACCCGAGGTACTGGCTCCGGATGGCCCTGCGGATGCTGCACCTGTTCCTGACGGTGGAGACGCGGCCCGCGGACGTGCTCGCCGACGACGACGCCCGGCGGTACATCCGCCGCGTCCGGGACACCCTGGCCCAGCCCGTGCCCGCGAGCGGCCGCTTCCCGGGGCTGCTCTGGCCGTTCACGCTGTACTTCCTCGACGAGCCGCACAACGTGGTGCCGTCCCTGGACACGGCGGTCGCCAACTGCCGACGCTTCGGCGGCGACTGGGAGGTCGCGGTCACCCTGATGTTCCGGGTGCACACCGTCATCGACCGGCCCGGCCTCCTCGCCGGGGTCGACGAGGACCTGAGGGAGCTGCGCACGCTCAGCGGACGCGTGGGCGACCGCTGGCTGCGCGCACAGGTCAGCAGCGCGGCGGGGGAGGCGGCGATGTCCCGCGGCCACCACGCGGACGCCCGCCGGGAGTACGGGGAGGCGCTGCACCTCGCGTACGAGGTGGGGGCGCACGCCGAGACCACGTTCCTGCTCGCCCGCCTCGCCGAGATCGCCTACCGCGAGGGCGACCCCGAGCTGGCCGCCAAGGGCCTGGACGAGGCGATCGCCGAGGCCGACCGGTTCGGGGTCCCGGACGCCCGCGCGTTCGTCTGTCTGATACGTGCCTCCCTGGCCATCGACGACGGTGACGTGGTGCGGGCGCGCGCCCTGTGCGACGCGGCCCGCAAGGAGGGCGAGCGCGGCACGCTGCCACCGCAGTTCGGGGCGGGCCTCGGCACCCTGGAGGCCCGGGTCACCGCCGCCGAGTCGGGCCCCGAGGCCGGGCTCGCCGTGCTCTCCGACGTGCTGCGCGACGCCTTGCACCACCACTGCTCGGAGCCGGTCACGGCCGGCGTGGTGGACGTGGCCGCCGCGCTGTTCCTGCGTCTTCGCGACCACGCCCGCGCTGCCCGGCTGCTCGCCCGGGCCACGCGCTGGCGGGGCGGCCACGAGCGCTCCGTGCCGGAGCGGGCCCTGGTCGAGCCCGTCGAGGCCGAGGCCAGGCAGGCCCTGGGCCCGGGGGCCTACGAGCGGGAGCGGGCGGTGGGCGCCGCGCTGACCGTCGACGAGGTCCTGGCGGAGCTGGCCCCGCCGCGCTGAGCGCTCAGGTGCAGCGGAGGCGGGACTGCGCCCAGTCCGCGAGGGCCACCGAGTCGAAGTGCGTATGCGGCTCGACGACCAGCCGGATCGTCTTGCGGCCGCTCAGCCCGACCCGTACGGGCACGGCCGGATCACCGCCCTTGACCAACTGCGACTGCCACAGACGCACCCCGTCGGCGTACACGGAGAACCGCACCTGGCCGAGGCGCATCGTCATGTCGTCGACGCCGACGAGCGCCTCGTACGAGGTGCACGTGCGGTTGAGGTCGATGGTCACGGAGGAGGAGCCGTGCACGGTCACGCCGTGGCCGTACCGCTTGTCCCCGATGGACATGCCCCGGCGCTGCCAGACCCAGCTGCTCTCGCCGAGCCGCATCTCGGGCTTGGTGCCGTCGCCGGTGAGGCCGTACTCCAGCTCGTTCCACTGGTAGACGACCGGCGCGGGGGGCGGCGTCGGCGTGGGGGTCGGCGTGGGCGTGGGCCTGGGCGGCGTCGGCCGGGGCTTCGGCGGCGGGGGCGGCTTCGGCTTCGGTTTCGGCGGCGGAGGCTTCGGCGTCGGCTTGGGAGCGGGCTTCGGCGGCGGCTTCGGCTTGGGCTCGGCCTTCACCGGCGGCGCGGGCTTCGGCCGCGACGGGGGCGGCGGCTCCGGCTTCGGCAGCGGCTTCGAGGGCGGCGGATTGCGCGGGATCACGGGCGGCTGGGCGGAGGTCGGGGATGGCCCCGCCTGCGGCGGCTCCTTCTCACCCGGGCCCCCGGTCAACGCGAGCGCCACGGCCACCCCGGCCGCGACGACACCCGCGACGATCCCGACCTTCGCCGGGGTGCCGAGGCCCTCGGCGGCCGCGCCGCCCCCGGCCGCTCCGGCGCCGGCCGAGCCGCTGCCCGCGGCGGCGCCCGCGGCACCCGCCGCGCCCGCGCCCGCGGCGCCGCCCCCGATGAGGGCGGCCACCTTGGCGTATCCGGCGGCACCGAACCAGCCGATGACGGCCACCGGCACGACGGCGGGGATGCCGCTGGCGACTTCCTTGATCTGGCCCGCGGCGAGACGGCAGTTGGCGCACTCCTCCAGGTGCTTGCGCAGGCCCCGCTCGGCGCGGGTGCGCAGGCCGCCGCGGGCGTAGGCGCCGAGCCGGTCGGCGTAGCGCGCGCACTCCTCGCTCTCGGTGAGCGTGGCGCTCACATGGGCCTGGAGATAGGCCTGCTTGAGGCCTTCGCGGGCGCGGCTCGCGAGCACGCGCGTGCCGTTGGCGTCCAGGCCGAAGAGCGTGGCGACCTCGCTCGGCGACTCGTCCTCGACCTCCGTGTGCCACAGCACGGCCTGCCAGCGCTCGGGCAGGCTGCGGAAGGCCTGCATGGCGAGCGACTGCTCGGCCTCGTGCATGGCCCGCACGTCCGCGCCCAGGTCCAACGTTTCGTCGTCGGACACCTCGGAGCTCCGGGCCGCCTGCGCGGCGAAGACCGCGAAGTCGTCGACGAGCTGCTCCCGCTTCGCCGACTTCGTCCACCCGGCGGCGACGCGCCGCACCGTGGTCAGCAGATAGGCGCGCACCGCGTGCTCGGGCCCCGAACCGGACCGCACGGCCTGGAGCATCCGCGCGAACACCTCGGCCGTGAGGTCGTCCGCGGTGTGCGCGTCGCGGCAGCAGGTGCGGGCATAGCGGCGCACCGCGTCGGCGTGCCTGCGGTACAGCTCCTCGTACGCGGAGTCCTCGCCCGCCCGCATCCGGGCGATCAGATCGGCGTCGGGGGGTGGCGAAACGTCACCGCCACGAGCGCCGGGCGTGCTGGCCTCCGTGCCGGGTGCGCCGGGCGATTCGCTGCCGCGCTGCGGCGGCACGCTCGGGTCGGGCCCGGGCGCACCGGAACCGGCGGCGGCGCCGGACGCGGAACCGCTCGTGCTCCCGCCGCCACCGCTGCCGCCGGGGCCGCCCTGGCTCGGCACCTGCCGGGAGGGCAGTCCGCCCGACTCACCACCGGTGGAGCTGGGCTCGTCCCGCCCGTCAACACTCATCGCGGACAGCCCCCGCATGCACACTCAGACCCGGACACCGGGAAAGAGTGCCACACGGCCGCGCCCCGTCGAATAGGGACGACAAGCAACCACCCGTCCGGGGCGAGTTACCGCAACCGAGCACTACCGTTCACCCATTCGGGGAATGCTCAACTCCTGTGCATGCCCGAGGAGTTGAGCATTCCGAGGCCGTGGAGGCCCGAACGGGTGTTTACGAAGGCCGCGACCTCAGCCCCTCAAGGAGGATGTCGAGGAGCCGGGACGAGGCCGCGGCCTGCTGTGCCGCGTCCGGCAGCGAAGGCGCCGCCGTCGCTATCACGAGCAGCACGTCGGACACGGTCACGTCCGCGCGCAGCTCACCTGCCGCCCGCGCCCGCTCCACGAGCCGCCCGACCACGTCGAGCAGCGCCGCGGCACCCGCGTCGTCGCTCTCCCGGGCCGGAGCGGGCCGCTGCTCCACCAGTCGCAGCTCCGGCGAGAGCGCCGGAGGCACCTGGCGCTGCTGCGGCACCCGGACCTCGGCGGCGTCCGCCACCCTGGTCCCGTCCACCGCGGCCGCGCCCTCGGCTCCCTCGCCCTCGTCCACGCTCACGCGCAGCACCTGGGGCGGAAGGAGCCGCCCCGCGCCCGAGGCCACGGACGTCCGCAGGAAGCGCGAGAGCGCCGACCACGGTTCGTCCTCCTGCCCGAGTGCCGCGCGGGCCTGCTCGGTCAGCCGGGAGGTCTCCTCCTCGGCTATCCGTCGCACCAGTACGTCCTTGCTCGGGAAGCGGCGGTAGACCGTGCCCACGCCGACGCGGGCCCGCCGTGCCACGTCCTCCATCGGCGCGCCGTACCCCAGCTCGCCGAAGACTTCGCGCGCCGCGCGCAGGACGTGCTCGAGATTCCGCTGCGCGTCCACGCGCAGCGGCGTCGTACGCGCTACGTCCCCCACTTCCCGTCCGTTTCCGCCCGAGGCGACGGCGGGTGCCGACGCTGTCGCGGAAGTCCAGTGAGAGTCCTGAATGTGCATATGTGTTCCCCCGGTAATGACGTCTCCCCCCGGAGACACTCCCCGCCATGTGATGACCGGCGTGTGAGGAGCGAGCTGCGCACGAACCCGGCAAACCGGACTCGACGAGCGCATCCCCCGACACCCCGACGTCACACGAACATAGTTGAGCCAGAGTCAATTCAGAAGGGGTGGGTTCCGCACGGGGTGCCCCCCGATCGGAGTACGCACCGTTTCCCACCCGATTGCACCCTGCGCCACCACCCTGCTACCACCCTCTGACCTGCGCAGATTCCGTCGGGTCTGCCAAGTGGAGCGGCTGCCGCCAACCTGGACTTCCAGTCATACAAATCGCTGAGCCTGTGGACAAACGCGAAGTGCGGGTGCGTCATGGGATGGTGACGGAACCTGTGCGCATTCTCGTTGTCGGCGGTGGCTACGTCGGGATGTACACCGCGCTGCACCTCCAGCGGAAACTCAAGCAGGAGCTGCGGCGGGGCGAGGCGGAGATCGTCGTGATCTCGCCCGATCCGTATATGACGTACCAGCCGTTCCTGCCCGAAGCCGCGGCCGGCTCGATCTCCCCGCGCCACGTCGTCGTCCCGCTGCGCCGCGTCCTCGACCAGTGCCGCGTCGTCGTCGGCGAGGTCACGTCGGTCGACCACGCCAAGCGCACCGCGTCCTTCACGACGCTCGCCACCCGCGAGGAGGGCACGGGCCCCCTCGCCCTCACGTACGACGAGCTCGTGCTCGCCCCAGGCTCCATCTCGCGCACCCTGCCCGTGCCCGGCCTCGCCGACTACGGCATCGGCTTCAAGACCGTCGAAGAGGCCATCGGACTGCGCAACCACGTCATTGAGCAGATGGACATCGCCTCCTCGACGCGCGACCCCGCCGTCCGCGACGCCGCCCTGACGTTCGTCTTCGTGGGCGGCGGCTACGCGGGCGTGGAGGCGCTCGGCGAGCTGGAGGACATGGCCCGCTACGCCGCCCGGTACTACCACAACGTCAAGGCCGAGGACATGAAGTGGATCCTCGTCGAGGCCTCCGGGCGCATCCTGCCCGAGGTCGGCGAGGAGATGGGCAAGTACACGGTCCGCGAGCTGCGCCGACGCAACATCGACGTACGCCTGGAGACCCGGCTCGACTCCTGCGAGGACCGCGTCGCCGTCCTCAGCGACGGCGCCCGCTTCCCCACCCGTACGGTCGTGTGGACCGCGGGCGTCAAACCGCATCCGCTGCTCGCCGCCACGGACCTGCCGCTGACCGAACGCGGCCGCCTGAAGTGCACCGCCGAGCTGTCCGTCGACGGCGCCCCGCACGCGTGGGGCGCGGGCGACGCGGCCGCCGTCCCCGACGTCACCGCCGAGCAGCCGGGCACCGAGTGCGCGCCCAACGCCCAGCACGCCGTGCGCCAGGCCAAGGTCCTCGGCGACAACATCGCCGCGTCGCTGCGCGAAAAGCCCCTCCAGGAGTACCGGCACAAGTACGTCGGCTCCGTGGCCTCCCTGGGACTGCACAAGGGCGTCGCGCACGTCTACGGACGCAAGCTGAAGGGCTACCCTGCCTGGTTCATGCACCGCGTCTACCACCTCAGCCGGGTGCCCACCGTCAACCGCAAGTCCCGCGTACTCGCCGAATGGACGCTGTCCGGCCTGTTCAAGCGCGAGATCGTCTCCCTGGGCTCACTGGAACACCCGCGCGCGGAGTTCGAACTCGCGGCCGGGGGCGAGCGCCCGAAGGAGTCCCGATGACCTCCGGCCGGAACTGCCCGAGCAGGACCGGCGTCTGACGGATGTCAGGCCGGTCGGCCAGACTGGACGTGTGACCATGAGCGGGCCCGCAAGAGGGCACCTGAGAAGCAAGAGTCCGCTCCACGCCATGCTGTGTCTTCCCGGGAGGCGGCGCCGCACGCCGCACCGCCACCGGCCGAACGCCCGGCCGTACACCCCCGCCCGATCCAGAAGCGACACCACGAGGCCTACCGCAGTGAACTTCACGCGCTGGAGCGCCCGGCTCCCCGGAACACAGCGCCGCGCCGCGGCGCGCACCGAGACCGGCGGCTCCCCGGCACAGCGAGGCGAGAGCTCCGTCCCCGCGGCCCGCGCCGAGCGCGTCGCGGAGCACCCCGCCGAAGCCGTCGACGCCCCCGAAGGCGTCGACGGGCTCCCCGCCCGCGAGGTCCTCGACAGCATCCCGGCCCTCGTGGCCCTCGTGCACGGCCCCGACCACCGCATCGCGTACGTCAACGACGCGTACGCCACGGCGTTCGGCCCCCGCCCCACCGGCGCCCCCGCGCGCGAGGCGCTGCCCGAGCTGGAGGAGGTCGGGCTCCTGCCGCTCCTGGACCAGGTGCTGCGCAGCTCCAAGCCGCGCACGGTCAAGTCCCGCAAGGTGCCCGGCGGCCGTTCGTACACGTTCACGTGCACCCCCGTGTCGCTGCCCCTGGGCGGGCCCGCCACGGACGCCCAGGACGGCGGGGTGCTGGTCTTCGCCGCCGACGTCACCGACCACGCCGACGCCGCCGAGCGCCTGCGCGCCAGCGAGCGCAGCCAGCGCGAGACCGCCGTCACGCTGCAACGCTCGCTGCTGCCCCAGGAGCTGGAGCAGCCCGACGACCTGCGCATCGCCGCCACGTACCAGCCGGGCGGCACCGAGGCCGCGGTCGGCGGCGACTGGTACGACGTGATCACGCTCGGCGGCGGCCGCACCGCCCTGGTCATCGGCGACGTCATGGGGCGCGGGGTGCGCGCGGCGGCCGTCATGGGCCAGCTCCGCACGGCCGTGCGCGCCTACGCCCGCCTCGACCTGCCGCCGCACGAGGTCCTCCAGCTCCTCGACGGCCTCGCCGCGGAGATCGACGCCAGCCAGATCGCCACGTGCGTGTACGCCGTCCACGACCCGAACGAGGGCAGCCTGTCGTACGCCTCGGCGGGCCACCTGCCGATCCTCGTACGCGACGAGAACGGCACGATCCACCGCGCGGACGAGCCCACGGGCCCGCCGCTCGGTACCGGCGGCTGGCTGCACGCCTCCGGCTCCGTGCCGCTCGGCCCCGGCTCCACCGCCGTGCTGTACACGGACGGCCTCGTGGAGCGCCGCAGCGAGGACATCGACGAGGGCGTCGCGTCCCTGGAGCGGGCCCTGGGCGGCGCCACCGGCACGCCCCAGGTGGTCTGCGACCGCCTGATCCGGGCCCTGGGCGTCACCGCCGACCACGACGACGACGTCGCGGTCCTCGTCCTCCAGCAGCCCGCCCGCACCGGCGCCGACGCGGAGCTGTTCCGCAACGCGGCCCTGGAGCTGCTCGGCGGCGTGGAGGCGGCCCCACGCGCGCGTGCCTTCGCCACCGGCGTCCTCGCCAGCTGGCGGTTCCCGCCGGAGCTGCTCGACCTGGGCGTCCTGGCCACCAGCGAGCTCGTCGCGAACTCCCTTCAGCACGGCACCCCGCCGATGCGCCTGCGGCTGCGCCGCACCGACCGCCGGCTGATCATCGAGGTCACCGACGGCGACGACCACCTGCCCAGGCGCCGCCGCGCCGAGCCCGCGGACGAGGCGGGCCGCGGCATCGCGATCGTCGCCACGATCGCCTCGAACTGGGGCTCGCGCCGGACGCCCGGCGGCGGCAAGGCCGTGTGGTGCGAGTTCGCGCTGCCGCGCGCGTAGACACTGATACGACGACGCGCGCGTGGGCGATGCCCACGCGCGCGTAGCTGACGATGTGCCCGACCGGCCGCTTAGGAGTGGGCGGTCACGGCCTCCGGGGCGCTCTGGGCGACGACCCGGCTCTTCTGGGCGTACGGGTGGTTCTGCGCCGGCGTGAGGTGCTTGCCGAGCCGCAGCGCGAGCACCGTGATGCCCAGCGAGAAGAGCAGGAACGTCACGACGTACGGAGCGTGCAGGGTGGCGCCCATGGGCCCGCCCACGGCCGGGCCGACCGCCAGGGCCAGCTGCTTGACCAGGGCGAAGGCCGAGTTGTACCGGCCGACCATCGACTCCGGCGCCAGATCGGCGACCAGCGGCGCCACGGTCGGCGCGAGCATGGTCTCGCCGATCCCGAAGAGCGCGTACGTCGAGATGAAGGCGGCGGTGGCCATGGCCTGGCTGCCGTGGCCGAGGCCCGCGAAGCCCGCGGCGATCCACGCCACGGCCCAGATGAGGCCCACGGCCGCGATGACCTGCGAGCGCTTGCGGCGCTCGACGAACCGCAGGACGGCGAACTGGGCGACGACGATGGCGCCGGTGTTGGCGGCGAGCGCGATGCCGAGGGTCGACGGCGAGATCCCGGCGGCCTCCACGCCGTACGCGGACAGGCCGGACTCGAACTGGCCGTAGCAGGCGAAGAACAGCACGAAGCCCAGGACGCACAGCTGGAGCATCACGGGGTTGCGGAAGACGTCCTTCATGCTGCCCCGGGCCTGCGGCGCGGCGTCCGCGATGCGGGGCGAGCGGGGCATGCGCGTGGTCAGCATGACGCCGACGAGCACCAGGAAGATCACGGTCTCGATGGCGAAGAGCAGCGTGAAGTCACTGGGCCGCTCGTGCTTGACCAGCTGGCCGCCGATGAGGCCGCCGACGCCGAGGCCCAGGTTCTGCAGGAAGAACTGAGTGGCGAACGCGCGCGTGCGGGTGTCGGGCGTGGAGCACTCGACGATCATCGTCGCGAGCGCGGGCTGCATGACGGCCTGGCCCGCGCCGAGCGCGCCCGCCGACAGCAGGACGAGGGGCGCGCTGGCCGCCAGGCCCAGGCTCAGGGCGCCGACGGCGGCGGTGAGCAGGGCGGCGATGAGGACGGGCAGCGGTCCGCGCCGGTCGATGGCCCGGCCGGAGAACGGCAGCACGATGAGCGCGGCCACCGCGAAGGCGGCGAGCACGAGGCCCGCCGTCACGGCGCCGAGGTCCCGGACCTGCGCCACGTACACGTACAGGAAGGGGACGGTAAAGCCGAGGCCGAACGCGCTCAGTGCGTTGCCCACGTGGATCCGGCGCATCGCGGCGCCCATCGCCATGGTCACTTTCACCTGCCTTAGGAGTGAAGACTTCAAAGCTAAAGTTAGGATCTAAACAATACACACTGAAGGACTTCGATGCCAACCACGGCCGTGCCATACTGCGCCCATGGGTGACACCCCCGGCCCCACAGAGCCGACACTCGAAGAGCAGATCGCCGCCTACCAGCGCGAGTTCCAGGACCTCGACCCCCAGGTCGAGAAGATCGTCTCGGCCCTCGGCCGCCTCAACCGGCGGATGAACGTCGCCTACGGCCGCCAGACCGCGACCCTCGGCATCAGCAACGCCGAGTGGGAGGTCCTCAAGGCACTCGTCCTCTCCGGCGCCCCCTATCGGATGGGCCCCGGCGAGCTGGCCAAGCGCCTCGGCCTCACGCCCGCCGCCATGACCCACCGCATCGACCGCATGGTGAGCGAGGGCCTGGTCACCCGGGAGCGCGACGAGAGCAACCGCGTACGGGTGATCGTGGAGCTCACCGGCGAGGGCCGGGAGAAGTGGCTGGAGGCCATGCGGCTCGCCACGGTCTTCGAAGAGGACCTCCTCCAGGACCTGTCCTCGGCCGAGCGGGGCGTCCTGGGCGAGGTGCTCACGCGCCTGCTGCGCCGCGTGGAGCACGCCCAGCCGGACGCGGGCGGCCGCCTCAACGACCTCGACTGATGTTCACGGAGTCAGGGGTTGACAGTGCGCCGCCCGGCCCGTAAGGTTCTTCGAGTTGTCGCGGGGCCGTAACGGTTCTGCGACAGCGCATCTCGCCGCTGACGCGGCACCCAAACACCAGCACGACCTCCCCACGGGACTGATTTCGGCATGTCCGAATTCAATTCCAGGGCGCGATTATGAATCGCCGGGAGAATCCGCTAAAGTTTGGGACGTCGGAACGGCCCAACAGCCGGGAAGGCAGCCCAAGTTGACTGGGAATCAGGCCCGAAAGGATCTGATAGAGTCGACACCGCCGGAAGGCCGAA